>JAQGJH010000088.1 GCA_028290705.1 Hyphomicrobiales bacterium
ACGCTCAGGCCGCCGCCGAGAACGGCGGTGTAGGCGAGCTGCTTGGCGCCGTTGGCGAAGGACGACCAGTGACCAGCGCCGTAGAACGTGCTGGGCATGAACGAGAAGTTGTCGCGAGCCGCACCGAAGGTGAAGCCGGCGAAGCGGATGTAGGCGGCTTCGAGGGTCGGCGAAGCGCCAGAAGCCGAAAGGCTCGGGCCGGCTTCGGCGAGAACGCCGGTGGTGCGGGCGAGACGGAGCGCCAGGACGGTCTGAACCGTGCCCCAGGCCGTCGGCGTGCGGGCGTCGAGGTCAACGCGGCCGCGAGCTTCCCAGCCATACGCGTTCACGGCGTCGCTGGAGGTGCCCAGGAAGTTCGTGCGGACACCGGTCGTGCCGTTGAACGTCGGAGCCGTCGTCGGCGAGAAGATGTTCTGCGTGGCCGAGAAGGCATAGTCAGCGCGAACGCGACCGCCGACCTTCACGCAGGTGTCCGTGCCGGGGATGTAGAAGAAGCCTGCGCCATAAGCGTCGCAAACTTTGACATAAGCCACGGGAGCTGCCTTGCGGGAAGGCAGATCGGCGGCAGAGGCGCCAGCAGTCGCGACAAGAGCCGCTGCGGAACCGAGGAGAAGGCTCTTACCGAGCTTCATATGCAAACCTCCAGTGTGAAAGACCCGATTCAAGAGCTGGTTCAGTCCGGCCTCGATGTCCTTGTCAGGGCAAGCCCCACGAGGTCGAACCGTCATTCCCCTTAACTCTCGAGCCCGAAGCGCCTGCATCTGTGCGTGCCGACTGCTTCGGTGTTTCCAACAATAACCCGAGCGGGACGGCAGGGGAGGCTTTTTGAGCCGGATTCAGGGGAATCCAGAGGTTTGTCCGCCTCTTGCTGCATTATTGCCACATCTTTATGGCTAAGCTAGAGCTAATTTTCGCGATTTGTTCCGTTTTGCCGCCCGGTTTGGGTGAAGCTGCGTTCATGGCAAGGCTTCCGATGGGTCGGGGAAGCTCTCGAAAACGTGAGCAAAGGGTGAGTCGGGAAAGAATCAGGCCGATTCTCCCCAACGTCCGAGAGCCGTCGCGAATGCCCATGAAAAAAGGCGGCCCCGGAAAAGGCCGCCTCTTCACGTCTCACGATCATTTAGCGTCAAGCAGCCAGCAGACGCCGCGAATGCACCGGCAGATCCAGGATCAGGTCGCCTCCCCTGCCCTCGTCGCCCGAAGGAAGAGCCAGACGCCTGACCGAATCCCGCGCGGCCTCGGCCTGGAAGCGCCGCAGAAGCGCGATCAATTTGCCGGCTTCCGGAGTCGTCATGCGCGAGCAGGCGCCGAGCACGTGGTCGACCAGGGGACGCAACAGATGCGCGCCTTCTTCTCTGTCGCACGCACAATCGTGACGGCCCTGCGCCTCGATGGCAGCCTGGAAGGCCGGCAGCAGCCAGATCGGGAGACCTGCACGCTGATAGAGAGCATGGAAGCCCTGGGCATCCGGACGGCCGATCAGGCCCGCGACCTTGGCAAAAGGAAGCCCCGACAATTCGCACAAGGCGGATTCGAAGAGGGACCGGTCGCCACTGAGCAGCGCTCTCAGCAGGAGCCCCGGCGTCAGGGCGCCGGTGACCCGGAGACGTCGGGCGACGCCCGATGCCGTCGGTCCACCCGCCTCCGCGGCGTCGGCCGCGACCAACACCGCCACCTTCTCGCGCGCCTCGCGCGTCACCCGCTCGCAGCGCTCGGTCGAAAGCCAGCCTGTTTCGAGGGCGAATCGAGAAAGCGATGCCGCCACCGCAGCCGAGAGGTCGAGCCGGATCACGGCCGGAACCTCGGGCCGACGGAGAATGGCCTCCCGAATGTCGCCGTCCTGGCCGAAGCGCTGCACGATCGTGGCGAGCGCGTCGCAGGTCAAAGCCGCGCCGCCATTGCGCGCCAGCGTCAGCACCGCCTCGCGCGTCGCGGTCTCGGCAAGAGCGCTGCCGACCACGGCCGGAAGCTCGGCGCGATCCGCAATCGCGATCTGCGCCGCCGCGCCAGAAACCCGTGCGCACTCGATCAGTTCTTCGCTCGACAGGACCGGAGAACGGCCAAGCACGACGGCGGCGACCTCAGGCTGGTCGTTCGCCAGCCCGACGATGACGTGATGGGGAGCCGCCGCGGCCCGCGCCAGCCCCTCGGCCATGGCCCGCCGAACCGGAATGGAAGGATCTTCGAGAAGGACCGTGAGAATGCTCTCGACGTCGAGCCGCTCTTCCACCGTCAGGTCCATGTGGAGAAAATCCTGCACGAGCGACGCGACACCCTCGGCGCGCTCGCCCGGAGTGGTAGTCTTGGCCCATGCGAAGAAATGCCGGCTGATCATCTCAAACACCTACTGCTCGCAACAAAAACTCAAACGGGCGATGGTCGTCGATATCGCCGTGTCCCCACTATCCGGCGTCATGGTAAACGGACGCTTAAGCTATTGATCTGTCACATAATGATACAGGTATCGGAGATGCCATGACCGCCTCCCCGCCATCAGAGCCGCATCCGCGCGGCGGCTGGTACGTCGAAGATTTCAAGGCCGGCGCGGTCCATCGCCATCGCCTGCGCCGGACGGTGACCCAGATGGACAACATGCTGTTTTCCAACCTGACCCTGAATCCCCAGCCGCTGCATATCGATGCGCATTTCTGCGCGACCGAGACGGAATGGGGCCGCCCGCTGATGAATTCGCTGTTCACCCTCGGGCTGATGATCGGCATCGCGGTGAACGATCTGTCGGTGGGCACCACCATCGCAAATCTGGGCATGACCGACGTGCACTTCCCGGCTCCGCTGTTCGAAGGCGACACCGTCAGATGCGAGACCGAAATCGTCGAGACGCGGCCGTCCGCCTCAAGGCCCGACGCCGGGATCGTGACGTTTTTCCATCGGGCGTACAATCAGGACGACGTGCTGGTGGCTGAATGCCGCCGCCACGCTTTCATGAAGCGGCGGCCGGTGCCATGACTGCTCTCATGCACCAGGACATGCGCTCCCTCCTCTTCGTCCCCGCCGACGCGCCGCGCCGATTGGCGCGCGCAGCGCAGAGCGGAGCCGATGCGCTCGTCGTCGACCTCGAAGATTCAGTCACACTCCCGCACAAAGAGCAGGCCCGCGCCGCCGCGGCGGAATTCCTGCGCGATCTGTCGGCGCGGGATGGCGCGCCTCTGGTCTTCGTGAGGATCAACGGACTCGAGTCCGGACTTGCGGACGCAGATCTCGACGCCGTCATGCCCGCGCGGCCGCATGGAATCATGCTGCCGAAATCCCGGTCGGGCATGGACGTTCAGCATCTCGCCGCCAAGCTGGCCGTGCAGGAAGCCGAAAACGATCTGCCGGACGGCTCCACCCGCATTCTGCCGATCGTGACGGAATCCGGCGCCGCCATCTTCGGCCTCTCGACCTATGCGCGCGCCAGCCACCGCCTGACGGCGCTGGCCTGGGGAGCCGAGGATCTGTCGGCCGACATCGGCGCGGAGGACAATCGCGACGAACGCGGCGAATGGTCCCCGCCCTTCGCCCTCGTCCGCCACCTGACTCTCTTCGCCGCCGCCGCCGCAGGCGTTCCCGCGATCGACACGGTTTTCGCCGACTTCGGCGATCTCGACGGTCTGCGGCACGAATGTTCGCGCGCCCGCGCGGATGGCTTCGCGGCCAAACTCGCGATCCATCCCGATCAGGTCGCGCTGATCAACACGCTGTTCACGCCGTCAGGCGAAATCCTCGCGCGCGCGGAGGCGATCGTGGCGGCCTTTTCTGCACGCCCGGACGCGGGCGCCGTCAGCATCGATGGACGCATGTTCGATCGTCCGCATCTTGCGCGCGCGCAGCGCATCATCGCGCGCGCGGCCCGCGCTCATCAGCCTCCGCCGGACTGATTGCCGGCGCCCGCCGGGCGCTTCACGGCAAACACCTTGTCGACGACGGCATAATCCTGATAGCCGCAGCGCGCGATCGGCATCATGGCGGCAATGTCGATCATGCCGTTGACGAGATATTTTTCGTCAATGTGAATGCCCACGACCTGCCCCAGCACGAGATAGCGATCCGTCAGGCCGCCGTTCATGTCCTGCAGCCGGACGATCTGCGTCACCTTGCACTCGAGCGAGCCTGGAGACGCGGCGACGCGCGGGGCCTTGACGATCTGGCATGGCGCGGTTTCGAGCCCGGCATGGGTGAACTCGCTCGAGCCGCGCGGCAGGGGCGCCGACGTGGCGTTCATCTCCATGCGCAGATCGTAGGTCGCCATGTTCCAGACGAACTCGCCCGACGCTTCGGCGAGCGCGGCTGAATCCTTGTAGCCCTCGCTGCTGAACCCGACCAGCGGCGGCGCGCCCGAGAAAGCGTTGAAGAAACTGTAGGGCGCGAGATTGACCGTGCCATCCGGCCCCATGGTGGAGATCCACCCGACCGGTCGCGGCGCGATCAGCGCCTTGAAGGGATCATAGGGGAAGATCGCTTTGTCGCGCTTGTGAGGCTCGAAGAAGATCACGGTCGATCCCCCTCGGCGGCGAAATGCGTCACGATATCGTCGAGCGACGGCCGCGGGCGATCCGCCGGAGCGTTCTCGCTCTGCCCGATGTGGATGAAGCCCGCGATGCGCTCGTGTTCCGCAAGGCCGAAATGCGTCAGCACGTCCCGATCGTAGCTGTACCATTGCGTCAGCCAGGAGGCTCCGAAACCCATGGCCGTCGCGGCGACCAGCAGGTTCATGCACACGGCCCCAGCCGAGAGTTCCTGCTCCCATTCCGGGACCTTGGCGGGGGCGGCGCGCGACACGACCGCGATCACCAGCGGCGCGAGGCTCAACCGCTTGCGTTCGGCGTCGATGCGGTTTTGCGGCGCATCGGGCTCCATTCGCGCGAAGGCTTCGGCGATGATCGCGCCTGCCCGCTCGCGTCCAGCGCCTTCGAAGACGATGAACCGCCATGGCGCGAGCTTGCCATGGTCGGGGACGCGCGACGCGAGCCTCAGAAGGGTCTCGACCTGGGCAGCGTCGGGTCCCGGCTTGCGCAAGGCGACGGGCGCGACGGAACGACGTGTGGAGAGCAGCGACAGCGTGTCATTCATGCCGGGTTCATTTCACCTCTGCAAAAAGGATGGAAGGTCGCAGGGTCCCTTGTCTGGCGCTCGACATTGACCGTCTTGGACAACGGTCGCGCCAAAGCCTTGCGTACACGTGAAGAGCGTCTAGACTTTGCAGGCTTTTGACAAGATCCCGGCCCGGGCGCAAGCGCCCCTGATCGGGACCCGAGAAGGTGATCGCAGATGGCGGCTCGTCCGCCGGCTGCGCTGATGAGGGAGGAATTGGCTAGCCTGGCGCGGATTGCGACCGGCGCCGCAGCCGTGATTCACCCCGATTGGACGATCGAAGCGACGGGCCGGACGCCTCCGTTGCTTCCCAGGTTTTCCGGCTCCGGACCGCTTTGGTGAACACTAGATGTCGCAATTCGATCTTGCCGGCCCCGTAGCGCTGAACTCGGGCGTGGTTCGTCAGGCCTGGAGGGATCTGGCCTCCGAAAAAACCCGTGCGCGGCGCTGGACGCGAGTCCAGATGGCAGCGGCCGTCGCGGGCCTCATGGCCTTCGCAGGCCTCGCACTCGCCTCCTGGATCTGGTCCGGCGCAGTCGTCCCATGGGATTCCAAGAATCAGTTTTACCCGTTCTTCCGCTTCCTCGCCGAGTCGCTTTCGCGTGGCGAGATCCCGGTCTGGAACCCCTATCATTTCGGCGGCCATCCCTCGGCGGCCGACCCGCAATCGCTGCTCTTCACACCGAGCATGGTGCTCTTCGCCCTCGTGGCCCCCAAAGCATCCATGATGCTCTTCGACGCCGTGATCTTCGGGCATCTGTTTGCCGGTGGCGTCGGGGTCCTTGGTCTTTTCAGACGGCGG
Organism: Hyphomicrobiales bacterium; assembly: GCA_028290705.1. Lineage (GTDB taxonomy): Bacteria > Pseudomonadota > Alphaproteobacteria > Rhizobiales > Beijerinckiaceae > Terripilifer. The sequence goes on from JAQGJH010000088.1 coordinate 5,894, forward strand.
GGCTGGCATCACGCCGGAGCCGTGCTGGCCGCCATGGTGTTCATGCTGGGCGGCGCAGCCGCATCCCGCCTGCAGCATACGGGAATCATCATTTCCTACGCCTTCTTCCCCCTCGCGCTGCTTTGCCTGGAGGTGGCGCTCGGTCGCCGGTCCTATCTCTACACGGGGCTGTTCGCATTGTTCGCGACCCTGATGGTGCTCGGTCGCGATCAGGTGGCGTTTCTGTTTGCCTTTGCGCTGGTCGGGGCATTCGCCTGGCATGTCGCCCGAGACGAGCGTCCAGGCGCGTTCCTTCGCAGTCGCCTTCCCCTGATGGTCACGGCCGCGGTCCTCATCGTCGCGGCCCTGCTCGTTCCGAGCCTGTTGACCATGCAGTTCCTCGCCGCATCGAACCGCCCCGGCATTCCCTACGGGGTCGCGGCAGCGGGCTCTCTGCACCCGGCGAATTTCGCGACCTTCCTGGTTGGAAACATTTTTGGATCGACCGACTGGACGTACAACTATTTCGGGCCGGGCTATGAGGCCACCGAACTGGCCGACTTCACCGACCGCACGATCAACTACCTGTTCGTCGGCACATTGCCGATGGTGCTGCTGCTTTGGCACGGTCTTGCCGGCGGACGGATCCTAGGACGCAACATCCGCTACGTCCTGCTCGTCGGCCTGATCGCCGCCCTTTACGCGGTCGGACGCTACACACCCGTCTTCGGCCTGCTGTTCGACCACGTGCCGGGATTCTCGCTCTATCGCCGGCCGGCCGATGCGACCTTCCTGCTCAACGTCGCCGTCGCGATTGCGTCCGGCTATCTGCTGCATCGCTACGTCGCAGAAGGATTCCCGCGGCCGTTTCACGGTCTGCATCCGGCCCTTGCCTCGGGGCTCGCTGTGCTGGCTGCCGGCCTTGTGATCGGGACGATCAGCTCGGCCCTGTCGTTCGCCGACGCGAGGAATCAGCTCCCTGCCAGCCTGCGCACCCTCGCCTGGGCCGCAGCCATCGCGCTCGGCGTCGTCGCTGTTCTGTTCCTTGCGGATCACGGCGGCCCTCGCCGCCGCGCGATGGCCGCCATCGTGCTCGTCGCCTTCGCGGGAGGCGAACTCATTCTCCGCAACGCCGCCTCTTCGCTCAACGCGGAACCGGCAGCCCGCTATGCCGTCTACGACGGCCTCGCGCCGTCCGACCGGCGCGGCCTCGAGATTCTTGCAGCCGAAATCCGCAAGGCGCATCAGCGCGGCGCTTATCCACGTGTCGAAATCCTCGGTCTCGGCGGGCCCTGGCAGAACGCCGCCATGGTGCTGGGGCTTGAAAATACCCTCGGGTACAACCCTTTGCGGATTGCCGATTATGCCCGGGCGGTTGGCCCCGGTGAAAATGCCGGCGACCCCAATCTCCGGCATTTTCCCGGGACGTTTCGTGGATATCGCTGCAATCTGGCCGGCCTTCTGAGCCTCGAATATCTCGTGCTCGACCGTCCGCTCAACAAGTTGCCGCGACACGTCCCACGTCCACGCGCCACGCTGATCTACTCGGGCGACAACATGTACGTGTATCAGCTCGGCGAACCAGCCCCCCGCGCCTACCTCGCCATGCAGGTCAAGCCGGTGGACCGCGAGACCGTGCTGGAGGAAAGCGCCGTCCCGGACTTCAATCGCAGCCGCGAGGCGCTGATCGACTATCGGCAGATGGCCGAGCTGAGCGAGATGTATGCGCTGCGCGACAGCGAGACGCTGCCGGATTCAAGCGTTCAGATCCGCAGCCACGGCGGCAGCCGCGTCGTTCTGGAAGTCGACAGCGACAGGGCCGGAGTGCTCGTGCTGCACGACCTCTACTATCCGGGTTGGCAGGTGCGGGTGGATGGTGAGCCAAAAACCCTCTTGCGCGCCAACATTCTGTTTCGCGGCGTCGAAGTACCGGCCGGCCGCCATCTCGTGGAGTTCGAGTACAAGCCGTTCTCATGGTCGAACCTCGGCTCGATCGTGGCCGGACTTGTCTCTCGCGACAAAAGCTAGCGGCTGCGCGCCGCGTTGACCGCAGGCCCGGATTGCGGCAAGGACTCAGGCACCATGAAATGGATCGCGCCTCACGCTGCTTCGGCCCGCGCCAGAAGCCTCACGGCCCGGATGGGGCTGGTGGCGGCGCTCGTCTGCGCGCCGCTGGCCCAGGCTCAGGACTGGCAGCCTGCGCAGCCGAACCGCGGCCTCTTCTCGCCTCCCTCAGCCACGACGTCCCCAGGCGGCGGAACCCTGTTCCTGTCGGCGACCTTCGGCGGCGAATCGCAGACGCTCGTCAGTGGCGTCCACTGGCGCGTCTTTCAGGAGCGAGCCGAAAACGAGAAGCACCAGCTCGTGGCGGAATCGCGCGAAACGACGCCGTCGCTCAGCCTGCCCGACGGCGACTATGTCGTGCACGTCGCATACGGTCTCGCGTCGGCGACGCGACGGGTCTCCATCAGCGGTTCCAACGTGTCGGAGCGCATGCCGCTGAATGCCGGCGCGCTCATGGTCGTCGCGACCTTGGGAGACACGCCGATTCAGCCCAACCGGCTGACGCTCGCGGTCTATGTTCCCGAACGCACGGGATCGGAGGCGAAGCTCGTCGCCCCCAACGCCAAGCCCGGCGAGATGATCCGCCTGCCGGAAGGCAATTACCGCATCGTCTCGACCTATCTCGACCCCAACGTTACGTCGACGGCCCCGGGAGCGGACGGCACGCCCGCCAACGCCACCAACTCGGTCGTCACCGCCGAAGTGCGCGTCGAATCCGGAAAACTCACGGAAACGACCGTTCGGCATCGAGCTTCCGTCGTCACGTTGAAACTGGTGCACACACCCGGCGGCGAAGCGCTGGCCAACACCAGCTTCACGGTCCTGACCCCGGGCGGCGACGTCATCCGGGAAATGATCGGCGCGTTCCCGAGTCTCGTGCTGGCCGAAGGCGAATATTTCGTCATCGCGCGCCGGGACGGGAAAACCCATCAGGCGACGTTCACCGTCCAGTCAAATCTCGACCGCGAGATCGAAGTTCCCGCCAAATAGGCCCGAGGATCGAAGCCATGCAGACCTTCTTCGTCGAGATCAAATGCGCGCTGGGCCGCACCTACGAGGTGGCGAGCGCTTTGGCAGAGGCCGAGATTGCTTCGGAGATCTACTCGATCGCCGGCAATTATGACATTCTCGCAAAATTCTACGTCTCGAAGGAAACCGACATCGGCCATTTCGTCGGCGAGAAGGTGCAGGTCCTGCCCGGCATCGTGGACACGCGCACGATCATCACCTTCAAGGCGTTTTGAGCCGGATCGCATGCGGCCTGACTGGTAGAAGGGTCACTTGGCCTTCGAAGGCGCTTCCGCCACGGCGGTTTCCAAAGCGCGACGAATATAGCGCTGATAAGGAATTCCCTCGCGCTCCGCCCTGCTGCGAACCGCATCGAGCAGCAGCTTGGGGAGGCGCATGTTCACCCGCTCGGATTTCGGCTGCAACTCGAAGCGCATCGGCTTGAACTGCGACAGATCGTATTCCGTCAAATCTGCAGTATCGATGAAAGCCTCGGCTTCCTCATCGGTCGTCATGATCGGAATGAGCTTCAGTCCGGATGGCTCTTTCTTCATAATACGCGACCTCCTCCGCATGCATGAACCGCGCGCTGATCGGGCGGATGAATGTTCCGCCGTCGCGATGCCGAAGCGTAAAAACGAGGAACACCCAGCGCCCCGATTGCAATCGCCCAATGACTTTCGAGCGTCTTTCATGATCTGAGTGGCCGACATCGGGATACACGGCCGGATGCCCGCAGAAAACGGCTTCCATTTTCCAGGACGCTGACACCGTGCTTGACGCACTTTGAGCGATTGCCAGCATCCCAGTCGAACCCGTCGAACCGCATGATACTATCCGAATGTATGTACAAAAGTCAATAAACAGAGCCAAAGCTTAAACTGAGCATTAAAAAACTGAAAGGGGCGACGCCGACGCGCCGCCCCTCCTGGTTCGATGTTGATCCCCAGCCTTATCCGGCGCGCTTCAGGTCCGGCGCGACCGCCTCGGCGGAGAGCGTCGTCAAGGCCTCCTCCATCGACATGGAGGTCTGCGCCTGCGACCCGAGGCGTCGGATCGACACGGTCTTTTCGGCCGCTTCCTTCTTGCCGACCACCACCAGCACCGGCACTTTCGCCAGCGAATGCTCGCGCACCTTGTAGGTGATCTTCTCGTTGCGCAGATCGCCCTCGACCTTCAGGCCGCGCTTGCGCGCCGCCGCGATCAGTTCGAGCGCGTAATCATCGGCCTCCTGGGTGATCGTGCAGACCACGACCTGCAGCGGCGAAAGCCACAGCGGCAGATGGCCGGCATGATGCTCGATCAGGATGCCGGTGAATCGCTCCAGCGAGCCGAACATGGCGCGATGAATCATCACGGGAGTCGTCTTCTCGCTGTCGGGCGCAATGTAGAAAGCCCCGAAGCGCGACGGCAGGTTGAAGTCGACCTGCGTGGTGCCGCACTGCCATTCGCGCCCGATGGCGTCGCGAAGCGTATATTCGAGCTTCGGCCCGTAAAATGCGCCCTCGCCCGGATTGATGCCGGTCTTGATGCCGCTTTCCGCGACCTTGTCGAGAACGCGCTTCAAAGCCGCCTCGGCCTTGTCCCAGACATCGTCCGACCCGACCCGCTTTTCCGGCCGCGTCGACAGCTTCAGCACGATGTCGCTGAAGCCGAAATCCGCGTAGATCGACATGATGAGATCGTTGATCTCCATCGATTCCGCCATGATCTGCTCTTCGGTGCAGAAAATATGCGCGTCGTCCTGCGTGAAGGCGCGCACGCGCATGATGCCGTGCAGCGCGCCCGACGGCTCGTAGCGATGCACCACGCCGAACTCGGCGATCTTCAGCGGCAGGTCGCGATACGATTTCAGCCCGTTCTTGAAGATCTGGACGTGACCCGGACAGTTCATCGGCTTCAGCGCGAAGACGCGCTCGTCCTCGGTCTGCGTGATGAACATGTTCTCGCGATAGGTCTGCCAGTGGCCGGACGTTTCCCAGAGCGCCCGATCGAGCACTTGCGGCGTGTTCACCTCGACGTAGCCCGCATCGTGCTGACGCCGCCGCATGTAGGTGATGAGCGTCTGGAACAGCGTCCAGCCCTTGGAATGCCAGAAGACCGTGCCGGGGCCCTCCTCCTGAAAATGGAAGAGATCCATCTCGCGGCCCAGGCGCCGATGATCGCGCCGCTCGGCCTCCTCGAGTTGCTTCAGATAGGCATCGAGATCTTCCTGCCTGGCAAACGCGGTCGCATAGATGCGCGACAGCATCGGCTTGGTGGAATCGCCGCGCCAGTACGCGCCCGCGACCTTCATCAGCTTGAAGGCTGAGCCGATCTTGCCCGTCGAGGTCATGTGCGGACCACGACAGAGATCGAGCCAGTCGCCCTGCCGGTAGATCTTGAGATCCTGGTCGGCCGGGATCGTCTGCACGAGTTCGACCTTGAACGCTTCGCCGGCCTTCTCGAAATGAGCAACCGCCTGGTCACGTGTCCAGACTTCCTTCACGAAGGCTTTGTCGCGTCCGATGATCTCCCGCATCTTCTTCTCGATGGCGTCGAAATCCTCGGGCGTGAACGGCTCGTTGCGGAAGAAATCGTAGTAGAAGCCATTCTCGATCACCGGGCCGATGGTCACTTGCGTGCCGGGATAGAGCGTCTGCACGGCCTCCGCGAGCACGTGCGCGCAATCGTGCCGGATCAACTCCAGCGCGCGCGGATCCTCACGGTTGACGAACTCGATGCGAGCGTCCTGCGCGATCGGATCGGCCAGATCGGTCACGACGCCGTCGAGCGCCATGGCGACGGTGCGCTTGGCGAGTGACGGGGAAATGGATTTGGCGATGTCGAGGCCGGTCGTGCCGGCGGGGAACTGACGCTGCGCGCCGTCCGGGAAAGTCACGGAAATCATGTCGTCTCCTTTGTGCTCACTCGCCGAAACCAATCGGCGTAAGCGTCTGCGCGGCCGGTATACCAATCCGCCGTCGCCGCGCAAGCCGCGAAGAACCCGACCGCGTTCCTGTATGCGGACCGGCGTGCCGCAATTGTGTTCAAATGGCTGAATTTGAGCCAATTTCGCTTGACCTCGTGGCCACTCGGTCATAGGTCGCGCCCATTGCAAGGACGGGCGCGGCATGTCGTGGCCCGAAGGAGATGCATCTGATGAAGCGTACAATGGTAGCTGCTACGGCCGTGCTCGCGCTGGTCGGTTCCGGTTTCGGCGCGCAGGCTCAGCAGTCGGTCGAGTCTTTCTACAAGGGCAAGAACATCGAGCTGCTGATCGGCTATTCGGCCGGCGGCGGTTACGATACGTTCGCCCGCCTGGTCGCCCGCTACATGACCAAGCACATCCCCGGCAATCCCAACATCGTGCCGCGCAACATGCCCGGCGGCGGCGGCCGCGTGGTCAGCGGCTTCGTGGCCCGCGTCGCACCGAAGGACGGCACCGTCCTGGCGACCGCCGATCAGTCGCTCACCCTGCAGCAGGCGCTCGGCGACAAGACCATCCAGTTCGACAACAACGCCTTCAACTGGATCGGCAATCCGGCCGACGACAACAACACGCTCGTGACCAATGCGTCGACCGGCGTGAAGACGGTGGAAGACGCGACGAAGACGGAAGTGGCCCTCGGGGCGACCGGCGCAAACACCACCTCGGAACAATATCCGAAGGTCATGAACGCGATGCTTGGCACCAAGTTCAAGATCGTCAATGGCTATCCGGGCGGCAATGACGCGACGCTGGCGATGGAGCGCCAGGAAGTCGGCGGTCGCGGCTCGAACAGCTGGGCGACCTGGAAGTTCACGCGTCCGGACTGGATCAAGGACGGCAAGATGAACATCCTTGTGCAGATCGGCCTCAAGAAGGCTGCCGATCTTCCCGACGTTCCGCTGCTGCTCGACCTCGCCAAGAACGAACAGGACCGCGCCGCCCTGCGGCTGCTCTCGGCGCCCGTCGCCATCGGCAGGCCGCTGTTCACGACGCCCGGCGTTCCCGCCGAACGTGTGAAGGCCCTGCGCGACGCCTTCGACGCGACCATGAAGGATCCGGAATTCCTCGAGGCCGCCCAGAAGGAGCGTCTCGAGATCAATCCGGTGAGCGGCGTGGAATTGCAGAAGATCGTCTCCGAAATCGTCTCCGCGCCGAAGGAGACCGTGGAACGCCTCGTCTCGATCGTCGGCAGCGGCGCCTGACCCCCTGACGCTTGTGCGCCCCGGTTCGCCGGGGCGCGCTTCAAGTACGGCACGGCCATGCTTTGCCCTTGTGTCCGTCCGGCCGAGAAGCGAGTGTAGCGAACATGATCGCTCATCTCCGCGACGGACAGAACGGATTGCGGCTGGTCCTTCTGGGGCTGGCCCTCGTGATTCTGGTCATGCTCGGATGGCGCGGTCTGGAAAGCGGGCCGATCCGCCGGCCATCGGCTCTCGCCAGGATCATTCCCGACATATCCGTGTCGGTGGGCGGCGACGCACGGCCCGCCATCGAGATTTCCCTGACACAGGCGGCCGAATACGCGCCCGCCCTCGCGCGGATCCAGCAGAATTTTGCTCAGGATTATGAACGCCTGATCGACGAATTCGCCGAACGCGCCACCGCGGCCGGCAAGGTCGAAAGCGTCGACTATTATCTGGCCGAGATGCTGCGTGGGCTGCGTCAGCGGCGTGGCATTCTGGCGGCGCGCGCCAAGCCCGCGCCGCTCGCGCGAATCTTCGAGGTCCAGGCCCAGATGCTCGCCGCGCTCTCGCGCACCAATCCGCGGCTCTGCGTCGATTTTCTCTATGGAAACACCAGTCCGGATTTCTATGCCTTCGCGGCGACCCACCGCCGCCTGGTGGCCGACATGGCCTTGGCGGCGATCGATGCGCTGACTGACGGTCGCCTCCAGAAAGTCGAGCGCCGCGCTCCCTCCAACGTCGATTTCGATCTGCTGGAGAAAGAACTGACGGCGCGCGGCCTGTCCCGCGCCGAGATCGACGCCTTGCTGGATGGCCGAGCCCCTGAGCGGCCGCCGGGCGATGCGCGCATGTGCGAGGCCGGACGCCGCTACATCGACGCCCTGCAGGCTCTTCCGGAAGGATCGCGCGCCCGCATCCACGGTCTCGCAGTCGAACTCATGGCGAGATCCTGACGGGTATGGCCAAGCCCCGAGAGATCAAGCCTTTGGCGAGGTTTGTTCGACCGCTTCGCAAGCTAGCGGACCGCGCCAGCGGCCATAGCGCCAGGGCGTCAGCGGCCCGGCCGTCTCCGGAGGAGTCTCGGGAACGGGATCGTACCCCGCCGTTCCCCAGGGCTGGCAGCGACAGATGCGCGCCAACCCCATCCATCCGCCGGGCCAGAAACCGTGGGTCTGGATCGCCTCGTCGGTGAACTCGGAACAGCTCGGCATGTGGCGGCATTGCCGGCCCACGAGCGCGGACAGCGTCAACTGATAGGTGCGGATGGCGTAATGAGCAGCCCGCCGGACCGGCTTCATGTCGCGTCCTAGCCCGAGGCTGCCGTCGAGGTTTCGGCCGTCTCGGCGCCCTCGGCCTTCTCCAGCGCCGCAACCACGGCATCGAAGGTCAGGAGCGTCGACGCATGACGCGCCTTGTAGTCGCGGACGGGTTCGAGCACGGCGACGTCCTGCCACTTTCCGGCGGGCGGCGCGCCATTCTCCTTCAGCATGCGGCGAACCGTCTCGCGCAGCTCACGCAATTCCTCTGCCGTCGAGCCGACGACGTTGCGCGCCATGATCGAAGAAGAGGCCTGACCCAGGGCGCAGGCCTTCACGTCATGGGCAAAGTCCGAGACCTTCCCGTCTTCCACCCGAAGGTCGACCGTCACGGTGGAGCCGCACAGCTTCGAATGTGCCGTGGCGCTCGCGTCCGGACTGTCGAGCCGCCCCAGCCGCGGGATGTCTCCCGCGAGTTCCAGGATGCGGCGGTTATAGATGTCGTTCAGCATGGCGATGACCTGACACGGCGGGACCAGCCCCTTATATAGGGAGGCCGGCCATCTGACGAGGCATGCGGCGCGCGCGGCATTTCGACCGATGGCCAAGCTTTGCGCGTCCGACCTGAAAAGACGAAAACCCACTGGTCCAACGCTCGCGCGATCCCGTAACAGCAAAGTCCGCAACTCTGAGGAGGCACCACATGGATGCCGTGGTTAAGCCCTTGTCGACCCGTCTGGCCCCTGCCCCGACCATCCGCGCTGCCGAAGCCCGGCCGAGCCGGGAGGAAGCAGAGGCCGCCGTGCGCGTGCTGCTCCGCTGGGCGGGTGACAATCCCGACCGCGAAGGTCTGCTCGACACCCCCAAGCGGGTCGTGAAGGCTTACGAGGAATTGTTCCGCGGCTATCGCGAAGACGGACGCGAAGTGCTCGAACGCGTGTTCGAGGAGGTCGAGGGCTATGACGACATGGTTCTGGTCCGCGACATTCCGTTCGCGTCCCATTGCGAACACCACATGGTGCCGTTCATCGGCCGCGCTCACATCGCCTACTATCCTTCCGAAGGCGTCGTCGGCCTGTCGAAACTCGCGCGTGTCGTCGAGATCTTCGCACGCCGCTTGCAGACGCAGGAAACCATGACCGCGCAGATCACCGAGGCGATCGACACGACGTTGAGGCCGCGCGGGATCGCCGTGATGATCGAGGCCGAGCACATGTGCATGTCGATCCGCGGCATCCAGAAACAGGGCTCGTCCACCGTCACGTCGCAGTTCACCGGTGTGTTCCGTGACGATCCGAGCGAACAGGTCCGCTTCTACACGCTGTTACGCGGCTTCAAGTAAAAGCACTCAGCGGCCGGGCAGGACGACGACCCTCGTTTTGACCGGCAGCTTGTCGCGAACGAGCAGAAGACTCGGCTGTTCGCGGCGCTCCACCTCCCAACGCGATCCGACGCGCCCGAGAAAATTCTCGAGCGTCGAACGGTTGAAAAAGTGCATCGGCACGATGATGCGCGGCCCGATCTTGTCGATCACGCTCATCATCCCGTCGATGTCCAGCGTGTAGCTGCCGTCCACCGGCACGAGCAACACGTCGATCTGCCCGATTTGGCGCACGTGCTCCGGCGTCAACTCGTGATGCAGGTGGCCGAGATGCGCGATGCAGATCTGCCCGCTCTCGAACACGAAGATCGAGTTGCCGAGATAATCCGTCCCGCGCGACCAGTCGCGGATGTTCGTCTGCACGTTGCGGATGCGCATGTCGTCGATGCGCACGTCATGGGCGATCTCGCCGCCATCGGGATTCCAGCCGCGCAGAACCTGCCTGATCGAAGGATCGGGAAAATTGGTATAATGCGTCGAATGCGCCTTGTTCATCGTCACGGCGGTGAGAGGCAACGACGGCTTGACGTAATCATTGTAGTCGGTGGCGATGCGAACGCCGCCCGACGTCTCGATCACGAAGGTCGCATGCCCGACGAAATCGAGCCGGACCTCCTCGCTCTGCGCCGCCGCAAACTGCACGCGTGGGGCGCCCTGCGAAATCAGACGGGGGCAGGATTCCGGCTCCGCCGCCAGCGACAGAGACGACATCAAGCCGGCGACGACCGCCATGCTGAGGCGCAACCCGCTCCGCCGGGCTGATGAGCCGACCCTGCATTTCGATCCGCGATCGGGCGAGGCGATGCTGGTCTGCGGCATGGACAGTTCTCTGAACGACGTGAGAAAGAAAGAGTGTGGCGCGGCCTTCCGCAACGCGCCCTTCACGATTATGTCAGCCGCAGCAATCCGGAGGCAGCCCGATGCACGTTCACGACCCGGCCGGGACAGGCTTTGCGGCCCGCGGTTCCAAGCACGCCATCGAGGAAGGCGACGCCTTCGCGCCGAAGTTCGATGCCGATGGCTTGATCGTCTGCGTCACGACGGAACGCGTCACCGGCGACATTCTGATGGTGGCCTACATGAACGCCGAGGCGCTTCGGCTGACCATCGAGACGGGCGTGGCGCATTACTGGTCCCGCTCCCGCAATGAGCTCTGGCGCAAGGGCGACACGTCGGGACAGATCCAGACGGTCGTGGACATCCGCACCGATTGCGACCAGGACGCCATTCTGCTCGTGGTCGAGGCCGGAGGCGATGGCAAGGCCTGCCATACGGGCCGCCGCTCTTGCTTCTACCGCCGGATCGAACGATCCGCCGAGGGACCGAGGCTCGTCTTCACGGAAGACCCGGCGGCATTAAAGAACTCGCCATAAGTCGGGCGCATGATGGCCATTGGGAACACTCAAGCTGTTTCCGGGATTAACGCTTCGGGAGATCTCGAGCGATGCTGTCGTTTTCGCGCAAGGCATTCGAGAAGTCCGACGCGGGCGGTTCGGCCCCCACGGCGACCGAGCCGCCGCGCCGCCGACCGGTCGTCGGACTCGCGCTCGGCGCGGGAGCGGCGCGCGGCTGGTCTCACATCGGCGTTCTGCGTGAACTGGCGGCCCACGGCCTGCAGCCCGACATTGTGGCTGGCACCTCCATCGGCGCGGTGGTGGGCGGCTGCTACGTCGGCGGCCAACTGGACGCCCTCGAAGGTTTCGCCCGCTCGCTGAGCCGCCGGCGCATCTTCAGCCTGATGGACGTTTCCTTTTCCGGGTCGGGCCTGATCGGAGGCACGCGCCTCAAGGCTCTGCTGAATGACGCTCTGGCGGACAGTCAGATAGAGAATATGCCCACCGGTTTCGCCGCCGTGGCGACCGAAATGGGTTCGGGTCACGAAGTCTGGCTGAGCAAGGGCCATCTGGTCGACGCCGTGCGGGCGTCCTATGCCCTGCCGGGGATTTTCGAGCCCGTGCAGGTCTCTGGGCGCTGGCTCTTCGACGGGGCCTTGGTCAATCCGGTTCCCGTGACGGTCTGCCGTGCTCTCGGGGCCGAACTCGTCATCGCCGTCAACATCATCGCCGACACTCTGTTCCGCGGCACCGTGATCAGCGACCAGCTGGTTTTCGACCGGACGCTCCATTCCATCGGCGAGAAGGCCAGCGGCGTCGCGGCCGCAACCGAGGCCCCGGGCTTCTTCACCGGAATGCGGGGGCGCGCCTCGAATCTCCGCCGGCAGTTCGGACGCCACGACAATGGCGCGCCGGGCATCGCCAGCGCCATGATGGATGCCTTCAACATCACGCAGGACCGCATTGCGCGCTCTCGCCTGGCGGGAGATCCGCCAGACGTCATGATCTCGGCGCGGCTCGGCAAAATCGGCCTGTTCGATTTCCATCGCGCCGAAGAACTGATCTCGATGGGACGCGAGGCGGCGCGCCGCGCCATCCCGGACATTGCCGAACACATCGCCCTGATGCCGACCGGCGGAGACGTTTCCGCCATCTGACCTCAAGCGGTGGCGATGTAATCCTTCAGGGCCTGCTGCTCGACCTCGAACTCTTCGAGCCGGCTCTTGACCACGTCGCCGATCGAAACGAGCCCGACGAGTCGGCCTTCCTCGACGACGGGAACGTGCCGGAAGCGCCCGGTCGTCATCTGCCGCATCATCGAATTGATCGTGGCCGTCTCTGACGCCGTGACCACGCGCGCGGTCATGTGCTTCGACACGATGTCGTCGAGCGCGGCGTCGCCCTGACGGGCAACCGCGCGCACGACGTCGCGCTCCGAAACGATGCCGAGGACTTCGCGGTCGCTGCCCGTGACGACGAGCGCGCCGATGCCCTTGTCGGACAGAAGCTGAGCCACCTCGCGGAGCGTGCGATGTGGCTCGGTCGTGATCACGTCACGACCCTTTTTTGCGAGAATGCGCGAGACCGTCATGGTTTCATCCTCCGCCTGGCGGTGAGCCGCCTGTGCGTTTCTCATAGGATGAGCGCGAAATCTGGCTGCTGCAAGGTGCCACTACGGCTTTTCAGCTGCGCCTTTCGAAGGACTGACCGTCGAATTCGTCAGTGCTGTAGAGCGCTTCCTCGCCTCGAACCGGCGGATCCAGCCAGGAAAAACAGAGCAGTCCCGCCAGGAAGCCACCGAGATGCGCTTCCCAGGCGACGCCGGAATCCGTGAGGCCCAGCGGCTGCGCGCCAATGCCGAAGATCAGGTTCATGGCAAACCAGAAGATGATGAAGGTGAGCGCACGACGGTCGCGAACCACCCGCGACAACGGCAAGGCCGGCTGGCGATAGGCAGCGTTCTCATCGGGACCCAGACGCAGGCTCTGGCCCAGCGGCGCGCCCGGCTGGAACACGAAGCGGATGCTGGCCGCCATCACGCCGGACACGGCAGCCGACGCGCCGATCACCGGCGTCGCATCGAAGCGATGAAAAACATAATGCGCCAAGGCTCCCGCGAGGGCTGTCAGCACGACGAGAAAGACGAAACGCAGCGTCCCGAATCGCCGCGCGACGGGCGCCCCGAAGGCCGCAAGCCAGACCGAATTGATGCCGAAATGCATCCAGTCGGCGTGCAGGATCGAATAGGTCAGGACCGTCCAGGGTTGGGATGTGCCATCGCCGAAGAAATACCGGGCGAACTCGATTTCAGACCCGCCCTGCAGCGCCAGCAGGCGGAAAGCCGCCGCCACTCCCGCGGGATCGAATTGCGCGGTGATGCGCGCCGGCACGAAGGCCATCAGAGCGAGTATTTCGCCATCCTGCTGGTCGCCCAGCAGATAGGTGCGGACCGCGTGCACGAGCCCCATGCCGAGAATCATCGCCAGCACGACGCCCGGAAGGTTGAAGATGCGCTCGCGTCTGACCTGTCGCACTGCTGACCCCGGCCGCTCTGCGGCATGGCCGCGATGGATGACGAGGCATGAATTAGACATCGCCCGTCAAAGCGCAAGGCGCGAAGCAGCGCAGGAGAGTTGCGGCGACACTGCGGCGCAAATCGATCGAATGCTTCAATCCACAGCGTACACAGAGGGTTAGCCCTAATAATCCGGAATCCGTTAGCGCTGCCGCTAACGCGTCGCTAAACCTCGATGATGGCTCACGTCTTTCAAATGGCACGGCGCTCGCAGCAGGACACGGGAAGACCCCGTTACCCACGCCGGATGTTCCCGTTCGGCACAGATTTGCGCCGTGGAGCCACAAGCGTCCCGAAATGAAACACCAGACGAGCCGAGACGTCTTTGCCTATTGGGACCGCCTGCGTGGTGCGGCGGCCCTGCCGGATCGTCGCGACTTCGATCCTCTGGCAGTTCGCGATTCGCTGGACTGGATCGTCATGATCGACACGGACGTCGCCACCGGAGCGCCCATCCGGGTTGCCGGTTCGGGCGTCAGCGCGCTCTTCGGCCGCGAATTGCGCGGCTCCTCGTTCGTCTCTCTGTGGCGGCTGCGCGACCGCGCCGAAGCCATCGACTGGATCGAAGCCGCGTGCGTCGCCGAGGCGCCGTCCTGCGAATCGCTCCTGGTCGCACCCCTCGATCGCGACCCCGTCGCCATGGAATTGCTGATCCTGCCGTTCCGGCACCTCGATGTCGCGGCCGCGCGGGCGCTCTGCGTCCTTTCGGTCGACCCGACGCCGCGTTGGGCGGGCCTCATGCCCCTCGCCCCCCTCGCATGGACGGGCGCTCAAGGCGTTTCGCCCGCGACTCGCGAGCAGCCGCGCTCGACCATCCGCGTGCTTTCCCGCATCTGAGCGATTTTCCGAAGGCTCAAGCCGTTCCGGTAAGCCGCCCTTAACGTCCGGAGCGGTAAGCTTGGCAATCCAGGAAATTAGGATGTGCCATGAAGAGCCAGGGAGCATTACGAACCAATGTGTTCTCGCGCTTCCGCTCCAGTGCGGACGAGCGCCGACGCCACAATCGCGTCGATGTTGCCCTGCTGGGACGCTACATGCTGTCCGACCGTCATGAATACCCGTGCCAGACCCGCAACATGTCGCCAGGCGGCCTGGCGCTTTTCGCGCCGACGCACGGCGAACTCGGCGAGCGGGTCGTCGTCTATCTGGATCAGCTCGGCCGCATCGAGGGCCACATCACGCGCAAGCTCGACAACGGCTTCGCGATGGCGCTCAACGTGCCGGTATCGAAACGCGACAAGATCGCCGATCAGCTCACCTGGTTGATCAACCGCGCCGCTCTCGGCATGCCCGAGGATCGCCGACATGAGCGCGAGACCGTCGGCAACCGACGCGCCATCCTGCGCCTTTCCACCGGCCGCGAATTTTCATCCCGGATCATCGACATCTCGCTGTCGGGCATCGCCATTCAGGAGAAAGAGCAGCTGCCGATCGGGACGCGTCTCGTGGTCGGAAAAACGCCGGGCCGGGTCGTGCGCCATTTCGACGGCGGATTCGCCATCGAGTTCATGACCGTGCTGACGCGCAGCGACCCGAAGGACCCCATCGTCTTCTGAGGATTAGTCGACGCGCTTCAAGTCCTGCGCGAAGCGCTTCCAGTTCGCCACATAGCGCGTCGCCGAATTCGTCAGCCGCGTCACCGCGTCCGCATCGAGCGTCCGCACCACCCTGGCGGGACTGCCGACGATCAGCGAATTGTCCGGAAACTCCTTGTCCTCGGTGATCAGCGCATTGGCTCCCACCAGGCAGTTTCGTCCGATCCGCGAGCGGTTGAGAACCGTCGCACCCATGCCGATCAACGTGTTGTCGCCAATGATGCAGCCATGCAGGATGGCGCGATGTCCGATCGTGCAATCGGCGCCGACCTCGAGCGGAGCGCCCGGATCGGTGTGCATCACCGTTCCTTCCTGCACGTTCGAGCGCGGCCCGATGGTGATCCATTCGTTGTCGCCGCGCAGCACGCAGCCGAACCAGATTCCTGCGTCCTCGTGAAGCCGCACGCGACCGATCAGCACCGCGTCGGGCGCGACCCAGAACCGGCCCGGAGCCGGGAGGTCGGGCGTGTCGGAGCCCAGCGCATAGATCGGCATGCCTAACCTCCGGAAAGATGATCGGCGACGCGCTCAGAAATCGTCGAGATCGATGTCGAGAATCGCCATCTGGAGCGTGAAGCTGCGGCCCTTCGGATCGTCGGCCGAAATCACCCCGAGGAAGTCCGGCCCGTTGTTGAGCTCGACGGAGTCGGTCTTTTTCGCGCGCGGCACGATCTTGAGCTGCTCGCTCTCGAAAGCCTTGCGGAGGTAATCCTGCAGAACCTCGCGACCCACCGGGATCTTCATCTCGAACGCGAAGGAGCGGTCGCCGTCCTCGTCATCGACCGCGATGCTGCCGATCTTGCGCTCGCCCAGATGCACGTCCGCACTCTCGATGTCGCGCGGATTCAGCGCGACCTTGAGGGAATCATTGTCGAAGGACTTGCGCAGGAAAGCCTGCAGTTTACGCAATTCGGTCTTGTCCAATGCCATCTCCGATGTCCCCCGGACCCGTCGCGCGGGACGCAGCCTTTGCCAGAAAAGACCGGCTGCCGCAAGGCGACCGGGTCAATGGAGAGCCGATCTCAGCTCTCGAATTTGTCCGCCAGAATCTGGTCCATGCTGCGCGCGGGCTCGGCGCAACCGGCCTCACCGACGACGCGTGCGGGCACGCCCGCCACGGTCTTGTTGTGCGGCACAGCGGCGAGCACGACCGACCCCGCTGCGACGCGTGCGCAATGGCCCACTTCGATATTGCCCAAAATTTTCGCGCCGGCGCCGATCAGCACGCCGTGACGAATCTTGGGGTGCCGGTCGCCGCGCTCCTTGCCGGTGCCGCCGAGCGTCACGTCCTGCAGCAGCGAGACGTTGTCCTCGATCACCGCCGTCGAGCCGACGACGAGTCCCGTCGCGTGGTCGAGGAAAATGCCCTTGCCGATGCGCGCCGCCGGATGCACGTCCGTCTGGAACACCTCGGACGAACGGCTCTGCAGGTAGAGCGCGAAATCCTTGCGTCCCTGGCTCCACATCCAGTGCGCCAGCCTGTGCGTCTGGATCGCGTGGAAGCCCTTGAAATACAGAACGGGTTCGATCAACCGCGTGCACGCGGGATCGCGGTCCGCGACGGCCAGCAGATCGGCCCGGATGGCTTCCGTGATCGACGGGTCGGCCACCATCGCCTCACGATAATGATGCCCGATCAGGTCACCCGACAAGGCGCGATGACCGAGTCGCGTCGCAACCCGATGCGCCACGATGCTCTCGAACGAGTCATGGTCGAGGATGGTCGACTGAATGAAGCCCGCGAGTTCCGGCTCGCGGCGCACCGCCTCTTCGGCTTCCGTCCGCATGCGGGCGAAAATCGGGTCGACTGCGCTCAACTCGACGATCTCGGCGGACTTTGCCTGAGCCATGAAGCAACTCCTCTGCGGCCCTTCATAACACGACAGGCGGTTCCGGCGCGAGCCTGCGCCGGTGGCGGGAGTCACCCCAACCTCGAGAGAAACGCGAGGGTTCCTTCCTTGTAGGTCCTGTCGCCCACCGCCAGATTGTGATCCCTCCCCGGAATGTCGAGGGCTTCCGCACCGGGAATCATGGCCGCCAGCTTGTGCGCGTCTCCGGCGACCGGATCCTTGGTGCCGACCGCGACCAGCACCGGCACGCGGATGGCAGCCGCCTCGGCCTCGCTCAGGGTCTGCCGGGACCCGCGAATGCAGGCCGCGAGCGCCCGTAGATCGCTTTTCGTCTGCTCTGCAAAAGCCCGGAACATGCGTTGCATCGGGTCCGTGAGGCTGTCCAGCGACGGAGCCTCCATGGCGTCCGCAATGCCGATCGGCAGTCCGACGCCGGCGATGAGATGATGCCCCAGCCCACCGAGAACGGCCGACCGGACGCGTTTTGGGTGAGCCAGCGCCAGATAGGCGGTGATCCGCGCCCCCATGGAATAGCCCATGACGTCGGCCTGCGCGATGCCGAGATGATCGAGCAGGCGGCGCGCATCCTCGGCCATGATGCGCGTGTCGTAGAGCGCGGGATCGTAGAGCTTCTCGCTCTGCCCATGGCCGCGATTGTCCAACGCGATGACCCGGCGGCCGGCATGCGTGAGGGTCTTGACCCAAAGCGTATTCAGCCAGTTGACCGCATGGGTCGAGCCAAAGCCGTGGATCAGCAGGATCGGCCTTTCCAGGTCGGGGCCGGTCGGCGCTTGGTCGATGAAGGCGATGCGGACGCCGTCGGAAGAAAAGCTCTGCATGAAGATCCAGGGGCTGGTCGGCTCGGGGAAAAGCGGCGCGACCATACCGAAAGCCACCCTTGGGGTGAAGCCTCGCGTCCATTTGACTCTACCCAAAACGACGGCGCTCGCTTATGTTGCGCCGCGTTCGCACCAGTCAGGATCGTTTCGATGGCCGATCATCCCACGCCGCATTTCCACAATCAGCCCGGCGTTCCGGTCGTCCGCGTCGGCGCGAAGGAATTCATGTGCATCGGCGCCCTGCCGCCGTTCGACCATCCGCACATCTTCATCGACATGGGCGATGAGGCCGAGGCCGTCTGTCCCTATTGCTCGACCCTCTTTCGCTACGACGAAGCGCTCCATGGCCATGCCGATCCGGCAGCCTGCGAGTTCAAGTCGGAGCGTGCCGCCTGATCTCTTGGTGAGCACGTCCCGTCATGCGATCGTCTCCGGAGCCGGCATCGGCGGCTTGACCGCGGCGCTCGCCCTCGCCAGGGCCGGGGTGGACGTGACCTTGCTCGAACAGGCTCCCGCGCTCGTCGAGGCCGGAGCCGGACTGCAACTCTCCCCGAACGCAAGCGGCATACTCGCGAGCTTCGGCATCCTCGACAAACTTGCGGGTCTCGCGGTCGCGCCCGACCGGCTCCGCATCCGCAGCGCGCGCTCCGGCCACGACATCGTCCGCATGCCACTGGGTCCGGTCGCGGAACTGCGCTGGGGCGCACCGTCCCTGGTGGTTCATCGCGCCGACCTGCAGGCTGCGCTCGTCGCGCGCGTGCAGGCGGAACCTCGCGTCGCGCTTCGCACCGGATGCACCGTCACGGGCTTCGTCGCATCGCCCTCGCGCGTGTCGGTGGCGATCTTGAAGGACCACCGGCAGGAACAGGTCGAGGCCGATGTCCTGGTCGGCGCCGACGGGGCGCATTCGATGATTCGAGACCGGCTCGCCCTGGGCCCGGCGGACCGGCCGCAATATTCCGGACGCACCGCGTGGCGCGCCCTCGTGCCCGGAACCGAGGCGCCCGACTTCGCCCTGCGGCTGGAGACGAGCCTCTGGCTGAGCTCGCGCGCCCACCTGGTGCATTACCCGCTGCGGGAAGGTGCGCTCGTCAATCTGGTGGCCATCACGGATGAGGACTGGCGCGGCGGCAAGCGTCGCGACTTCTGGTCCGAGCCAGGTGACGCGTCGCAGATCCAGCAGCGTTTTTCCGGATGGGACCGGGATGCACGCCGGCTCGTCGCCTCGGCGCGCGAATGGCGGCGCTGGCCACTCTTCGACCGCAATCCCGTTTCACGCTGGAGCGTCGATCGAGTCGCGCTCTTGGGCGATGCCGCGCATCCGATGCTGCCGTTCTTCGCGCAGGGCGCCGCGCAGGCGATCGAGGATGCGGCTGCGCTCGGTTCGGTTCTCGCTCCGGACGAAACCGGACAAAGGCGCGAGATTGCGGCAGCGCTGGCCGCCTATGAACAATCGCGCGTCCCGCGCGCCGCCCGCGTCCAGCGCGCCTCGAGGAACCAGGGCGTGCTCTATCACCTCCCCGGCCCCGCCGCCTTCGCTCGCGATCTCGCGATGCGGGCGATGGGAGTCGAAAAGATGATGTCGCGCCTGGACTGGCTCTACGCTTATCGTGCGTAGAGATGATTCACGCGGCGCGAGTCTGCGTACACATCAATGGTTGTGAGCGTCGGGAAGAGTGTTCCGCACGCATGGAGTGGGTGAAGGCGGCGGGCGAACATGGCACCCGGCAATTCTTTCAGTGGTCAATTCGGCCGCGACGAACCGGAACTGCGCAGTGCGCACGTGATCGTCGTCGGCAACGAAAAGGGCGGCACGGGCAAGTCCACCGTATCGATCCATCTTACCGTGGCTCTGCTGAAGGCGGGATACAGAGTCGCGTCGATCGACCTCGACACGCGACAGAAAACCCTGACGCGCTTTCTTGAAAATCGCCATTCCTTCGCCGACGGCGCGCAATGGCCGGTCGAAATGCCTTTCCATCACGCGCTCGAACGCGGCGCTTCGGCGAGCATCCAGGACAACGAAACGCACGAATTCGCCGCTTTCGCGGAAGCGATCTCGCAGGTCGAACATGCCTATGAATTCGTCGTCATCGACACGCCGGCGAGCGATTCCTATCTCATGCGTCTCGCCCATTCGCTGGCCGACACACTGGTCTCGCCGGTGAACGAATCCTACATCGACGTTGACGTGTTCTCGCGCGTCCATCACGACCGCAGCCAGCGTGGCGCCATCGCGCACTATGCGGATCTCGTCCTCGAAGCCCGCCGACGAAGACGTCTCGTCGATGGCGGGATCATCGACTGGGTGTTGCTGCGCAACCGGTTGGCGTCGCTCAAGTCGAACAATGCGAAACAGATCGAACGATCGATTTCGCGTCTCGCCTCGGAATTGCAGTTCAGGCCCGCGGAAGGCCTGCACGACCGGGTGATCTTCCGCGAATTGTTCCCGATCGGCCTGACCGCGTTGGACCCGATCGAGGAAGGTCTGAAGAACCAGACGCTTTCCACCTCGCAAAAGTCGGCCCGGCGGGAAATCGCCGAACTCGTCACATCGCTGCAATTGCCGCTGCGCGGAAGCGACGTTCCCCACCTTCAGGCCCGCCATCTCTGGTTCGAGCGCGTCTCGAACTATTATCGCGACATTGCCTCGCACGACGACGACTGATCCGCAGATCAGCGCGGCGCGGTTTTCACATATGCCTCCAGGAATTCCCGCGTCCCCGGCGAAATCGACAATTGCTTTCGCACCCGGCCGTTGACCTCGGGCCCGACGATGAACTCGGGGACGTAACCCAGCAGCCGTTCGCCCTCCTCGGCATATTCCTTGTCGTTGTTCAATCGTTCGATCGCAGCCGACAGGGCCTGTACGGCTTCGGGCGGAGCTCCGGGCGGCAGGACGATCAGCCGCTGCATCGCGCCATTGACCGCGATGATGGCGCGATAAACGTCCCACAATTCTCCGGCGGGAGGCCGGCCCTTGATCCTCTCGTAGAGCTGCGGGAACGACAGCATGTCGACACCTTCCATCTGCTTGGGCGTGCGGAAGGTCTCGCCGTCATAGCTCGGGTCGTAGAAAATCGGGATGACTTCGCCGGATTTGACCAGCGTCGGTTCGATCAGACCACGATAGCTCGGCGGCGACTCCGCGTAGAAGTTGATCTCGTTCTGCTGCAGCGCCAGCCGCGCCGCCTGGCTGCCGCGGTAACCGGTCACGTATTTGAATTTCACGCCCAGCATGTCGAGCGTCAGCCGCAGCAGCAGGTCCTTGGCGTTGTCAGCCCCGAGCCCGCCCGAAATCAGGCCCTCGGCCTTGGCGATGTCCGTCGCATCGCGCAAGCCAGGCTTGATGTCCGCGCGGGCGAAATAGACGGTCGTACCGGGCTGATAGGCGAGAAACTCGAAAGACTTGAAATCCACGCGCCGCGGCGAGCGATCGTTGATGTAGCGCCAGGTCGCGCCGCTCAGATAACCGATCATGGTGCCGTCTTTCGGCGCGATTTCGCCGAGGTAATTGGTGCCCACGAGCCCGCCCGCCCCATCCATGTTCTGAACCAGAATGGCAGGCTGGCCGTCGATGTGGCGCGCGAGATAGCGGGCGAACAGCCGTCCTTCAATGTCGGTGGGGCCACCGGCCGCATAATTGATCAGGACGGAGAGTCGCTTGCCCTTGTAGAAGCCCTCCTCGGCGGCGGCCGATGGCTGCGGAGCGGCCATGGCGACCACGGCGACCGCGATGCCGATGCGAAGCACGGCGTGAATGCCTGCACGAAGCGCGGCGCGAACGGCGCTGGCCATGGCTTTCCTCCCCAAAATTCTTTTATTCTGAGGTCAGACTAACTCATCGCCGCTCTCGCACAAGCGGAGGGGAAGCTGGAACCCATGGCAACGATCCTCGACCAGAGACCTTTCCTCCCGGCGCGAGATTACGCGCGCTCGCTCGATTTCTACGCGCGCATGGGATGGAAAACCCTCTATCGGGATGATGGGATCTCGCTTCTCGAAATGGGAGCGGCGCGTCTTTTCGTTCAGAACTTTTACGAAAAGCCGTTCGCCGAGAACCTGATGATTCACCTCGTGGTGGATGATGCACAAGCCTGGCATGACATCGCGACGCGCGTGAAACAGGAGGGCGGCTTCGACGAGGTTCGCGTCCATGCGCCCAAGCGCGAGGATTACGGCGCGCTCGTCACCCATGTCATCGACCCGGCGGGCGTGCTGCTGCACTTCGCCCAGATGGATGCCAGATGAAGCCGCTGCAGAATGGTGGCCCCTGCGGGGGTCGAACCCGCAAGCCGTGAGGCGGTCGATTTTAAGTCGACTGCGTTTACCAGTTTCGCCAAGGGGCCGGCGCGTTCGAGCTTCACGTCCTACCCAAACCGCGGCTGGCTGCCTAGGCGGTTTCGCAAGGTCCCGCATCGCAGGGCCGTTGACCAAGTCGAGCCCCGGACGACCTCCGGGCTTTACGCCCGGCAAATTGCGCGCGATCCTGTGCTTTCATTGATGAATCTGGAGGTAAGACGGCATGCTGAAGGCAATGCGGATCAGTCTCGCGGCCGCGATCGTCGCCTGTCTGGCGACTCCTGCCGCCGCCAAGGGACCGATTCGCAAGTTGAAGGTTGGCAACTGGACCGGCGGCTCCTTCACCAACGACACGACCGGCCGCTTCACCCATTGCGGCGCTTGGGCTTCCTACGTCAGCGGCATCACGTTCTTCGTCGTCGTCGACCACCAGATGCAGTGGAAGCTCGGATTCAGCCACAAAGCCTGGCGGATGACGCCGGGCCAGAGCATTCCCATTGCCCTGACGTTCGACGGCCGCGGCCCCGTCCAGGTGACCGGAACGGCTCAATCCTCGACCTTCGCGGTCGTGCCCATGCCGGTCAATTCGGCGCTCATCCGCGCCTTCCGGGCGGCCAGTGGCATGCAGGCATACGCGGAGGGCAACCGCTACACGTTCAAGCTGGACGACACGTCGCGGCTGCTGCCCGCTCTGGTCGACTGCGTTCGCCAGGAAGGCGACCAGCCGGGAGTCGCGGCTGCCCCGCCGGCGCCGGCGCCCGCCGCACCGCCGCTGAGCCCCGAGGTGCAGGCGGAGCGAAACCGGTTGATCAACGAGGCCGCCGGCGTCCACGTCGCCTGCATGCGCGATCAGATGAAGCAGCTCGTCCCTTATTCCAACGAGAGCGCTGAGATTCTCGCGCAGGTGGTCGTCACCAAATGCGCCGAAGCCGAAAAGAAGTTCGTGAGTCTCGGGATCGCCATGTTCGGCGCGTCGCGCGAGACGGTCGAGAGGCTCGTGACGCAGCGGCTCGACCGTCAGAAGAAAGAGATGATCGCCGACATCGTCACCTTCCGCGCCGAACTTTCGAAAGCCCAGTCGAGCAAGCCGAAGCCCCCTGCCCCGGCGGCGAAACCAGCTGACATCGGTATCTGATCGATTAGTTGGAAATACGCAGCCGCGTGATTGCCTTGGCGATCTCCTGGAAGGCCGTGACGATCTGCGTGCCGTCGCCCGCCGTGAAAGCGGAATCCGTCGAGGAGGCGCAAGTCTGCAGAACGCCCAGACCCGTGGCGTCGATCGGATCGGTGGGCGTCGAGAAGCCCACCGTGAAGAGCTGGATCCCCGCCGCCTTGATGTTGGTGCAAGCCTCCAGCGTCTTGGCGTCCATCAAGGTGCGCGAATTGCTCGACGTCGTATTGGACCCGAGACGCTTGTTCTTCATGTAACCGAACGCGTTGAAGATGCCGCCGTTGACGTTGGCGGAGCTGGCCGCCCAATTGTTCTTGCCGTCGCTCATCAGCACCATGACCTTGATGACGTTGCGCCCGTCGTTCGTCTTGGCCCCGTATCCGCGCGCGTCCTGGTAACCCACGGAAGAATTGCCGTGCACGTTGAAGGGTCCGTTCGGCGACAGAGTCCGCCAGCCCCACATCAATCCGGCCATGGCGTTCGTGTCGCCGTGCGCCACCAGATTGTTCTGGATCGTGGCGTTCACGACGGTCATGTCCGTGCTGAGCTGCTGCAGCGACTTGGTGGTGCACAGCAGGTTCGGCCCCGACATGAAACCGCTTCCCAGCGCCGTCACGGCCGTGGAGACCATAGCCTGGTTCTTGTATTTGCAGACCTTCGTCTGGCCGTCGCCCGTGCCGATGCTGCCAATGTTGAGCGAATGGCCCGGCGTGTCCGCCTTGTTGTAGGCGTCGTTGTTCTGGCACGTGCCGCCGGTGTCGGTCAGGTATTTGTTGATCGAACCATTGGCTGTGTCGTTCTCGTCCGGGTACAGCATGGGCACGAACAACGTGTCGGGTACGGACGAACTCGCGACGGTGTCGGTGGTCATGTAGGGCGCGGGACGCTCCTCGACGCATCCGCCCCAGGTCGTGGAGATGCCGGTGAACAGGTCGAACTTCGACGCCGGCAGCCACGGCGCCGTCGAGGGAAGCTGGAAGTTCTGCCAGTGGATCGACGACTTGCCGAGTTTGTCCATGAAACTCGCATTGGCGTTGCCCGATCCGATGTTGACCGCGGCGCCGAACGGCACGATCGAGAAAGCTGCCTGCGGCTGCGGAATGCCCGCCGGGTTCATGGCCGTCACCATGGCCTTGGCTGCGTCCTGAAGCGCTTGCAGCTTGGTCTTCCCTCCGGCCGAATTGTTCATCGAGCCGGAATTGTCCAGCACCAGCGTGATCTCGTAGAAATTGTTCTGCGTCTGCGCGCAGGCGGTCGCGGCGACCGGCGTCACCGGCATGTTCACCAGCTTCATGACCGAGTTCTGACTGTTGTCGCGTGCCGTGACGCAGACGCTCCGAAAGTCGGAAGACACGCTCGGCGCCCCGTATAGCTTGGCGGTCGTGTCGCGTCCCATGTTTGCCTGAAACTGGGCATCCGCGTAGGTCGCCAACTGGGTGCTGTTCATGTAGCGGGCTTGCTGCGTCACAGCCAACACGGTCGCGTCCAGCGCATTCTGGATCTCGACTTTGCGCTTGGTGGCCTGGGCGTAATCGAGCGCCGATCCGGCCAGGACCATCATTGGGAGAAACGCGATCCCGAACATGAGCGCGACGTTTCCGCTTTCGGAGAGGCGGAAGCTTTGCGCCTTTCGGCCGCGCCGACAGGCCGCAGCTCGCGGCGCATCATCTCCGCAGGCATTCGCCAACTTCATGTTCTGATTGATCATTTTGACTAAAGCTCTGCCACAAACTACGGCAAAGCTTTAGAGGCCAGCCCTTAACGACCCATGAAGCAGACCTTGGACTCGGCAGTTCCTAGGACAACTGCAAAGTCTTGGCTAACATTGTGTTTTCCAATTGTTTTGCTGATCGTCTCAACTCTCGGGGGTCGCCTTGCTCCAGACCACTTCGCTGCGGTCGTTGAGCAGGACGGCGAAATTCGACCGCTCCCAGGTCGGCGCTCGCGTCATGGAATGATGCGCGAGCGCAATCGCGTCGGTCTCGGTCCGAGCCTCGATGCGCTCCTCGTAGACGCGCTGAACCACCACTTCGCCAAGCCTGAGAGCCAGCTGAAACTGATAAACGCCCATCGCGACCTCCTTCAATCGGCCCACTCGGGAGCTCGATGTTCGGCGGAGGAAGCCACATGGCCGATGAACTGGCGATGAACCAGGGCGTAACCCTTGTACGCGACGAGCGGCGCACCATTTTCAGGGCATCGGGGTCCGGGCCCCTCTGGCGGCGCTTCCGAGCCCGCGATGTCGGACTCTTCCACCTGACGGACGCAGCCGCGTCCTGCACTTGGGAGGTTTTCTTGCCCACAGCCGCCGCCGATCGCATGAACTTCGCCCAGCGCACGCCGCGCTACGACCAACAGAGCGCGAGCCTCGACGCCAGCCGCAAGCGCCTGGACGCGTTGGCGCGGCTGCTCGACAGCGCCGTCGCCATTCCGGGCACCAACATCCGGTTCGGTGCGGACGCCCTGCTGAACGTCATTCCGGGCTTCGGTCTCGTCACCGCTAAAGCGCTGTCAGCCTATCTGATCTGGGAAGCGCGCCGGCTCGGCGTCCCCTCGTCGACGCTCGCGCGCATGCTGGGCCATCTCGGCGTGGACTTCGTGATCAGCGCCGTGCCGGTCGTCGGCTGGGTCGGCGATGCCTTCTACCGGGCCAACCTGAAGAACATGGCGCTGCTGCGCGAACATCTGGATCGCCGCGCGGGAGAACCCGAGATCCTGGCGCCCCTCGACACGCGTGGCGGAGCCTGAGCCATGCGCAAGCTCATCTGGGGTGGAACCTGGTTCATGCTGGCGCTGTGGTCGCTCCTGGCCTGGGCCAGCCACAGCCTCGTCGAATGGGCCGGACAGGTCGCGGCCCGCAACTCGGACATGGTGACGATGCACCCCGAGACGGTCGAATGGCTGTCCTGGCTCGCCAATGTCGCGGGCGTCGCCGGCGGCACGATCGTGATCGTCATCTGGGCAATCGGATGCGCCCTGGCGCTCGGGCTGGCCACCGTCCTCTCGTGGATCGTCGGACGCGGGGAGCCCAGCCGCCTGCCGACCCGCCAGACGCTCAGCCGGCCCTGATCGGCGCCTTCAGCGGCGGCAGGACGCCCCGGTGGAAATCGAGCGACAATTGCAGCGACTGGGCGATGCGATGCGCCCGGTCTATGAAGAGTTCGGCGGCCGCGGGAGGGCACAACTCGCGCGCCGTGGTTTCGAAGATCTTCAACCAATGGGTGAAGTGTTCGCGGTCAAGCCCCGGAATCTTCACGTGCGCTGGCACGGGCCGGCCATCGTAGCGTTTTGTCATCAGCACGACCGACGACCAGAAATCCACCATTTTGGCGAGATGCGGTTCCCAGTCCGAAATCTGGCTTGAAAAGATCGGCCCCAGCACCGCATCGGCCCGGATCCGCTCATAGAATCCATGCACGAGCCGAACGATCATGGCCTCGTCGACGCCCGCCAGAACACCGGGGGCTGGAGGGCGCTCGACGATGCGGGGCGGTGGTCGGTCGATCATGGCGTGCTCCTCGCACGTATCTAGCGCCCGGCTCATCCCCGTGAACAGGGAGCGCGTGGTCGCATCCCGGTCGCAACGGCTCGATGCGCGCTAGCCCTGCTCGCTTTTGGCGATCGGCGGCTGGAAGGCCAGCCCCATGTCCCATGGAAAGTAGATCCAGGTGTCCTGCGACACCTCGGTGACGAACGTGTCGACCAGAGGCCGGCCCAGCGGCTTGGCATAGACCGTGGCGAAATGCGCATGCGGCAGCATCTCGCGCACGACACGGGCCGTGGAGCCGGTGTCCACCAGGTCGTCGATCACCAGCACACCCTTGCCGTCGCCGAGCTTCACCACCTCGGGCGAGATCGTCTTGAGCACCTGCAGGCCGCCCTGGGTGCGGTACTCGTGGTAGCTGGCGATGCAGACGGTCTCGATGATCCGGGTGCCCAGTTCGCGCGCCACGATCGCGGCGGGCACGAGACCTCCCCGGGTGATGCACACGATCGCCTCGAACGGCCCGGCTCCCGCCAGCCGCCACGCCAGGGCGCGCGCATCGCGGTGGAACTGGTCCCAGGAGACGGGAAATGCTTTCTGGGCGTGCGGATCGGACATGGCGCTCTCGGGGGCTGGGAGGCAGTCGCCTCGCTTAGCAAGCCCGACGCGCCCGCGCGAGCGGAATCGCAGCTGTCTGTGGACGAAGCGTGCCCGGGCCCTAGCCGACGTTGCGGGCAGCGCGAAGCGGAACAAGCATGGCCTCGATCTTCCGCACGCCGATCGCCACCTCTTCCGGATCGCGTCCGCGCACCACGATCTGGTTCTTGAACTTGCCGTCCACATAAGACGGATAGGAACCGATCGACAGGCCGGGATGCGCCTGCGCCACCTCGGAAAGGCCAGCCGCATAAGCGCCTTCCGGAACCTCCGCCTCGATCGACTCCATCGTCAGCCGGACGCCCGTCTGCAGCGTCGGGGCGACGTGATCGAGCATGGACTGCATGATCATCGGCACGCCCGCCATGACGATGACGTTGCCGATCCGGAAGCCCGGGACACGGCTGACCGAATTGAGCACCAGATCGCCGCCGGTCGGCACCCGCGCCATCCGACGGCGGGCGGCGTTGAGATCTTCCGGCTTCATGCGCTCCAGCATGGCCGCGATGATGCGCTCATCCTCGTAGAGCTCGACTCCAAAGGCCTTGGCGACGGCATCCGCCGTGATGTCGTCGTGCGTCGGACCGATACCGCCGGTCGTGAACACATAAGTGTAACGCACCCGCATGGCGTTCAGCGCGGAGACGATCTCGTCCTCGACGTCCGGCACGATACGCACCTCGCGCAGGTCGATGCCGATGTTGGTCAGATAATCGGCGATGTAGCCGATATTCTTGTCCTTGGTCCGTCCGGACAGGATCTCGTCTCCGATCACCAGAATGGCGGCCGTGATCTCCGTCTCTGTGCCTGCGAACGTCTCTGGCGTCGTATCGGTCATGAAAGAAACTCCCGGCTCCGGTTTAGGAACAGGGAGACGGCGCACGCAAGCAAAAAGCGCGAACGCTGCTCATCCGTGCGCGCTGATGTGAACGACCTCGTAGATCGCCGGCTCGGCCGAACGGGTCAATTCGCCGATCCGCGGCCACTTGTCCCGGAATTCGGGCATGCGATGGGCAGCCGAAAGCTGCTCGGCGTTGGCCCATTGGACGTAATTGACGATTTTGGCCCCATCCTTGGACCTGTGAAGGCTGACCGAGACGAAGCCCGGCTGTTTCGCCATGAAGGCCGCGCGTTCGCGCATCAGCGACAGAACCTCGTCGCAATCCTTCGGATCGAGGTCCATCGTGGTGATCTGGGTGCAATAAGCGGACGTTTCGCTGATCTGCGGCATGAGCAATCTCCTCATGGGTCCCGGTCGGGACCGGCTGGCGGAGACGGGTCAACGCCGCAACGTCCCAAAAGGTCGCGCGGCGACGCGGGGACCGGCTAGGCCAGTTCCCAGGCGATGTTGTTGCGCGTGCGAAGGACCTCCCGATACCCGTAGTCCAGAAGCTGCCGGTTGAGATCGGACGACCAGCGCGCCTGCGAATGGGCGCAGATCAGGAGCCGCGGCCAGAGGCTGCGCGGAGCCTCGCGGAAAAACGGTTCGAGGACCACGTCTTCCGCCCCTTCGACGTCGATCTTGAGAATGTCGACGCGCGGATAGTCCTCCTCGGACAGGACGTTCTTCAGGGACTTCGAAGGCACCCTCAGATAATCGCCCCCCGAATCGCTGATCCGGATCGACGTCTCGCCCTGGTTCGCCGGATCGAGGAACAGCGTGATCTCCCCGTCCCGGTCGGCGATCGCGCAATCAATCGCCTTGACCGAGCCAAACGGGTTTTGGCGGATATTGTAGATAAGCCGCTCGAACACGATGGGGTTGGGCTCCACGGCCAGAATGCGGGCGCGCTGCCCTGCCCGGCTCGCGGCGAACAGTGTGTAGCCGCCGATATTGGCTCCGACGTCGACGAAGATCGTGTCGTCGCGCAAATGCGCCTCGACCAGAGAAAGCTCTTCCGGGTCAAAGAATTGCGGCGTGAACAAGATGCGCTTTTCGCAGGTGTTGTTGTAAGGGTAGAGCCGCATCTTGGCGCCAAGCGCCTCGACGTCGAGCGGCCGACCGGCAAGAGCCTTGACGGCAAGCCCGCGCAGGATGAAGGCCCGCCGCGCGCCGGCCCAGCTGTGTGGGCAACGCCGGGTCAAATCCAGAATTCCGGCGGTCATCCCCTTGGGGGCATACCGGCCGAAAGATGTCAGGTCGTTTTGTATCGATCTCAGCATCGCCTGTCCGCAGCCCCGACCGCCGCCCCTCGGCGCGAAGAACCCCCAGGAGCGTCAACCGGTTGATCCGGCCTGTCCGCTTCAGTTTCTACCATGCCGCGCGGCCGGGATGCCAGCGCTCCGGAGCGACCTGGCGGCTTGAATGCACTGTCATTGGGCTTGCGGACGCGACGAACTTGCTTAGATTCCGTGACAGATCCTCCGACACCCATTATGGACGACCGATGACATTCGTGGATGCGGCCCTGGCGCCGAGCCGGAAGACCGGCCAGATCAAGCTGCATGGGCCGGCCGACTTTGCCGCCATGCGCAAGGCCGGACGGCTGACCGCCGAGGCGCTCGACATGCTCACGCCGCACGTCGCGCCCGGCGTGCCGACCGAGACGCTCGACAAGCTGATCTTCGACTTCGCCATGGACCACGGGGCCTATCCGGCTCCTCTGGGCTATCGCGGATATCGCAAGTCGATCTGCACCTCGATCAACCATGTCGTCTGCCACGGCATTCCCGATCACAAGCCGCTCCGCGACGGCGACGTCGTCAACATCGACGTGACCTTGATCGTCGACGGCTGGCATGGCGACTC
Source organism: Hyphomicrobiales bacterium (assembly GCA_028290705.1). Classification (GTDB taxonomy): domain Bacteria; phylum Pseudomonadota; class Alphaproteobacteria; order Rhizobiales; family Beijerinckiaceae; genus Terripilifer. The sequence continues at coordinate 36,293 of JAQGJH010000088.1, forward strand.
GAGCCGCATGTATCTGGTCGGCGACGTGCCGCGCCGCGCCGCGCGGCTGGTCGAGGTCACCTACGAGTCGCTGATGCGCGGCATCGCGGTGGTGCGGCCGGGGGCGACCACGGGCGACATCGGCGCCGCCATTCAGGAATTCGCCGAGGCCGAGCGTTGTTCGGTCGTGCGCGAATTCTGCGGCCACGGTCTGGGACGTCTCTTTCACGACGAGCCCAACATTCTGCACTACGGCCGCCGCGGCGAAGGCGTGGTGCTCAAACCCGGCATGTTCTTCACCATCGAGCCGATGATCAATCTCGGACGGCCCCACGTGAAGGTCCTGTCCGACGGCTGGACCGCCGTGACGCGCGACCGCTCGCTGACCGCGCAGTTCGAGCACACCGTGGGTGTGACCGACGACGGCGTCGAGATCTTCACGCTGTCGCCCGCGGGCTTCCACCAGCCTCCCTACGGCGCCGCCAGCGCGCCGTGACGTCTGGCGAGCCCCAGCCGCATTACGCGGGCCACCGCGACCGCCTGCGAGCACGTTTCGCCGAGGGTGGCGACCGGGGCATGCCCGATTACGAACTGCTCGAACTGATCCTTTTCCGCGCCATGCCGCGGCGGGACGTGAAGCCGGTCGCCAAGGCGCTGATCGCCCGCTTCGGCTCGTTCGCGGAAGTCCTCGGCGCGCCGGTGGAGCGTCTGCAGGAGATCGATGGCGTCGGCCTGTCGGTCGCGCTCGACATCAAGATCGTCGAGGCTTCGGCCCGACGCCTCGCCAAAGGCGCCGTGCGTGACCGCCCGGTTCTAGGATCGTGGTCGGACGTGATCGGCTACTGCCGCACCGCCATGGCCTTCGCCGACCGAGAAGAGTTTCGCATTCTCTTCCTCGACAAGCGCAACTGCCTGATCGCCGATGAGGTGCAAGGCTCCGGCACCGTCGACCATACGCCCGTCTATCCGCGCGAAGTGGTGCGCCGGGCGCTCGAACTCAGCGCCACCGCCATCGTGCTGGTCCACAATCACCCCTCGGGCGATCCGACACCATCTTCGGCGGACATTCGCATGACGCAGGAAATCATCAGCATCTCCAAACCGATGGGGATTGCAGTCCACGATCACATCATCGTCGGACGGCAGGGTCACGCCAGTTTTCGCGGCCTGAAGCTTATTTGAAACGGAACCGACACGCTCTCACGCATCGTTAATGGACGTAGGGTAATCTACCTAGATTGCTAAACTTCATTGCTGCCTGAAAGTCGTTTTCTCATGTTTTCAGATTCGCCTCTGTCGCAGAGCGACAGCCGTGACGTGCGCCATTTTCTTCGTGCCTGCAACAGAGTCGGCGCGGCTCTGGTCACCATTCCGATCGTGAGTGGATGGGCGCTTCTGTTGAGACATGGCGTCGTTCCCGAAACGTCCCAACTGATCACGGCCGCGGCCGCGACCTCCGCTCTCATGTTCGGCGGCTATCTCCTGCGCTGCGCCGTGCGCGGCATAGCCGCCTGCGAGGCTCATGCGTGGGAACTCGCCGGCCACGATCTTCTGTCGGGGCTCGCCAATCGCCTGCTATTCACGCGCCTTCTCGACGGCGAGATCGCCCGCAGCAAGCGATACGGCGTGTCCTTCGCGCTGATGTATCTCGATCTCGACCGGTTCAAGGAAATCAACGATCGCTACGGCCACGATGCGGGCGACCGCATGATCGTCGCCGTCACGCGGCGCATCACAGACGTGCTGCGCGAGAGCGACCGGTTCGGCCGCTTCGGCGGCGATGAATTCGCCATCATCCAGGGCGACATCTCGAACCCGCGCGATGCCGGCTCCCTCGCCCGCCGTATCCTCGAGGCCATGCAGGCGCCCTTCGACCTCGGCGACCAGCAGGTCTTCGCCAACGTGTCGATCGGCATTGCGGTCTGTCCGGAGAATGGACTGGACCGGGAAGAACTGATGCGCCTGGCCGATCTGGCGCTGTATCGCGCCAAGAATGAAGGCCGCAATCGCTTCGCCTTTTTCGAAGCCGACATGGGTGAGGAACTGACGCGTCGGAAGACGGACGAGGACGAACTGGCCATTGCGATCGCGGCCGGCCAGTTGCGTCTCGATTACCAGCCCATCATGTCGGCCGATGGCGTGCGCATGTCGGGAGTGGAGGCGCTGGTGCGCTGGCCGCATCCGATCCGGGGAATCATTCCGCCGGACGAATTCATCGGACTGGCCGAAGAGCGCGGACTGATTGCGCCGCTCGGCGAGTGGGTGCTTCGCAAAGCCTGCGAGGACGCCCGCAACTGGCCCGGCCTGCGCGTCGCCGTCAATGTCTCGGCCATTCAGTTCCGCCGCAAGGAATTCACCGAAATCGTCAGCCGCATTCTGGAAGAAACCGGTCTCGAGCCGAGCCGTCTGGAACTCGAACTGACCGAAACGGTCGTGGTGGGCGACTCGGAAACCGCCGAGCAGAACATGATCGGGCTGCGCAAGCTGGGCGTCCGTCTGGCTCTCGACGATTTCGGCACCGGCTACTCCAGCCTGATCTATCTCCGGCGTTTTCCGCTCGACAAGATCAAGATCGACCGGTCCTTCGTGCAGACGCTCGAACTGACCGGCGAAAGCGCCATCATCGTGCATTCCATCGTCCACCTGGGCCGCGAACTCGGCCTGACCGTGACCGCCGAGGGCGTGGAAACGGTCGAGCACCTGCGGTTCCTCCGCGCGGTGGAATGCGACGAACTGCAGGGCTTCTACTTCTCGCCGCCGGTATCGGGCCTGAACATCACACGGATGCTCGCGGCATCGTCGCATGGTTCCAGCACGACCCCCACCATCGCGTCGCAAAGCGCCAGCCTGGCGCAAGCGTGACCGGCGAAGCTCGGCCCTCAGCATCGCCGGAGACGGCATGAATGAAGGTCGAGCCGCCGCGCACCGCCGTCGACCCGCTGGCCACCGTGCTGGCGCAGATCGCCGCTGGGCGCACGCCCGACCCTCTCGCGGTCCACGCTTTGCGGCAAATGCTGCCAGCCGCAACCGTGGCGGGCATCCTTCAGGGAAAACCGCACCAGACGCCCATCGCGGTCGCGCCCATCACCCCTGCCCGCGCGCTCGACGCCACCGAGAGCCTTCAAAGGCACATGCCGAAACTCACGGAGTGGGACGGAGCGACGCTCGACGACTACGAGCCGGCTGCGGCCCGCCGGGGTCCCGCCGGCGACGCCGTGCCTTCGCGAAGCGCACCGCAGGACGGCCCACTCCTGGCGCAACAGCCCGTCGCGCCCGAGCCGGCGACGCCGGCGCCACCCGGGCCCGTGGAAGCGCGCCGCGTCACTCCGGACCCGCCGCCCCAGACCAGGCGGCAACGCGCCGAGGACGCCGCCAGGAAAGCTCGCGCACGCGCGGCGAAGATCTGGATCGTGCGCGGGCCGGTGACCTGGATCGGTGTCAGCCTTCTGCTCACCCTGGCGGCATTTACACTTTTGTAAGGACCGGCAGTCCAGCCTCGATCCAGCCCCGCTCCCTAAGTTGCGGTTGTCACTCCAACCCGGGCCTCAGTCTCATGTCGCAAGACGTCATCGAATCCCTCCAGAGCCTTTGCGATCGACTTCGTGAAAAGCTGATGCAGCAGCCGGAATACCGCGCGCTCATGAGCCTCGAAAAGACGATCGAGGAAATCAGCTCCTGCATGGGCCTGGGGACGCTGCCCGCCGCCGAACCCGAGCATGATTTTGCACCCTCTCCCGCACCCATGATGGAGTCGCGCGGCCTCGACGCGGCCTCGATGTCGATGCACCAGGGAGCCGGAAAAGTGGCCGACGTGCTGGCCGACGCGCTGATGGATCGCAAGCATCAATCGTCCCGCGCGACCGCCGACCACCTGCCGAGCCACCGCGTCGCCTGAGCACGACACCCTCGTACGAAAGCAAAACGCCACCGGGTTTCGGTGGCGTTTTTGCGTTTCGGTCGAGATCGCGGGTCGCTGCGCGTTCTTACCTCCGGATATCCTCCGAAGGAATGAACGAGAATTCCGGGACGAGAATGTCCTGGATGACGTCCGCCTTGAGCCGCGCCTTCACCTCGCGCTTGATGTTCTCGCGGAACGCCAGGAGGTCGAACTTTTTAAGATCCCGAAAGTCGAGCCTCTCGTCCGAATAGATCAATCGGAAGGCCTCGTCGGTGATGAACACGTCCGGCGGCAATTCGAGCTTCTTCAACGCTTCGGCATCGGCCGTATAGGCAATCTGCACCACGACATACCCGCGGATCGCCCCGCCGGCGATGATCGGAACGTTGAGTCCCTTGATTTTGCGCATCTCGATGGACTTCGGAGTCTCGTTGATGACGCCCGCGCTCTGCTCCTGCTTCAACTTCCAGAAGGTGGCGCCGTAACTCGCGCCGAGCGCGACGGCACAAACCCACAAACCAGCGAGAAGACGCATGATCATCTGCGGGCATCCCGCGAGATGCGCGCCGAATAGGTGCCGTCAGACGCGGCATCCTGTATCGACGTGGCGACCAGGTTGGCGATTTCCTCAGCCGCGGTGAGATGAAGCTTGAGCACGCGCTGGTTCTCGTCCAGCAGATCGCGCAGCCGGCCGAGGCGCGCCGCGAGGATCGGCGTGCGTTCATGCGCGGGCAGCACGCGCATGGCGCGCGTCAGCTCCAGCAGGCTGAAATTCTTCTGATGATTGAGTCGCTCGAAGTCCGCGCTCCCGAGCTGCCTCAGGAGCTGCGTCTCCTCCTCGACGACCTGCGACAATCGCTCGACCGCATTGATGACGGCGGTTCCCCCGCCACCTGCACCCAAGGCCTCCTGCCGCTGCTCGCCTACGATCTGAAAGCCCACGTCTCAACCCTTTCCGAGCACGGTGTCGCGCAAAATGCCGAGGCCCTTGCCCTTGGTCAGTTCGGCCGCCAGCTTGTCGGCCAGCATGGATCGCCAGACTCCGCCGGCATTGTCCTTGCCGAAGAACTGTCCGCCGTCTTTCGGCAGCATGGTTTCGACCATCATCTTGGCCATCATGGTTTCGAGGCCGCGTTTGGCTTCGTCCATGCCACCCTGACCCGAAACTGCGGCGCCGGTCGGCGCGCTGAAGAAGCGCGCTTCCGCCTCGGGAGACCAGCGGCCGCTGAATGGCCGGAGCGAAGGAGCCTGCGCACTCAGCACATCCCTGAAGGATCCGAGCGACGCGTCACCGAAGTCCAGCAGCTTCTGCTTCGCGGCCTGCGCGCGTGCGGGATCGGCCGCCATGGCGACTTCGAGAACGATATCGGTGACGGGCTTGATGGACAAGCGAACGAAGCTCCCAAGCGAAACTGCCGCGATAGTGCAGCCTTTGGCTTACTTCAGGCTTGTGACACGGGCCCATTCGACGTCGAGCAGGTCCTCCAGCATCTTCTTCTCCTCGTGGCGGCGATCGTCGCGCTGCACCGCGACATGCAGACGCTCGATGCAAACGGCGCGCGCCGCCGTCTCCTTGTATCTCGCCTCGCAAGCTGACTGCTCCGTCATGGCGCGCTGCTGGGCGATGAGGATTTTCCGCAGCACGGCGCCGCCGGTACGCGCCAATGCGAAACCCGGGGCATCGTCGCGGCTCATCGCCTCGATCATCTGCAACTCGTCCTGCGCCAGCCGCTGACGTTCGGCATTGGCGCGGCCGAGCCGCATTTCGGCATCTTTTCGAAGTTGCTGCTGCACCTGCAGGATGCGTTCGACGTTGGCCAGCCGCTTTCCCATCAACGCACCACGAATTGCTGGAAGCCGATGAGAAAGCCCTGGAACAGCGGCTTGCCGAGCGTCATGAGAAGCAGCAACCCGCCCGCGATGAGGAAGGGCATGGAGGCGAAGTAAACTTGAATCGTCGGAGTCATCTTGTTCGCGAGACCAAAGGCAAAGTTGAGCGCCAGGGAGAGAACCAGGAACGGGCTGCTGATCCGCAGCGCCAGCAGGGAAGCTTCCGTCAGCGCGTCGGCCACTTCCGTCAGGCTGAAGCGAGCGGGAAGACCGCTGCCGGGCGGCAGGGCATCGTAAGACAGGAACAATCCTCGCAAAACTTCGAGATGAAGATCCGCGAGGAAGAAAAGCAGCACCGCGCTGAGCGTGATGAGCGTCACGATCGGCGGCGCGGCCTCGCTCTCCTCCATTGGCATGCCGGCAATGCCCGCGAGCCCGATCGACGTCGCGATCGCCGACGCCATCATCTCGAGCATCAGGAAGAAGAGGCGGGCCAGCAGGCCGATCATCAGGCCGATGAGCAGTTCGGTGACGATCACCCGGATCAGCGCCGAAAGGGCGGCGGGCTTCATCAAGTCGGCGAATCGCTCATTGAGCAGCGGCAGGAATGCCAGGCTGAGTGCGATCGCGATGAACAGGCGGGCCCGAACCGGGACGCGCTGGCTCGACAGGCCCGGCATGATCATCAGGCACGCGCCGACGCGGCAGAAGACCACGAAGGCGGAGAGGACCGCGGCCGTCAGCGCCTCGTTCATGGAGCGATGGCGCCCAGCGGCTTGATCTCGACACCGCGCGCGATCTCGAGATGCGACAGAACGGGCAGCTTGGCGAACATGCGCTCGACGATCATCCGCACATAGGGACGGGCTTCCGGCGTCGTGATCAACGCGAACTGATGTCCCTCGTCGATATAGCGTCGGATCGCGACCGAAGCATCGGCGGCGAACTCATCCATCATCTTGGGGTCGAAATCGAGCTCGATCACTTCGCCCTTCTGATCCCGCTTGAGCGCCTTGTGGAAGGCCAGGTCCCAGCGATTGCCCAGGCGCAGCAGTTTGAGAACGCCGTCCTCCATCAGGTCGCCACAGATCTGCTGCGACATGCGCAGGCGAACGTGCTCGGCGACCTGCTCGGCCCGGCGCGCATGCGGCGCAATTTCGGCGACGGCTTCGAGGATCAGGTGCAGGTTGCGGATGGACACACGTTCCGCCAGCAGCAGCTTCAGCACCGATTGCAGGCCCGAATAGGTGATCTGCGCCGGGCAAATGTCTTCGATGAGCTTCTTGTACTCCGGATCGAGCCTGTCGAGCAGGCCGCGCATGTCCTTGTAGGACAGGAGCTGAGCGAGATTGTTCCGAATGACCTCGCTGAGATGGGTCAGCACCGTGGAGCTGTTGTCGATGGCTTTGAAGCCCTCGCGCTTCAGTTCCGACTTGAAGGTTTCCGCCACCCAAACGGCCTTCATGCCGAAAGCAGGGTCGAAGCCTTCGTCATAAGGCAGGTCGGGCTTCGCCCCCTCCCCTGTCACGACCAGAAGATCGCCGATGCGAATGTCGGCCGCCGCCACGACGGTTCCGTGGATCTTGATCTGGTATGACTTCGGCCCGATCGTGAGGCTGTCCGAGACCTTGATTTCCGGAACGACGAAACCGTACAGCATCGCGAACTTGCGCCGCATCTTCGAGACACGATGGGCCAGCTCTCCATGCGCCATGAGCATGCGGGGCGCGAGCTGCTTGCCGAGAACGAGCTCGATCTCGACCGTGCGCAGGCTTTCCTTGACGGATTCCTGCGCCTCCACGACCTTCGCGGCGTCAGCCTTGCGCTCGCGCTCGGCATCGCGCGCGATGACTTCGGCGCGCCGCTTCGGAATGATGTGCGCCAAAAATCCCATCGACGCGCCCAGCACGGCAAAAGGCATAAACGGCAGCCCAGGCATGACGGCGAGCAAAGCCATCAGCATGGAGGCGACGAACAGAGCCGGTGGATAGTTGCTGAGCTGGCCGAACACCGCCTTTTCGGCGGACCCGCGCGTACCGCCCTTCGAGACGAGCAGGCCGGCAGCCAGCGACACGATCAGTGCCGGGATCTGCGAGACGAGTCCGTCGCCGACCGAGAGCTTGATGAAGACGTCCGCGGCGCTCGACAGCGACATCCCGTGACGCGTGACGCCGATCACGATGCCGCCGAAAATATTCACCGCCAGAATGATGATGCCCGCGATCGCATCGCCGCGCACGAACTTCGATGCGCCGTCCATGGAGCCGAAGAAGGCGCTTTCCTCTTCGAGTTCGCGCCGGCGATTCTGCGCCTCCTTGTCGTCGATCAGACCCGCGGAAAGATCCGCGTCGATCGCCATCTGCTTGCCCGGAATGGCATCGAGCGTGAAGCGGGCGCCAACCTCAGCGATACGCGTCGCGCCCTTGGTGATGACCAGGAAGTTGACCGTGATGAGGATGAAGAAGACGATCAGTCCGATGACGAAATCGCCGCTCATCACGAGATTGGCGAAGCCGCTGATGATGTATCCGGCGGCGGTCGTGCCCTCGGACCCGTGCGACAGGATCAGACGCGTCGTCGCGATGTTGAGCGACAGCCGCAGCATGGTCGCCACGAGCAGAATGGTTGGAAAAGCCGAGAACTCGAGCGGTCGCTGGATCCACAGCGCAACCATCAAGATCAAAACGGAGAGCGCGATCGACAGCGCGAGACCGAGATCGATCAAAATCGCGGGGATCGGCAGAAAGAAGATCGACAGGATCGCGACGATGCCGCCCGCGAACCAGATGTCGCGAAATCCTGCGGCACGCTTGTCGGCAGCCTTGATGAGGGCCAGGTCGGTCATGAGTCCTCCGCGAATGACATGCGGAGAATGACGGCCGAAGCTTGCGCGGACATGCCCAAGCACGTCCACCACGTGGGATCAGAAGCCCTTTTCGATCCGCGAATAGACGTTCTGGGTGAACGCCAGCATCTGCTCGCCGATGAACGGGCCGCTGAGAACCAGCACCACCAGGATCGCGATGATCTTCGGCACGAAGGTCAGGGTCATTTCCTGCACCTGCGTGAGCGCCTGCATCAACGCAATCACGATCCCGACCACCATGGCGGTGCCCACGGCCGGCCCCGACCCTTTGATGATGACCCAGAATGCGAGCTGGATCAGATCGAATGCATCGCTCTCGCTCATGCGTCTGCGATCGAGATTCCGGACGCCACGTTCAGCGTCGCGCCCGACTGGAGTGTCGCGACGACGCCGGTCGACTCGATCTTGACCGATTTGACGATTCCGGAGGTCAGCCCGTCGGCCGAGGTCGCGACCCGCCCGATCAAGCCGTTGGCCTGCGAGATCTGCGACATGGCCACGAGCGAATCGATCTTGGTGTTCAACTGGACCGATTGTTCGACGTTCGAGAACGACGCCAGCTGCGAAAGAAACTGCGACGATTCCATCGGCTCGGTCGGATCCTGATTCTGCATCTGGGTGACCAGAAGCTTCAGGAACGAATTGTAATCGACCAGGTTCTTGTCGCCGGTCTTCGCCGTCGTGGCGGCCGGGGTCTGCCCTGCGGCAGAGGTGGGATTGACGATCATCTGGCTCTCCTCAGGCGGCCGGCATGGTGATGCGCTGACGCTCGGGAGCGAAGATCTGGGCTTCGAGCGGGAACAAGCGGCGGATGGTCTTCAGCGCTTCGAAACGGCGCTTGACCGCGAGCAGATCGCGCACCTGAGCGAGACCCTTGAGGATGTCGGCGTTCTGGAACGTCTCCATCAGCACGTCGAGCATCTGCTCGGCCTGCGATTCGGCACGGCACGCCGGATCCATCAGCATCACCTGGATGGTGAAATACAACTGGCGCAGAGGCGTGGTCGTGTCCTCGGGCGTCAGCACGTGCGCCTCGAGCAGGAATGTGACGTCGTTCATGAGCTCGATCGAAACCTTGCGATCGACTTTGATGACGGCGCCGTTGAGATAGAGTTTTTCACCAGAACGTAGGGAGAGCTGCATGTTCGGCCTCAGTTCAAACCGTCACGAATGATCGCATTGATCGATTGGATTCCCTCAAGGTCAGTCGATTGACCTTTGCGGATCAGGTCCACTTCCTTGATGACCCAGATGCCGATCGACACGATCGACGCACGAGTCGCTTCCGGAAGTGCATTGCCCGGGTTCACAAGATCCTCGATGAGGATTGTCCAGAGCTGTTCAGAAAAATAAAGCGCCTGGGTGGCGGCAGCGGAGCCGACGCCCTCGCGCATCGCCACCTCGAGCAGGCGTATGGCTTCGTCGAAGGCGTCACGCTCGCGCGAGCGCTCTTCCTCGCTGCTGTCCTCGATAATCTCGTCGTAGGAAACCTGATACATGGCTCACTCTTCGTTCAAAGGTATTTCAGCAGGCCGAGCTGCTTGATTCTCGAAGTCAGCGCGTAGGCAGTTTCGATCTGCGTCGACAGCGCCGTGTAGCGCACCGACATTTCGTAAGGGTCGACGTCTTCGAGCGAGCCCAGATTCATGGCCAGCGACTGGCTCTGGATTTCGAGCCGCTCGGTCGCGTCCCTGACTTGCGCCTGCAAGCTGCCGGTCCGCGCCTGCATGGCGGTGACGCTCGTCTGCCCGCGGGACAGCGCCTCGATGGCCTTGTCCAGCACGACGGTGGAGGCCTTTGGTCCGAGCCCGTCGATGTTCAGCTGCGACATCATCGTGAGCGCCTTGGTGACGTCACGGAACGCCTGATTATCGGTCGAAACCGAACCGTCGATCACCTCGCTCATGGAGATGCGCGACCGGATGACCTTGTCGGAGGCGGATGAGAAGCTGGAGCGCCAGCCCGTATCGTCAAAGAGATCCTTGAATCCCCCATCCAGATAGGCCGCCATGTCGACGTCGTTGATCGCCTGAGCTGCGGGATCGGTCTGGGAGAACCCGAAGGCAGCGACGAAGCTCGCATCCACCGCCATCCTGCCAGCCGCCGTGGCGGCGCCGGGATCGGGATCGACCGGCAGCACGTCGGTATTCAGTCCGGCGAACAGGAATTGACCATTGTAGCTCGTATTGAGCTTGTCGTTCAGCGTCTTCAACGCATCCGTGGCGCTTTGCTTGATCAAGGCCAGGTCGACACCCGGCGACTTGGCGCGCACCAGCAGTTCCATCACGTCCGAAATGGTCTGGCCAATCGAATCGAGGTTCGTCTGCGTCGTGTCCAATCGCCCGGAGACCGTGGCATTCAACGACTTGATGGTGTCGATGCGTGCGATCTGCTGATTGAAGTCGACTGAAAGGCTCGAGTTCAGGCCGAGCGCGAGTCCGCGATCGGCGATGCGTCCGGTGCTCGCCTGCTCCTGGACGATCGACATCTCGCGCTGAAGCTTCAGCACGGTCGTTCTCATCAATTGCGACGAGGAAAGGTCTGAGACTCCGGCCGCCTTCATGGCTTACCTCACTGCCGCAAAGAGCGATTGCATCATGCTGTCGACGACTGAAATAAGCTTGGCCGAGCCTTGGTAAGCCCGCTCCAGATCGAGCATCTTGGACATTTCATTGTCGAGGCTCACGCCAGTTGTGCTCGAGAGCGTCTGGGTCGCGCGACTGAGCAAGGTGCTGGTCTGGTCCGCATCGTCGGTCGTGGTTTTGCGCAACGCCTCGATCCAGCCGACCGAGGATGAGGCATAGCTGGTCAGCGAGCCTTTGCTCAGCGCGCCGCCCGAGGAGTCGAACGTCTGCAACTGATCGAACGCGCTGATGAGCGTCTGATAGCGGTCGGAATAAGCCGCCGCGCTTGTGGTGTTGACTTTGTAGTTCGGATCGAGCGGGTCCGAGATGCCGCCGTCCCGCAGCAGGAATGGATTTCCGCCTTGCGCGAGGTCGACCGTCGCGGCGACCCGGATGCTGCTTGCGAGACCCGTCTGCAAGGACGCGCCCGGGAGCACAGTGGAAACACCATCGCGGAAGAGACCGGCGCGCGCGCCGGCGCCGTTCACGTCAGTCTCGGCGAACATCTCGATCACGCCGCGCGCGACTTCGTCGAGCTGACCCTGATAGGAGACCGCGACATCGTCGCGCAACGCCGTCAAACCGACGATGTTTCCCGACTTGCTCTGCATCACGGCGCCCGGGCCCGTCACCGGGGTGCCGTCGACGAAGACAGCATTGCCCTGCACGCCGGGCGTGAACTGCGACACGGGCTGGAAAGTGACGCTCCGACGCACGCCCTCGAACAGCGTTGCGCCGCCGTCCGTGTAGATCTGCATGTCGTTGCCCGGGCGGACCGTCGTACGGATCCCGATCTCGGCCGAGAGCTCCAACAAGACTTGGTCGCGCGCATCCATCTGATCGGTCACGTCTCGACCGACGCCAGAGTCTGCGATGATCCGGGTGTTCAGCTTCTCGAAGGTCGCCAGAAGCGTATTGACCTTGTCGACCGATGACGAAATGGCCGCATCCGCGGTCTTCCGAACGGACTGTACGGCCGAGCTTGCATCGTTCAGCGTCTGAACGAGATTTTTGGCCGCATCCACGGCGTTTTGCGCGAGAACCTGGCTATCCGGTGAAGACGCAGCCTGCTGCAGGGCTTCTACGAGAGATCCCAGGCGTCCGGCGGGAGTCGCCTTACCCAGCGCCGGATCGACCGTCTGCTGCAGCCTGTTGATGCCATCCAGCATCGAACTCTGCATGGTTGCGTCTGAATTGGTGCGGATCACACGCAGAAACAGCGCTTCGTCCGCACTGCGCGTGATCTGAAGAAGCTGAACGCCGCCACTCGGATCGACGGTGACTTCCGCAGTCTTGCGGGAGTACCCGGCTTCGTTGACTCCCGCAATGTTGCGCGAGACGACATTCGTCTCCGCCGACCTGACCGTCAGCGAGCTTCTTGCACTATTCAGGGCGGCGGTCAGGCTCATGGATCATGCTTCTCTGGACGCTTACGAACGAAGGTTCACGAGAACTTCGATCAGGTCGGCGCCCGTCTGGAACACTTTGGAATTGGCGGTGTAGCCGCGCTGGGATTCGATCATGGTGGCGAGCTCGTTGGCGAGGTCGACGGTCGAATCTTCGAGGGTCGACGACACGATTTTGCCGAGACCGCCAGACTGCGCTGCTCCGACCACGACGCCGCCGGAATCGGCGGATTCGGCATAGACGTTGCCGCCTCGCTGCTCGAGATTGTTCGGGCTGCGCACGTTTGCCAGCGCGATCTTGTAGGTCGGCGTGCGCGTTCCGTTCGCGTAGATCGAGAAGAGCGTGCCGTCTTCGGCAATTTCGACACGGTCGACGGCGCTCGGAGCATTGCCGTTGATCGCGGTATCGATCACCGAATAGCTTGCGGCGAGTTGCGTCGTCTTGGAAAGGTCGAGCTCCAGGGTCGCGCCGTTCGGAACGGCGATGCTCAGCGGAGAGCCTGCCAGCATCTTCCCGTTGGCCGGGTCGAAATCCAGCGTCTGCGTCACGATCGGTCCGGCCGCGTAGGGGAACCCACCCGTGGCGCTCGCGCCCGCCTTGTCGAACACGGACACTTCCCAGGTGTTGTCCGCGGTCTTGTTGAAATAGACGTCGAGCTTCACCGGCGCGCCGAGATTGTCGTAGGCGACGATGGAAGACTTGCCGACCGTTGCAGAGGTGGCGGAATTCGCAGACGGCAGATCGCCGGCCGCAGTGGCGGTGGCGGCCGACGGAAGATTGGCCGTAAAGCTGCCGCTCGTCGACGCCTTGGCGGTGAGCGACAATTGCCCGATGGTGATGGCGGTCGTTCCGCCGATGCCGGCGTCACCAGTCGGCACTGAATCCCCGAGCGGGTATCCCATCAGCTTGAAGCCGGCGGTATTGATCAGAAATCCATCCTCGTCCGGGATGAAGCCGCCGGCACGCGTCAGAAACGAAGCGCCCGAAGGATCGTTGACGACGAAGAAGCCGTCGCCGTTGATGGCTAGATCGGTGACGTTCGTGGTGCCGCGCAGCGCGCCCTGCGAAGAGGCAGACTGACGGATATGCGCCGTGACGCCGCCCGAAGCATAGGAATGCGTGGCCTGCTGTCCCAGCACGGTCTCGAACTCGGTCGACTGTTGCTTGTAGCCCGTCGTGTTGACGTTCGCGATATTGTCCGAAACGACGGAAAGGCGGCTGGCCTGCGCAGACATTCCGGAAGCGGCGGTGCGCATCGTCGCGAAGAAGCTCATGAGAAGACCTCGTTGGGTACTGAACTGGCCCGAATGTAAGCGCGATCACTTGCGCGAAGCTGGTGCGAACCTTGCCCCCGGGGCCCTGGCTCCTGGGTTCGCCGGAACCCGAAGGCCCGGCGAACGTTGTCGGCGAGCGTGGCTCAGCAAGTCAGGCAGTAGCCGAGGTATCTCTTGGAATCGATCGGATCGTATCCGAGGCGCGCACGCAGCTTCTTGCGAAGTTTGCTCATATGGCTTTCCACGACCGCTTCCTCGACGTTTTCGTCGAAGATGCCGTAGACGGCATTGAAGATCTGCGCCTTGCTGACACGCTTGCCGCGGTGCTGCACCAGATATTCCAGCATGCGACGCTCGCGGCGCGGAAGCTCGATGATCTCGCCGCTGATCTCGGGATCGCGTCCGTCGAAGAAGACGCGCATGTCGCCGACCGTGGCGTAATCCTGCGTGACCTGCACACGACGACGAATGGCGTCGACGCGAGCCAGGATTTCGCGGGCATGAACCGGCTTGCGAACCACGTCGTCGACGCCGCAGGCGAACAGTTCGAGCGTGTGCTCCAGAGAGGGAGCATCATTCATCGCAATGACCGGTGCGCGCGAACGCTGCCGAATGATTTTCGAGAACTGATGACGATCGCGACAATCGCCGATCAGGAAGGCCTCGACGGCTTCGAGATCCTGCGGACCCGCGCTGTTCACCCAGTCGTGGAATTCCTCGGGGAAGAATGCCGTGAGAGAGACACCCTCGCGGCCAAAGGAGGTGGTGTAGCCCGACGCGACAATCTCGCGTTCATCGACGAAGACCAGCATGGTCTGCCTGTGCCTTTCAAGGAATCTGTTCGACGCTTTTGCCAGAATCAGCACTCGCAAAGCTTCAGCCTTTGCTTGACCACAACCATGCCCATTATTGGTTAATGAACGTTTAACCGGGCGCCTGACAGAAGGTTCTGGCGTTAGGAGTCCAGGCTCCAAGTCCAGCCGAAACCATGTTGCCAATAACCGCACAAACATATCGTTTCTGTGCAGATGTATTATTTGGGCCAGCATGATAACGAGCCACAGCCATCGTCCAGCTGCCTTCGCGCTGCTTCAGCTCGATCAGGAACTTTGCGCCATAGTCGACATTCTTCGCCGGGTTGAACATCTCCGCTACGGAAGCGAATTTTTTCCCGTGGAAGTAGTGATTGATCTGCATGCAACCGATATCGATGAGCTTCGCGCCGCGCCCGCGGGCTAGTTCCACTTGACGCATGGCCTCCGTCATGCTGGGCGAGAAGACCGACTTGCCCTCGACGTTGATCGCGTGCGGATCGAGCTTACCGCGACGTCCCGTCTCGGTGAGACTCACGGCATAGAGAACATTGACCGGCACGCGGTGCTGCTGTGACGCGCGCAGCATCTCGCGCTCGCAGACGTTGGTGCTCGTCTGCGGCACGCGCGTCTGTGGTGTGGCCGACGCGCTACAGATAAATGCCAGAAGCCACGGAAGCGCGATCGCGAGGCGTGACGGTCTCATCATACTCGGACTTTCCTGAAGCTCTCTCGTGACCGCGTTGACCGCGCGAGCGATCCTCGGCATGGGACGATGCGTCCTGTTGCTGGGCCGACGCGGAATTGTTGGATGTGCCGTTTTGACTGGACTGGCCGGATTGCTGCTGGGCGTTCTGACCGTTCTGCGATAATCCGCCTGCATCCGCTGCCGACGCGGCGCGGATGGTCAAACCGTCGAGCTGGCAATTCTCGCCTTGAAGGCTTCGATGCAGCACGTCCTGGCTGCGCTTGATCATGTCGAGCGTCTCGGGCTTCGCCACTTCGATCTGGATGGTCAGTGCGCCGCCCGAGAGTTTCATCTTCACATTGACGACGCCGAGGGCTTCCGGCTCGAGCTGGATGTCCATGGTTTTGGACACGTCATGCGTGGCGGGCTTGTGCATCTCGGCGGCGACGGGCGCGGTCGCGGCCTGAACCTCGCGTACGACCTGACCGGCAATCTGTCGCATCGGTTCGTTGACGACAGGATAGTGAGTCGTCGTGTTGACGTTGCGCACCGCGACGCTGCGCGTCTCTTCGACCGCCTCGTCGTCGCCGGTCTTCGAAAGCATCTGTCGGGCGAAGCCATCGAGCGGCTTGCCGCCTTCCTCCGCCATGGCAGGGTCCGTCGTCCCAGTCGCGAGCGCCGCATTGCCGGCCGCCTGGCCATCGTCCGGCATGGCGACAGGTGTTTGAGTCGCGGCGGTCCCCTGGATCGACATGCCCTTTGTGGCTGACCCGTCTCGACCTTGCGGCGGCTCGCCCTTGGCCGAAGGCGCGTCCTTGCGGACGCCACTTTGTCCGGACTGTCCGGGAGCAGCCAACAAAGCCGCAACGGCGGCCTCGGCCGCCTGCGACGGCAATGCGGTCGTGTCCACCGGCACGTCGCTGGGCGGCGTGACGTCCACCGACGGCAGACCAAGTTCGCCGCCAGCTTCAAGACCGGGCATTTCAGATTTTGCCGCAGCAACCCCGACACTTTCTGCCGAAGTCTCGACGTTCCGCGGCGGCAGCACGATCTTGCCGGTCTCACCTGACAGGACCTGCGCCAGAAGCGCCTGCCAGCCAGCCTCGGCTGCAGGCAAAGAGGCGCCGCCATCCGCCGCCACGTTGGCCGCATCGATGGGCGCGTCGAGCTTGAAGCCGGGATTGAGTTGCGACGGATGCCGCAAAACCGTCGGCTCTTGCGGCCCGCTCTTGGAGGGAATCGCCGGGGCGGCCTGCTCTTCGAGAACGCTGCCGAAAGCCTCAGCCGCGGAGCCGTCGGACTGGCCGGCATCGGCGCGCTGCTGCGGAACGTTGCGCGGCGGCGGCGCCGTCACGACTGCGAGCTTGGGTCCCATCAGCGTCGTTTCCTCACGAGTAACTCGTTGGTTGCAACCATCAACCGCTCGGCATCGGCCAGCAGCGCCGCGGATTTGTCGCGGCTCGGGTCCGGCGCAACTTCGGGAGCTTGCGCCTCGGGCCATGTGCGAACCATGCGGGCCATTTTCAGCGCGGCCTGGTGCAGCACCGAATCGGCGCGCGACAATCTCGACGGATCGAGCTTCTCCAGCGCCATCAGATCCGCGTCGGCGTTGGGGTCGCCGGCCTTGGCGGCCGCACGATACAGACGGGCGCGCACGACGTCGCACCCTGGATCGACCGGCGGACGCATGACCAGTTCAGAGAAGGACACGGCCGATTGCATCGCGCCCTGCAACAGAGTCGTGCGCGCGATGATGATCGCCAGGCGGCATCGTTCGTCCCTGTCGAACGTGGCGAGCACCGGCTCCAGCGAATTGGCATGATCGACGTTCGGATTTGCGCCGATCTTCACCAGCGAATTCGCAAACGTGGTCCGAAACTCTTCGGCATAAAGCGATTGCTTGAAGCGGCGTGCATATTGCCGGGCCAAAATCGCGAATCTTTCGGCATCGGCCGTCTCGCCGACGAGCGAGATCTGCCGGCGGAGAGCCGTTTCCTCGACGAGCGTCCCGGGCGCGAGCAGCCGGGCGATGCCCAGAAGCTCGATCGATTTCTCGCGGTCTTCGGCGAGCACCAGCGCCGCCTGCACGAGTGCGAGCTGCCCCCCGAGCGAGGGATCCGCGTGGCGAGCATCGATCGGCAGCAACATCTCGCGCGCCTGCGCGGCGCGCCCCTCGGCAAACGCCAAAGCGCCCCGCGCGAGGCTGAGTTCCGATGCCGCAAAGGCGCCGCCGCGTGCAATCTGGCGAAGCACCCTCGGAGATCCACCGCTCAACGTCAGCAATGCCGCCGCGCGCGCATTGCGCGGTTCGCGCCAGACCTCAGCCGGCGCTTCGATGAACTGCCGGCCGATTTGCGCGATCAGTCGCGGCTGCTCCTCACGCGCGGCCGATTTGCCCGCGGCGATCTGGTTCTGCACCTCCTGCAGCGCGCGGATGAGCAGATAGGGCGCAGGCGACTCCGCCCGCGCCGTGGAGACGCCGAGCGACGCCACGATCGAAACAGGCGCACACGTCAGCGCCAGAACGGCTGCCAGGACCTTGAGCCTCATTTCGCCTTCCGGAGCAGAATTTCGATGCGGCGATTTTCAGCGGCGTTCGGATCCTTGGGCACGCGCAGGGCGCGGTCGGCATGCCCTTCGATCCGCTCGATCCGTTTTTCATCCAGGGTGCCGCGCACCAGCATGTAGGCGGCCATCTGCGCCCGTGCGGCCGACAGCCTCCAGTTGTCATAGGCGCGCGTCCGGAACGGCCGACCGTCCGTATGGCCGCGAATGATGAACGTGCCGGGGCGGGCCGTGAGGAGCTGGCCGATCTTTTCCATGGCGCGAACGACGGCTGCCTGCGGCTCCGCCGAGCCTACGGCAAACATCCCGAAGTTCAGGTCGTCCGTGAGGCTGATGAGAATCCCCTCGTCGACGGCACGGACATCGAGCCCCGGACCCTGGTCGAGACCGGCGGACGACAGCGCCTCGGCGATCTGCTTTTTGAGCACGCCTGCCTCAGCCGCCGCCTGCTTGCCTTGCGCATTGGCTTCGGCCGGCTTGTCGAGCACGACGGCCTCGGTCGGGGCAGGCTTGGCGCCGGGCTTCGCAGCCTCCGGATGAAGCTCCGCGGCATTGTCGATGGACTTGGCTTCGGCGACGGGCTTGGCGCCCGTCTTCGTGTCACGACGAGCGGCCGGCGGTGGCGAGGTCGGCCCCGCGAGCCCGACGACGGGCTTCGCCTCGGGCGGGACGACGGGCGATGGCGGCGCGAACGGATCGCGGAACGGCACGGGTCCGTCGCCGAGTTGATCGACTTCGGCCGACAGCGCCAGGCCGTCCGCCGCGGATGCGCCACGAGAGGTGCCGGCGATCTCGTCCAGCACCACGAAGGGGTCGCGGGTGGCGACGGGATCGAACCAGCCATGCGTCGCGGATGCCTGCTCGGCGGGCGGCTCGTCTGTCGAGACGCGACCGCCATTGGCCGCACCCGGTCCGCTCTTTCCGTCGACGTTGTTCAGCGTGCCCGATTTCGGCTTCGCCTTTTCGTCGGCGGCGGACGCGTCGAAATCAGCCTCCTTGGGGTCCTTCAGGCCCTTGCGCGCAGGCGTCGTGTCCGAAATGCGGATGGGATTGAAATAACGCGCGACCGACGAGCGCGTTTCCTTGTTGGTCGAATTGACGATCCAGAGCACCAGAAAGAAGGCGAACATGGCGGTCATGAAGTCGGCGAACGCGACTTTCCACGCGCCGCCATGCGGATGATCCTCATGCGGGTGGCCCCGCTTGATGATGATCATCTCCATGTCCGACTTTTCGAGGCTCATGGATCTTATCCTTCGAGATTCAGGTCGCCGCGCCAGGCAGCGAGACGTGTTTCAATGAGGGTCTGGTCGACGCGAACCCAGACTTCCGCGCCATCGCTTTCATTGAATTCGATGGTCGCACTCAGCGGCTCGATGTGCGGGCGCAGCGCTTCGATCAGATCGGCCGGGCCATGCACCGTCACGACACCCGCGTCTCCGTCGCGGAGAAGGCGCGTGATCGAATCGGTGAACTCCTGCACGGCGCGCATGCGCAGCGATTCCTCGACCACCTGCTTCAGCACGCGTTCGGCGCCTTCGCAGATCGTCTTCTCGATCATCCCCAGGGCCTTTTCGACGCCGGTCGCGAGATGCCCGGACTGCTCGCGGCACCATTCCTCACGAGCCGCCGCCATTCTCTCCTCGAAGCGAGCCTCTTCTTCGGCCCG
The DNA here is from genome assembly GCA_028290705.1 of Hyphomicrobiales bacterium. Taxonomy (GTDB): domain Bacteria; phylum Pseudomonadota; class Alphaproteobacteria; order Rhizobiales; family Beijerinckiaceae; genus Terripilifer. Next base: position 55,905 of record JAQGJH010000088.1, read on the forward strand.
CAAGGCCGCGGCCTCGAATGCCGCAGCGACGCGCCCCTCTTCGAACCCGCGATCATAGGCCTCCTGCGCCACGTCCGCGGGTTCGGGCTCGAGTTCTGCCTGCGGCGCCGGAAGAACGTTCGACGCGACCAGGTGGAGCTGATTGCGAAGCATCTCGGGAAGGCGCGGCGGCTCGATCTGTCGTGGCGCGAGCTCGCGCGTCGCGCTGGCGTCCAGAACGGGCAGAAAATGCGTCAATGGCATCGGCTTCATGCTGCAGCTCCTTCACGCATCCATTGCCTGAGAACGGCAACGGCCTGATCTTCATTGACCCGCACGAGGTGCTCGAGCCGCTTCTGCGGCGACCGTGCGGACTGGCGCGCCATGTCGTCGAGCATGCCCTGCTCCGGCCAATCGGACATGTCGTCGGTCGCGCCGAGTCCGCTCATCGAAAAGTCAGGCATGCCGCCTGCCCCGCCCAGCATGGGCGGCAAATTGGCGTCGAGCCCGGCGCTCATGGCTGAGAAGTCCATGCCTGGCGGCAGCATCGGCGGCGCATCGGCCATGGCGGAATCGTCGGGCTTCGTCGAGTCCTGGATCGCCTTGATGGCGGGCTTCAGGCCGAACCACACGATCATGACGGCGATGACCAGAGCGGTCAGCGATTTGATCAGCGTCGCCGAATGCCGGTCCAGCATCTCCATCACGGAAGGCGGCGGAACGGGCTCGAGGTCGCGAGCAGCGTCGAGGAACTCCACCGCCGAAACCTTGATGACGTCGCCACGATCCTTGCGCAGACCGCCGGCCGAGGATACGAGCTGCTCGATCTCCGAAAGCTTGGCCTCGAGATCCTCCGGCTTCGCATTCGGCCCTAGGCTCGCGGCGATCGCCGACTTGTTCAGCAGCACGGCGATCGAAACATTGTCGATGGCGTATCCGCCGCTGACGATCGAGATCCGCTTCGAGGACAGCTCGTAATTGGTGAGTTCCTCGCGCTTCTGGTTGTCTTCGCTGGACTGCTTGCCGTCTCCGCCGCGCGGCCGCTCCTGCGGAACGTTGCGGTCGACGCTGGCGGGATTCTGGCTCGTGGCGTTCTGGGCCGTTTGAGATTCCTTGATCACCCGGACCGAACGCTCGACCCGCGATTCCGGATTGAAAATCGTCTCGCTGGTCTCGCGCTTGTCGGTGTTGAGCCGCGCCGCCACGCTGACCTGGAAGTTCTTCAGGCTGAGATAGGGAGCGAGCGTCCGCCGCACGCTTTCCTGAATTTCATTGGCGACGGATTGTTCGAGCTCGCGCTTGCGTCCGACGCCGGCGTCCGTGCCGTCCATGGCGCTCGAAAGCAGCCGCCCGTCCGTGGTCAGCACCGTCACCTGATCGATTGCGAGACCCGGCACCGAAGACGACACGAGATGACGAATGGCTTGCGCAGAGCTCGAATCATAAGCCGACTCCATCCGCAGCACCACGGAGGCGGACGATGGCTTGCGCTGGCGGCGGAACGATCCCTCGTCAGGAAGCACGATATGAACGCGCGCAGCCTTGATGCCCCGCATGAGCTGGATGGTGCGCGCAAGCTCACCCTCGATGGCTCGCACACGCGTGACTTCCTGCATGAAGGAGGTGAGACCGAGCGAACCGAGCTTGTCGAACAATTCGTAGCCGGCGTTTGAATTGGTCGGCAGGCCCTTCTCGGCGAGCAGCATGCGCGCCTGCGCACTCTGGCCATAAGGAACCATGACGGCCGCGCCATCCGCACTGACGTCGAAGCTGATTCCCGCTTCGCGCAGGGCCACGCCGATTCGGCCGACGTCGGCGCGGTCCAGACCCGAATACAGCGGCTCGAACGACGGACGACTCAACACGAAGCCCGCCACGCCGGTCAGCGAGAAGACGAGCACGCCGATGACCCCGAGCGCGATGAGCCGGCGCGTCCCGAGCTGGAGAAGCCCGGTCCAGACGCGTTCTGCTTGTTCGACGACGCTCATTCACAGATTCCCCGAAAGCCCACTGCTTCGCACTGCCAAATTGACCGAGGAAGCTTGCACCAGGGTTGCAAAGAAAAAAGGCCGCTTCCAAAAGAAGCGGCCCTCGAAAAAGCTCAACGATCTCAGTGATCAGCCCTTGAAGAGCGACAAGATCTGCTGGCTGTTCTGGTTGGCGATGGACAAGGACTGCACGCCAAGCTGCTGTTGTACCTGAAGCGCTTGAAGTCGCGTCGATTCTTTGCTCATGTCGGCATCGATCAACTGTCCGATGCCCTTGGTGACGGCATCCATCAGGTTGGACACGAAGTCCATCTGCATGCTGATGCGATTCTTCACCGCGCCGAGATCGCTCGCCGAGGTCGTTACGTCGGTGAGGGCCGCATCCACGATGTTGATGTAATCGTCGAGCGTGGCCAGATCGGCGGCCGAATCCGTGATGGTGGAAATGTCCAGCGTGGCCACGCTGGCCGTCGTGGCGTTGACCGTGCGCGACTTGTCCAGAACGCCGAGCTGGCCGTTCGAGTCGTAGAGCGCCGTCTGGGCGATGTCGACGTCGATCGTTCCGATGACGATCGTGCCGGCCGAGCGCGTGAAGGATGAGACGACGCTCTTGGTGGCATTGTAGCCCGCGGCCGACGAGTCGACCGAAAGCCAGTTTTCACCCGAAAACACCGAGGAGTCGGCGACACTCTTCAGCTGCTCCTGCAGCTGCGTGATTTCCGCCTGTACCTTGCCGCGATCGAGGCCAGGCTCGCGCGCCGCGACCAGTTTCGCCTTGATCTGGCTGACGAGATCCGAGGTCGTGTTCATGGCTGCGGCCGCGACGTCGACCGTCGCGGCGCCCATCCCGAGCGCGTCCTTGACGGTCGAGATCGCGGAATTGTCGGATTTCATCGTGGTGGCAATGGCCCAGTAGGCAGCATTGTCCGACGCGTTCGCCACCCGCATGCCGGTCGAGATCCGGTCCTGCGTCGTCTGCATGGCCTTGTTCGTGGCGTTCAGGTTTTGCAGTGCCGTGATAGCGGACGCATTGGTGAGAAGACTGGTCATGCGCGTGTCCCTACTGTCGTCAGATCTACGACCTGCCGGATTGCTGTCGGCTCGATGGACGCGGCGTCATGCCCTCGAAGCGCGAATCGGCGTGGTTCGATCCATCATCATGGTTAATAGTCTGATTTCAGGCTTAAGACTTCGTTACTCCAGCTCCCGTTTCAGCTGGATTTGCCATTTTTTGTAGGGGACTAGCAGTTGCTTGACCTCTCCTAACGGCAACCTTGGCTGACCTAAGGTAAGCTCGTCGCCACTCCGGGGCGTCGTCGTGGCCTGGCAAACGCCAAAAGCCGCGCGACACGGCGGTGTCGACGGCGGCGTTGGGTCCGGGAGCAATCGCTGGAAATGCCGCCACGCCGCATGCCGCCTCCCGACAGATCGGGAGACGAAAGACTGGCGCGGACGGCTCGTGGACGGAGCGGCTTCAGCCGTAGGATCTGATCAGGCTGCCGATCACCATGTTCCACCCGTCGATGAGAACGAAGAACAGCACTTTCAATGGAAGTGCGATCACCGATGGTGGAAGCATCATCATGCCCATCGACATGGTCAACGTCGAAACGATCATGTCGATGACGAGAAACGGCAGCACGATCAGGAAGCCGATTTCGAAGCCGCGTCGCAGTTCGGAAATCATGAACGCGGGAATCAGCACGCGCAGGTCCGTGGAGGCGCGGTCAGCAGATCGAAGATCCGTGCGAGCCAGTTCCTCGAACATGGCGAGATCCTTGTCTCTCACCTGCGTCAGCATGAAGTCACGAAACGGAGCCACGATGCGCCCGTAGGCTTCCTGCTCGGTGATCTCGTTGTCGAGCAGAGGGCGAAGCCCGTCGTTCCAGGATTTCTCGAACACCGGCGACATGACGAAAAACGTCATGAACAGCGCCAGGCTGACGAGCACCAGATTTGCGGGCGTGCTCTGCAGGCCGATGCCCGACCGCAGGAAGGAAAGCGCGACGGCGAAACGCGTGAAACTCGTCACCATGACCATCAGGCCGGGGGCCAGCGACAGCACGGTGATGACCGCCGCAAGCTGAACGATGCGGCCCGTGACGGTGCCGCTCCCCTGCGGCAGCAAGGCATTCAGATCGAGTGTCTGAGCCAGAGCGGACCCGTTCAGCGCGAACAGGAGCCCGAGCCCGGCCGCGAGCGCAAGCTTCGACCTCATTGCACCACCAGCGTCTGAATGACGAGATCCTTCACCTTGCCATCCGATCTGAGCGCGACGCGATCCTTCATGTCCTGCCGCAGATAGGCGAGCCCTTCAGGCCCCTGGATTTCCCGCAGCGAGACGCTGCGCAGAAACGCCAGCAGATCGTTCGAAATCTCTCCGGCCAGAACGCTGACATTGGCGATGTCGGCCTGGTCGTAGACGATCGACGCCTCGAGCCTGATCCAGGATTCGGGCGGCATGGCCACGTTGGTGAGCACGTGCGGAAGATCCTTGACGACGATTTTGGAGGGAAGCTTCGCCGGCTCCGCACCTGCCGCTGGAGCGGGCGGAGGAGCCGGAGCTGCAGGCGCCGCCGGAGCCGCTGGCTTCGCACCTTCAGGTGAAACTGGAACATGAACCGCTTTGAAGACCTGCAGGCCATGCGCAGCGCCGGCTCCGCCCGCGAGCAGCGTCAGCAGAATGATGCTGACGAGCCCTCCCGCTGACTTCTTGCCGCCGTCTTCGCCCTTCTTGGACGCCATGCCTTCACCCCGTCAGAACGGCTTGATGATGTCGTAGATCTGATGCCCGTAGGCCGGCTGCTGCACTTCGCTGACGCGGCCACGGCCGCCATAGGAAATGCGCGCTTCCGCGATCTTCTCGTATGAGATGAGATTGTCTCGCGAAATGTCGCGCGGCCGGACGACACCAGCGATATTCAGCAGGCGCAGTTCATAATTCACGCGAACCTCCTGCGATCCGCTGATCAGCAGGTTGCCGTTGGGCATGACGTCCGTGACCACGGCGGCGATCGAAAGCTGGATCTTTTCGGCACGGTCGATATTGCCCTTGCCGGCCGCCGAGGATTTCGAATCGATGTTCAGGCTTCCATCGGCCGCATAGCCCGGGCCGAGAGACGTTCCGGCCGAAAAGCCTGTCGACGCCTTGGCTTCCTGCGAGCGATCCGTGCTGTTGCCCATGGTGGCGCGATCGTTGATCGCAATGCTCACAGTGATCACGTCGCCGACTTTGGAGGCGCGCGGATCGCGGAACAGATCCCCGCGCGAATCGTCCCACAGCGACACCATGCCGTTGCGAATGCCGGGCGTCGGCGCAGAGCCCGGAAAGTTCTGCACGGGTGCGTAGAGACCGCTGCCGATCGGCGTCATCGCGGGCTCGCGCCCGGCTTCGCTCAATCGGGCGCAGCCGGTCACCATCACGGCCAGACTGAGAACTGCTACGACCTTCATGGTACACTCCTGGCAACTTCACGGCGCACGCCGACACCGGCCATTTCGGCTGCGATGCGCGCGGCGCGGCCGGCTTCGATTTCGTTGAGAATGGTGCTGGCGAGACGCGGATTGAGCTTGAGCAGAATGGCAGAGGCGCCGCTCTCGTCCATCGCCGAGAACTGCGCGGCAGCGGCTTCCGGCCGCATCTTCGAATAGATCGCCACGACGGATTCTTCCGCCTTCTTCAGCGCCTCTTCGCGCTTCGCGATCCACTCCGCTGTCTCGAGCCGCTTGGCCTCCAGCTCGGCGATCCGGTCGCGCATCCGCGCTTCCATCTCGACGATCTGCTTCGCCTGCCAGGCCAGACGGCCTTCCGAGGCCGCCGAACTGAAATTGGTGCAGAAGCGCGTCACCAAGCTGGGGTCGACGGCATCGGCCGCCGGCACAGGCGCGGGCTTGATCTCCGCGGCTCTGGCCTCGGCAGCCTTGGCTTCCATGGCTTTCGGATCAGCGGCCGCAAGTTTCGAGTCGACGATCTTCGTCTCGGCTGCCTTGGGCTCCGGGGCCTTGGACGATGGCGATATCGCGCCGGGCTCCTTCAGCACGAGCTTCGGAAGATCGTCCAGAGCCGGGATCTTGCCGGCCTTTGCGGCGCGGGGCGCGACGGGCTTCTTCGCCGCCTTGCGCGGCTCCGGCTTGCGCTCGACACGCGGCTGAGCAGGCGACAGGACGCCGGCAGGCATCGTACGCGGGGCAGGTTTGATCGCGGGAGCCGGCGCGGCAGACCGGCTGCGAGCGCCGGGCGAAAGATCGAGCGGAGCCCCGGCTGAACCTTCGCCCGGCGCGGCCTGCACGGCGCCGGCGCACGCAAAGCTCACCACGAGTGAGAAAGCCAGCCCCTTGCAACCCGCATATCTCGAACGCCTGGACGTCATGTCCCATCGATCTCCGACACATTGAATCTCACCGACACCATCGGTCGGCAAGCTTGTGTCGGGCTGTTACTGGACGACGAGATCCGCCTGCAGCGCACCGGCTGTCTTGATGGCCTGCAGGATCGCGATGATGCCCGTGGGCTTGAGCCCCATCTGGTTGAGGCCGCGCACGAGCGACTTCAGCGTCGTTCCGCCCACCACGGCGATGTTGCCCGGCTCCTGGTCGACGCCGATGCGCGTTTGCGGCGTCACCACGGTCTCGCCGTTGGAGAAAGGACGAGGTTGCGACACCGTCGGAGTTTCGGTGACACGAACCGTCAGGTTCCCATGCGTCACCGCGACGGTCGAAATCTGAACGTCCTGCCCGATCACCACGGTGCCGGAACGGGCGTCGACGACGACGCGCGCCGGCACGTCCGGCATGACGGTCAGATCGCCGATCTCCGCCATGAAACGGGTCGGCATCACCTTGGCCGGACGGTTGAGAACGATGCTGCGGAAATCACGCTCGGTTGCGGTGCGCATGCCGTAGCGCCGCTGGGTATAGGCGTTGATCGCATCCGCGACCTCGACCGCCGTCTTGAAATCAGGATTGCGCAGTTCGAGAACCATCGCGGCCATGTCGGCAAAGCGGCCCGGCAACTCGCGCTCGATCATCGCCCCGTTGGCGATGCGCGCCGCGGTCGGCACGCCCTGGGTGACCGTCTCGGCCTGCCCCACGGTCTGAAAACCCGTCACGGCCACCTGCCCCTGCGCCACGGCATAAGTCACGCCATCGACTCCGGCCATCGGGGTGATGACCAACGTGCCGCCCATGAGCGACGTCGCATCGCCGAGCGACGACACGGTCACGTCGACGCGACTGCCGCGGCCCGTGAAAGCCGGCAGATCGGCCGTCACGACCACCGCCGCGACGTTACGCGTGCGCAGCGTGCCGTTGCGAACGCTCACGCCCATGCGGTCGAGCATGGACTGGAGCGACTGCTCCGTGAAGACGGAGTTCCGCAGCGAGTCGCCCGTGCCGTTCAGCCCGACGACGAGGCCGTACCCAACCAGCTGGTTGTCACGAACACCCTGCAGATTGGCGATATCCTTGATGCGCGATTGCGCTTGCGCAGCGCAGGATGCGCCCATTACGGCGAGCGCCGCCAGGACGCCCCGCAGCCAGACACCACCCTGACGCATGCGCATGCTCACATTCCTCCACTGACCCGGACACTGCCGTCACGCTGCACCACGCCGATGACGGTGCGGCCGCCATCGAGGATGCGAACGCTGATCGAGTCGCCAAGCGCCCCGGCCTGCAGCACGGAACCCACCGTCGAGATCGCCAGCGCGCCCTCCTGGTACTCGACCCTGATCTGCCGGCCGACCAAAGCGAGCCGCTGCTCCTCGACATTGAGGACGGAGATCGGCTGGTTGGCGAGAAGCGTGCGCTTCGCGACCTTGCCTTCGAGAGAATCCGGCAGGCGGACATAGGCGGCCGTCTGCGGCTCGTTGATGTAGAACGTGCGCGCGCTGAGCATCGAGGCCGAGATCGGATCTCCCGGATAGATGGTCTTCACCGGAACCGCGAGCTGGATCTCGCCGGCAATCGCGGCAGATCCCGCAAGCATGCCCGCGAAAAGGCCCGTCAGGACGAGAGCGCTGCGCACCTTCATGCCTTACCTCATTCCCTTGGAAACGGTCGCGGCCATTTCATCGGCCGCGGTGATGACCTTGGAATTCATCTCATAGGCGCGCTGAGCCGAAATGAGCTCGGTGATTTCGCGAACCGGATCGACGTTCGAGCTCTCCAGATATCCCTGCCGCACGGTTGCGAAGCCCGGATCGCCCGGGACGCCCGTGACCGCGGTGCCAGACGCGCTCGTCGTGCGATACAGATTTCCGCCAAGCGGCTCGAGGCCGGTATCATTGGCGAAGTTTGCAATGGTCAGCTGCCCGACCTGCTGCAGAGCGACCTGCCCGTCGAGCCGCACACTCACCATGCCGCTTTCATTTACGACGATGTCGGTCGCGCCCTGAGGAATCTGGATCGCCGGGATGATGGCATATCCGTCCGGATTGACGAGTTGTCCGGTGGCATTGGTGTTGAAGGCGCCGGCGCGGGTGTAGAGCGTCTCACCGGAAGCATCCGTCACCTGAAACCAGCCTCGACCCGTCAAGGCCAGATCCAGCCGGTTGCCGGTGTTGGAGAGCGTTCCCTGCACATGCAGGTTTCGGATCGCAGCCGTCCGGACGCCGAGTCCGACCTGCGCGCCCTCGGGAATCATGTTGTCGCTGCCGCGGTTCGACGTCCCCTGGAGCCGCTCGGCCTGGTAAAGAAGATCGGTGAATTCGGCACGCGCGCGCTTGAAGCCCGTCGTGTTGATGTTTGCAATGTTGTTCGCGATGACTTCAACGTGAAGCTGCTGCGCATTCATTCCGGTCGCGGCAATCGCCAACGCTCTCATGCAACTCTCCTCAGATCGCCATGCGGCTGATTTCCTGATACGCGCCGACAGCCTTGTCGCGCAGCGCGAGGGCCGTCTGGAACGTGCGCTCTGCCGACATGACGGCTTCGACCACGTCCTGCAGCGGCATCTTTCCCTTGATGCCGGCAATGGATGCGGCCTCTCCGGTCTTGATGGTGTCGACCGCGCTGCCCGCCACGTCGGCGAGTATCTGGCCGAAGTCCACGGCGCCCGTCGGCGCTGCCGCGGCAGCGCTCCCCACGGCCGAGGTGAGTGGAACGCCCGCCGTCTTGGTGGAGGCGAGCATCGAAATGGAATCGATCATGACGTGCCCTTCAGCAGATCGAGGGTCATGGAAAGAAGCTCGCGAGACTGCTTGACGACCTGAAGATTGGCTTCATAAGCCCGAGTCGCATCGCGCATGTCGGCGGTTTCGATCAGGATGTTGACGTTGGGCATCTTGACGTTGCCGTTGATGTCGGCCGCCGGATGGCCGGGTTGATGCTCGATCGGGAACGGCGTCTCGTCGACGCCGATGTTCTTGACGCGTGTGAGACGCATGCCCTCGGCGCGGCTCATCTCGCTTTCGAACGTGATGGTCTTGCGCGCGAACGGATCCGCGCCCGGCGTCGAGCCGGTCGAACTGGCATTCGAAATGTTCTCGGAGATCACCTTGAGGCGCGCGGACTGCGCCTGAATTCCCGAGCTTGCAATCTTGAGGGACGCACCCAGCAGATCGACCATACGCTACACCTTCACGCTTGCGAGCATCATGCGGTGGAAAGCCTTCACCACGCCCGTATTGAGTGCATAGCTACGGCTGACTTCGCCCGCCTTCAGCAACTGATCCTCGATGTTGACCGTATTTCCCGAGAGTGTCTGGTCCCATCCGTCGCTTGGCCGGACGATCGCGCCGCGCATATCCGCAGGAGAGATCGTCAGATGCGCCGGCGATGTCGACGCCATCGTCAGGCCGGTCTTGTCGAACACGTCTTCGAAAGGCCGCACGTCCACGGCCTTGTAGCCGGGCGTGCTGACGTTGGACACGTTGCCGGCAATTGCCGTCTGACGCGTTCCAAGCCAGCGCGCCTGCTGCGAGGCGAGTTCGAGTAGAAAGAGCGGTCCCATCAAAAGCTCCGAAATCCTCTTCCGCAGCATGCCTGCTGCAGCTTGCCCGAAGCTGACGCGAAACTGACCTGTTGCCGCTCAGGGACGCGGCGAGACGCTGCGCGCGCCGTCCAGCGCGGCCACGAGAAGGGCCGTATTGAGCAGCGGATCGGTGGAAGGATCCTCGAACGTGAGGCAGCGGATCTCGACGCTGGCACCGGCAGCCTGCAAGCCGAGGCAGAAGAAAACCGTGACAGCGCCCTTCCGGAACTCCATGTCGAGAAAGACGCATGGACTCTCGGTCCACGACACCGACATTTCCGCGCCCCACCCGAAAGTCAAAGTCGACGGCTGGAAGTAAAGTTCGGCGGAAGAATTCACCAGATCCTCGATATTGGCATATTGCTCGAGGCGCACGTAGGTGATGAGATCAGCTGCATCGACCAGCCGGAGATCTGACGAGAATTCGCGAAGCGCTTCTCCGAGTGCGGTTTCCCTGTCGCGCAAATGGTCGTTTCGGGTCATCAAATGGCGCTCGCCCTGGTCTTTTTGCGCGACAGAAAGTGAATCAATTCCGCAACCGCACGGTAGAATTCAGGCGGAATCGCCTGGTCGACTTCCACAAGATCGTACATTGACCTTGCGAGAAGCTTTTGCTCGAGCACCGGGATGCCCGCCTCGGCGGCGATTTCGCGTATTTTGAGCGCGATGAGATCCTGTCCCTTCGCCACGACGATCGGGGCGCCGCCCTCTTCGCGGACATAGCGAATCGCAATGGCGTAATGCGTCGGATTGGCAATCACCAGCGTGGCGCGCGGCACCTGCGCCATCATGCGCTTGCGGGCGCGATCGAGAGCTATGGAGCGCAGGCGCGCCTTCACCATCGGATCGCCCTCGGCCTGCTTCGTCTCGTCCTTGATCTCCTGCTTGGTCATGCGGAGATCCTTGCGCCAGGTGATGCGCGTCCACACGAGATCGCCGGCGACGATCAACGCCATCGCGGCCGCCACCGCCGCAACCACGCGCAGCAGCATGGTCAGGATTTCCTCCGGCATCACCGTCGGGCGCATGAACATCAAGTTCACCATCAGCCCCTCGTGCGACCGAAGAACCATGTAGACCGCCACGGAAACGATCGTCAGCTCAAGTACCGCTTTAAGAAAGGTGACCAATCCCTTTCCGCCGAAAACACGCCCGAAGCCCTTCAGCGGATTGATGCGCGAGAGCTCTGGCGCAATGCGGCTCAGCACGAAGCGCGGCATGTTCTGCGCGAAGGCCGACACGAGGCCGAAGACCGTGAGAACGAGAATGATCGGCAGGAGCGCGAGGCTGACTTCCGTGCCGCTCAGGGTCATCAATGCCTGCACGTCGGCGCCGTTGCCGATACGATGCTGCCCAGCGCCGTCCAGCATGTATTGAAGTAAAACAAGAAGACGAGCGGCGGCCGGCTTGATCAGCAGTGCGAGCACCACCAGAAGGGCGAGCAAGGACGCGAAAAGCGCGACTTCTCGAGAAACCGGGTCGTTGCCTTTTTCGGCAGCGTCCTGAAGTTTCTTCTCTGTCGGCTCTTCTGTTTTACTGTCCTTGTCGCTGTCGTCCGACACGTCTCAGGCTCCGGTCACGCGGGCGGTGGCTCGGGCTCGGCGCGAAGTTCGATCTGGCCGGCTTCGGCGAGCGACAGCACGGTCTCCGAGATCAAACGGCGAGCCGCGGCGACTTCCTTCTGGTTGACCGAGCCTGCATTGCGCAATTCGCCTTCCACCATGCGGCGAGCGCGCGAAGCGAGCGACGAGAGCACGACGTTGCAGAATTCGGCATCGGTTCCGCGCAGCGCCAGCACGAGCTTTTCCGCCGGCACCTTGTCGAACAGCACGGCCCTGGCCTTGTCGCTGAGCTTGACGATGTCTTCGAACATGAACAACCGCGCCCGAACCGCTTCGGCGAGATCGGGTTTGGCGTCGGTGAGGACCTGCAGCATCTCGTCCATCTGCTGCCGCTCCATCCTGTTGAGCATGTCGGCGAAGCGGATGGAGGGATCGAGCGGCGCTGCGGTCTTCTTCTGCGCGAGCAGATCCTCCTGCAGTCCGATTTCCAGAAGCCTGATGGTCGAATCCGTGATCGGCTTGACGGCAAGCATGCGATGCACGACGCGGGCGCGGAACTCGCGATTGAGCGAGCCCATCACTTTGGCGGCCGTGCCAGATTGCAAGCGGTTCAGGATGACGGCCGCGGTCTGCGGGTGCTCGCCACCCAGGAACGTCGCGAGTTCGGCATCCGAGACGGAGTTCAAGCGCTCCCACACGGTCTCGTTCGAACTGCCCAGCAGGTCGGACATGATGTCCGCGACCTCTTCCGGCGGCAGCACGCCCGAGATCAATTCGACGGCCTCGCCGGCGGATCCGAGAATTTCCGCGCCGAGCGAGAAATGGCTGGTGAATTCCGACACCAGGCTTTCGACGGTCTCGGCCGGAACCCAGCCCAGTTCGGCTGCGGAACGGGCGACGGCGCGCACTTCCTCGGCTTCGAATCGCTTCAGCAATTGCGCCGCAACCGGGCGGTCGATCGACAGCAGCAATGCCGCGACCTTGTCTGAGCCGCTCAACTGACGGGCGTTCTGCGAAGCTTCGGGTGCGCGCGACATCAGGCGGCTCCGGCCGTGCTGCCCGCGCCGACGATCTCGGTCAGCGAAACGCCCAGTCGCGACGTCGCTTCGTCCACCACCACGATGTCTCCCCGCGCCACGACCTTGCCGTTGACCACGATATCGACCGGATCGCCGACGCGCCGGTCGAGCGTCACGACGGCGCCGCGACCCAGCTTCATCAGCTGCGAGACGGGCATGGACGCCTGGCCGAACACGACCTGCAGCTTGACGGGGATGCGCATGATCGCATCGCGATTCCAGCTTGCGGAGCCATCGTCGGTCGACATGTCGGAACGCAACTCGGTATCGGTCATCGGTTTGCCCTTTCAATCGTCACTGGCGGCCTGGCGTCACTGATCGGCATAAGCCATGGCCGGATGGCCGTGAGCTCCGGCTTCCGCCGGCTCTGAAATAATGCGGATGGAATAGAAACCGTCGGATTGTCCCAGTTCACAGCGGAACAGCTGTTCGCTTTCGGACGACAGGAGCAACTGGCGCTGAGCCTGATCGCCCATCGGCAGGACCTGACCGGGAACCATGGTGGCGATGTCGCGAAGGCAGAAGCCCTCGACTTCAACGGACGCTTCGACGAACACTTCGGCGCTGCTGACGCGATGGCCGAAATCGTGCGACCATTTCGGGTCGGCATGCCGCGCGGGCTCCGCCGCGGCGCTCTTGGCAAGATGCGTGCGCACGCGCTCCATGGCCGCCTGCGGTATGACGATCGAAACCTCGCCGCCGCGGCCGAGCACGTCGAGACCGATGCGCGCCAGCACGGCATCCTCGTTGCGGTTTCCCAAGGCCACGAAGTCGAGCCGCTGCTCGATCTTCTCGATCTCGAAATGCGCGGGCGACATGGCCGAGAGCTGCCGGTTCAGCCCGTCGGCGATGATCCCGGCGAATGCTTCGGCAATGGCCTTCTCGATCGCCGAGAAGGGACGCGTCTCCGTGAAGGGCGCATCGGTGCCCTCCGATCCGAGCATCCCCTCGAGGAGCGAGAAGATCAGATCCTGCTCGAGGATGACGGCGATGCGGCAGTCCCAGCTGCGATCGTGCAGGATGAAGGCGAGAATCTGCCGCTCGAACGTCGCCAGAATGGCCTCTTCCTTGTCGGAGGCCATGCCGCGCGGACGAAGCAGCGCGGGCGTGGAGCAACGCTCGCGCAGCCGCTCCGCTCCGAACGTCGCCACCTGCGTGACGAAGTCGCCGAGGAGCGGAAGCTTGTCGAGCGAGAGACCCTTGGGGCCGCTCTTGAGAAGCCCCGTATCGGCGACCTTGCTCATGCCGCCTCCCTGGCGTCGCCACCGCCGCCGGGCGCCGTCTCGGTCTCGACCTGGTCAATCGACGGGCGCTCCTTGGAAGGAATGGTCTTGCGGCCATATTCCAGCGCGATCTGCGGCATGGCGCCGGCCATGAAGGCGAGCAGCGTCTGCTTGACGATGATGTAGGGCCGCATCTGCTTCTCGCGCACGACCTTGATCTTGGACGCGAGCGGGCCGACGATTCCGTAGGACATGAAAATACCCACCAGCGTCCCCACCAGCGCCGCGCCGATCAGCGCGCCGAGCAGTTCGGGAGATTGGTCGAGCGCACCCATCGCCTTGATGACGCCGAGCACCGCCGCGATGATGCCGATAGCGGGAAGGCTTTCGGCCACCTGCGTCATGGCGTGATAAGGCTTCGTCTTGTCGCGATGGATGGTCTGGAGCTCCTCGTCCATCAGGGCTTCGATCTCGTGCGGCTTGGCATTGCCGATGATGATCAGGCGCATGTAGTCGCAGACGAACGCCGTGATCCCATGATCGGCCAGCACCCTCGGGAACGCCTTGAAGATCTCCGACTCGTCGGGCTTGTCGACATGCGCCTCGACGCCGCTGCGCCCGTTCGTGCGCAATTCGCGCATCAGCATGTGCAGCACGCCGAGCAGGTCCAGGTGGTCGCGCGCCTTCGGCCCCTTGTCGAGAATGGCTTCGACCAGCGCCTTGCCCGAATCCTTGATCGTGTAAAACGGGTTCGCGATGACGAAGGTGCCCAGCGCCATGCCACAGATGATGACGTATTCCCAGGGCTGCCAGATGACCTTGAGATATCCGCCCATGGCGGCATAGCCGCCCAGCATGCTGCCGACGCCGATGATGAGGCCCACGATGAAATTCAAGACCGGCTCTCCGATTCTGGCTGTCCTGCGGTCACCATTGGCCTCGGAGCTTGCGCGGACCTGAAGCGCCTCCGGTCAGCCTGGCGAAAGCCTGGAGGCCCAAGGTGCGGACCCAGAGGTAGGTCAGGACCGCAAACCCGTGGATACACTCACCAGCTACAAGGTCATCACGCGGTCGCTCAGCACGTCGCTGAAGAACACGGCTGCGACCCCGGCTGTCGCGCGTGAGACGGCCTACTACAAGGAGAACATCGTCAAGGCGACGACCATCGACGACTTCGTCAATGATCGTCGGCTGTTGAACTATGCCCTCAAGGCCTGGGGCCTGGAGGACATGAGCTACGCCAAGGGCCTGATCAAGAAGGTTCTGGAAGGCGGCATCGACGATCCGCGGAGCCTGGCCAACACGCTGCAGAGCGGCCGGTTCAAGGAATTCGCCACGACCTTCAACTACAAGACGTGGCAGACCGCCACCCCGGTGCTGGAAGGCGTGAAGACCAAGACGGTCGACAATTACGTTCGGCAATCGCTCGAACAGACGACGGCGGAAAGCAGCCCCGGCGCGCGCCTGGCGCTCTACTTCGAGCGCAAGGCGCCCAACATCAAGAACGCCTATTCGATCCTGGCGGACGCGACGCTGCTCAAGGTGGTGCAGACCGCGCTGGGCATCCCGGCCTCCATGTCGGCGAGCAACATCGATTCGCAGGCGGCGATGATCAATCAGAAACTCGACGTCGCGGACCTTCAGGATCCCGCGAAGCTCGGTCGCTTTCTCGAGCGCTTCGCCGCGAGCTACGATGCTGCAAACAGCCAGGTCTCGGCGCCCAACATCCTTCTCGGTTCCGGCACGATGGGCCTGAACGCCAATCTTCTCATGAGCATCCAGAAGACGCGATAGGAGTTCCCGTGCAGACCGGCATGCATGTAGCCCTTTCGGGCCAGATCGTTCTGCAGCGGAAGCTGGACGCGATTGCCCACAACGTCGCCAATACGAACACGCCCGGCTTTCGCGCGCAGGAAATCACCTTCGCGTCCATCTTCGCCCAGACCGGCGACAAGGAGACCGCGTTCGCGGGGTCGGGTTCGGACTTCACCTCGCTGCGCACCGGCGGATTGCTCAAGACCGACAATCCTCTGGACGTGGCGGTGCTGGGCGACTCCTGGCTCGCCGTGAAGACGCCGACGGGCACCGCCTATACCAAGGATGGGCGGATGCAGATGCTCGAAAGCGGCGAGCTGCGCACCATGACGGGCCTGCAGGTGCTCGACGTCAGCGGGTCTCCGCTCACGCTCGATCCCGCCAATGGCGCGGCGCGCATCTCGCGGGATGGAATGATCACCCAGGCGGGCGCGCAGGTCGGCGCCATCGGGTTGTTCCAGATCGACCGCACGGCGAAACTCACGGCCGCAGGCACCTCGGGCTTCACCACCGACAAGCCCGCGACGCCCGTGCTCGACTTCGTCAAGAACGGCGTCGCCCAGGGCTTCATCGAAAACAGCAACGTCAATCCCGTGATGGAAATGTCGCGCCTCATCGCGGTCCAGCGCACCTTCGAATCCGTCAGCGCCGCCATCGACGGTCAGGACACCGCGCTGCGTGACGCGATCCGCACGCTTGGAAGCTGATCATGAACGACCGCAGGCTTGACGACCTCGCCGACAGGCTCGAGACGCAGTTCGCCACCAGCGACCTCGTCCAGGTGACGGGACACGTCACCGAAGTGTCGCCTTCGTCGTTTCGCGTTGCTGGCCTGACACCATTTCTGCGTCTCGGCGATCGCCTCGAAGTTCTCGACGATGCCGACGGCATGGGCGAAGTCGTGCGCATCGAAGCCACGGGCGCCGTCGTCAAACCCTTCGCCAATCGCATTGAAGTCGGCATCGGTGCGCGCGCGCGGCTGGCCGGCCGCCTGACGCTTTCGCCCGATCCGAGCTGGCGCGGTCGCATCATCGACGCGCTCGGCGCGCCCATCGACGGTCTGGGCGTCCTGCGCAACGGCGAGACTCCGGTGCCGATCGAGGCCGAGCCGCCCGCCGCCATGACGCGAGGCCGCGTCACCGAACGCATCAGCACGGGCATTCGCGCCGTGGACGTCTTTACGCCTCTCTGCGCGGGACAGCGCATCGGCATTTTCGCCGGCTCCGGCGTCGGCAAATCCACGCTCCTATCCATGTTCGCGCGGTCGCGCGGTTTCGACACCGTCGTGGTCGCTCTCGTGGGCGAACGCGGACGCGAATTGCGCGAATTCGTCGAGGAATCGCTCGGCTCCGCACGCGAAAATGCAGTCACCATTGCGGCGACGAGCGATGAAAGCCCCATGCGCCGCAGGCTCGCGCCACGCACCGCCATGGCGGTGGCGGAATATTTCCGCGACCTCGGCCATTCGGTCCTGCTGATCGTCGATTCGGTGACGCGCTTCGCCCATGCGGCGCGAGACGTCGCCCTCGCGGCCGGCGAACCCGCGGTGGCGCGCGGCTACCCGCCGAGCGTCTTCACCGACCTGCCGAAACTGCTCGAGCGCGCCGGCCCCGGCAAGGAAGGCAGCGGCTCGATCACCGGCATCTTCTCGGTGCTCGTGGACGGCGACGACCACAATGATCCGGTGGCTGATTCCATTCGCGGCACGCTCGACGGCCACATCGTGCTCTCGCGCGCGATTGCCGATCAGGGCCGCTATCCCGCCATCGACATTCTGGGTTCGATCTCGCGGCTGTCGCACCATGTGTGGAGCCCGGAGCAGCGTGCGCTGGTCATGCGCCTGCGTGCCCTTTCCGCCCGCTACGAAGACACGCGCGATCTGCGCCTGATGGGCGGCTATCAGCCCGGCAACGATCCCGAACTCGACCAGGCGATGGTCGCCGTCCCGAAACTCTATGGCGCGCTGAACCAGTTGCCGCACGCGCCCAACAGCGAAGACGGATTCCGCGATCTGGCCGAGGCGCTCCGCGCGCAGTAATCGTTCCGCGCGAGCGACGCGTCAGTCGCCGTCGATGATGCCCGTCGTCGTCACCACGACCCAACGCCGGCCACGCGCTTCGATCGCCGTCACACGTCCCGCACCTTCGATTTCCGATCCGGCGCGCACCATCTGGAAACCGCCCGGCCCCTGCACCAGCGCTTCGCTTTGAAAAATTCCGCGCATGCGATAGCCCGGCAACGAGGGCGTTTTCGGGCCTTCCTGTGTCGCAGCGGCGGCTTCGATGGGACGTGGCGACACAGTCCCGAGCGGACGCATGCGGACGCTGCCGATGGGGGTGAAATCCAGTCCCGGCGCACCCTCTTCGCGACTGGCGAATTCCGCCGGGCGGCCCGCCGCATAAGGCTTGCTGACCGGCTGCGCGAAGATGCTGAAATGTTCAGCTCCGTTGACGCCCGGCAACTGTCCAGTATTCGCCATCATGACGACCGCGAAGGTCGCGGCCCCGCCCGCGAGCCCGACGCCCGCGGCGCCGACCGCGATGTCGCTGAATGGAACGCGGCTGAGACCGACGACCGCGAGGCTCTTGAGCAGGATCAATTTCGTCATGGAGCACCGCCGAATCAAAACACATTCGACAGGCTCTCCCGCGGATGTTGCGCGAAGCTGACTATCCCTTCGTTCGCAACGTGCTGCGTCCGCCGTCGACCGCCATCACCTGTCCGGTGATCCAGCCCGATCGCGGCCCCGCCAGCAAGGCGACCAGCGGCGCGAGATCCTCGGGCTCGCCCAGGCGCGGCAGCGCGTGCATGGCGGCAATTGCATCCGCCATTTGTGCATTGGCCGTGAGCTTGCCCGCGAGCGGCGTGCGCGTCAGCGAAGGCGCAACGCAATTGACCCGGATTCTGGGGGCGAGTTCGGCCGCAAGCGAACGCGTCAATCCTTCGATCGCGCCCTTCGCCATGCTGATCGATGCATGTCCGGTAAAGCCTTGCGCCACCGCGACGGTCGAGAACAGCACCACGCTCGCGCCGCCATCGTGCTTCGTCATATAGGGCAAGGCCGCCTGCACGGCCTCAGCAGCCCAGACTGCGTTGACGAGGAAGTCGCGCTCGAATTCCGCGCGGCTGAGTTTGCTCACTGGCTTGATGTTGATCGTGCCGACGGCGAACACCAGGCCGGCGATCGCCCCTCCGCCCTCCGCCGCAGCCTCTTGGCTGGCCTTTGCGAAGGCGCCGGCCTCGTCGAGATCCGCCACGGTCGCGCTGGCGCCGATGTCCTGCGCCAGCGCCGCAACGGCATCGCTTCGCCGACCGACGAGATGCACACCCATGCCGTCTGCCGCGAGCACGCGCGCGCTGGCTTCACCGATTCCGCCGGTTGCGCCGTAGATCAGAATTTTTGCTGCCATGAAATCCTCCAGGGGGGGTCTACGACTCGCTCGTGCGCTTGGATGCAACGTGGCCGCAAAGAGCCGCCAGCGCCTCGGGCGTGTCGATGTCGATCCGCGCAGCATCGTCGCCGACTTCAAGCTCCACGACCTGAGCGTCGCCGCGAAGCGCCTGCCTCGCACCTGCATCCCCTTCGAGCTTCGCCAGCGCCGGGAACATGCGGGCCGACAGAAGCACCGGATTGCCGCGATGGCCCGCGACCGTCGGGATCACGGCGTCGACCCCGGGTTTGGCGCTGAACGCCGCCGTGAGACGCATGATCAGATCGGCGCTCACCAGAGGCATGTCGCCCAGCAGCACGACGACGCCTCGCACATGGTCAGGCAGTTGCGAGAGTCCGCGCGTGAGCGAAGACGCCATGCCCGTGGCGAAGCTTTCATTGTGCATGAACGTGAGTGACAATCCCGCGAGTTCGGCCTCGACAGGCCCGGCAGCATGTCCCGTCACCACCACGCACGGAGAGAGCCCTGCCGCCAAAGCTGCTTCGGCCACGTGCCGAACCAGGGCCTTTCCGGCATGCCGCGCCACCAGCTTCGTCTCCGGGCCCTGCTCTCCGGCCTGGGCACGGAAACGGGAAGCGCTTCCCGCCGCCAGAATGATGGCGGCGACGTCACTCATCGGACGACGGCTCGCCGAGTCGCGGCTGGGGCCGCGAGACGATTTCCATTAGCAGCCCGCCCGATCCCATCCGCCGAATGTCGGCGGAACGAACCGGCACCTTCGCGAGCATGCGATGCAGCACCCAGTCGAAGCCGTTTTCCTTGGGTGAGCGGGCGCACCCGGGCGCGCCCAGCATCGGCTTTCCATCGAGTTCGCCGATCAGCAGGAGGTTGCCGGGATCGACCGGCATGCCGAACTGCTCGATCCTTCCACCCGCCGCGATCAGCGCCGCCGGAATGACGTCTCGCCGGTCGGTGATGGCTGACGCGCCGAACACCACGATGAGATCGCAATCACCCCGAATTTCGTCGAGCGCCATCTTCAAGGCAGATGTGTCGTGCGGCACGCGGCGCTCGGCGACGATCGTGGCGCCGGCCGGCGCGATGCGCTCCTGCATGACCCGAAGGGTCTTCTCGACCGTGGAAGGTTTCAATCCCGGCAGGAGCGTCGACACGACCCCGATGCGCATCGGCGAGAATGCCGCGACCCGAAGCGCCTTGCCAACAGCCGCCGCCAGCGCGGCGTCGAGGATCTGGCTCTGGACCGCGAATGGAATGACCTTCACGGTGGCGATCATCTCGCCGAGCACGACCGTGCGATATCCCGGCAGGGTCGCGACCGTCACCTGCTCGTCGACCGCATTGATGGCATCGACGAAGGCGGGTTCGGCGATCAGAAGGCCCGCGCATTCGGCGAACAGATTGCTGCGTCCCGTGAAAGCCTCATCGACGCGAACGTTGTCTCCCGCGATGGCTTTCGCCAGGCGCGAGGCGGCGGCGTCTTCGCCAACGTCACCCTCCTCGAGTTGCGCGACGACGACCTCCGACAGGCCGGCGGCCTGCAGGGCTGCCACATGCTCGCGGGTCAAACGCTCGCCCTTTTTCAGGACGAGTCCGTCGCGCTTGACCGAATGCGCGAGAATGCCGCCTTCCGCAGCGTCGACGCCGACCGGTCCAAATTTCACGCAGCCTTCTCCACCCGCAATGGCTTCTTGCGAAGCGCCAGGATGATCTCGCCCAGAACCGACACGGCGATCTCCGCGGGCGTGACGGCCCCGATGTCGAGCCCGATCGGCGCACGGATGCGCTCCACCTGCTGCGGAGTAAATCCCTTCTCGCGCAAGCGTTCGAGCCGCTTGCCATGCGTCTTCCGGGAGCCGAGCGCGCCAATGTAGAAGCAGTCGGCCGCGAGCGCCTGCTCAAGTGCCGGATCGTCGATCTTGGGATCGTGCGTGAAACAGGCCATCGCGGTGTAGCGATCGAGTTTCATCGGCGGCAGCACGGTTTCGGGCCAATCGGCAATCACCGGCGTGTCCGGAAAGCGTTCGGGCGTCGCGAAGGCGGTGCGGGGATCGACGATGGTCATGTCGAAGCCGGCGAGCTTCGAGATCGGCGCCAACGCCTGTGTGATGTGCACGGCGCCGATCACGACCAGGCGGACCGGCGGCACCTGCACGGTGAGGAACCAGGACGAACCGTCCGCCTCCACCGTGCCGCTTTTGCCGCTGCGCAGCGCCGCGTCGATCTGTTCGGCCAGAGGGTCCTGCTCGATCGCGTCGGCATGCACCAGCCTCTGCGCGCCGCCCTCCAGGGCCGTCACCAGCACGGCGGCGCGGCGCTCGGCCCGCGCCCTGTTCAGTTCAGCGAGAAGATCGAGGCGCATCAGTCGACCCTCTCGACATAGACGCGGATGCGGCCGCCGCACGACAGGCCGACGCGCCACGCTGTTTCATCCGCGACGCCGAACTCGAGCACGCGCGACTTGCCGTCCGCGATGACGTCCAGCGCCTCGGTCACGACTTCGCCTTCCACGCAGCCGCCCGAGACCGATCCGAGGAAATGTCCGTCCTGATCGATCACCAGATGGCTGCCGGTCGGCCGCGGGGCCGAACCCCAGGTCTCGACCACGGTCGCCACCGCGACACCCTTGCCGTCCCGCCGCCAGGCCTCGGCCTGACCGAGAATGTCATCGTCGCTCGCCAGCATGATCACCTCCTGCCGAAATGTTCGTATGAATATAGCGCTTTGAGCGGCTTTCGTCATCCGGACGGATCAGCGGTCGGCCCGGCGTAACCAGAGCCTTGGATCGACCTCCGCCCGGACCGCCGGCCGAGACAGCGCCTGCGCGAGATCTTCGAGGCTCGCCAGCCGATGCACGGGCCTGAACTCGTCGACATGCGGCAGCATGGCGCGGATGCCCGCCGCACGCGGTTCGAAACGGTCGTAGCGAAGCAGCGGATTGAGCCAGATGAGCCTGCGGCAGGATTTGTGCAGCCGCTCCATCTCGGCCGCGAGACTGCCGTCGCCGTCCCGCTCCAGCCCGTCGGTGAAGAGCAGGACGGTCGCGCCCTGCCCCAGCACGCGCCGCGACCATTGCCGATTGAATGCGTGAAGCGACGCCGAAATGCGCGTGCCGCCCGACCAGTCCTGCACCGACGCGGAGACGTCCGCCAGCGCCGCGTCGATGTCGCGCGCCCGCAAGGCCCGCGTGACGTGGCTGAGCCGTGTGCCGAACAGGAAGGTTTCGACGCGCCGGCGATCCTCCGTGAGCCGATGCAGGAAGTGGAGGAACACGCGCGTGTAATCCGTCATGGAGCCGGAAATGTCGCACAGCGCCACGATGGGCGGATGCCGCACCACGCGGTCGCGTCGCACCAGTTCGGATAGATTTCCACCGCCGCTCATCGCCTTGCGCAAGGTCAGCCGTGGATCGATGCGCGATCCGCGCGCATCCGGCCTCCAGCGGCGCGTCGTGACCTCGTCGGCCGGCAGGCGCATGCGCGCGATCGCCTGTTTGGCGCGCGCGATTTCGTCCGCGGTCATCTGGGCGAAGTCCTTGCCTTGAAGAAGCTCCTGCGACGACATGGTGAGCCGCGCATCGCGCTCGACGCTGGGCTCCGCCTCGCGCTTCGGACGGTCGCCCGCCAAAGCTTCGGCAAGCCTTGTCGCAGCAGGCTTCGGCTTCACCTCCTGCTTGTCGGGCGCGGCCATCGGCGACATCATGGCGATCAGCTTTTCGAGAAAGCCGCGACGTTTCCAGAAAATCGCGAATGCCTGGTCGAACAGCACCGTCTGCTCGCGCTTGCCGACGAAGACCGCGTGCAGCGTGGCGCGAAAATCTGCGCGCGACGAAACCCCGGCGGCCTGCACGGCCTGCACCGCGTCGATGACGTGCCCTGGCCCGACCGGCAGACCGGCGGCCCGCAGAAGCCTGCCGAAATGCAGGATGTTTTCCGCCAGCCTGCCCGTGCCTTGAGGCTCTGGTTGAACGCGTTCATCCATCACGTGAGGCTCGCGCGCGCCTCGTCGATGGCCGCCTGCGTGGCGCTGCCCTGCAGCCGCTGGATGTCGTCCTGGTATTTCAGCAGCACACCGAGGGTGTCCGACACCGTCGCCGTGTCGAGCGAGACGGCGTCGAGTTCCGTCAGCGCGCTCGCCCAGTCGAGCGTTTCCGCGACGCCGGGCTGCTTGAACAGATCCATCTTCCGCAGCGTCTGCACGAAGGCCACGATCTCACGCGTGAGCTTCCTCGATGCACCCGGCACCTTGGTGCGCAGGATCTGCATCTCGCGCTCGGCATCGGGGTAATCGACCCAGTGATAGAGGCATCGCCGCTTCAACGCGTCGTGGATCTCACGCGTGCGGTTCGACGTGACGATCACGATGGGGGCATGTTCAGCCTTGATCGTGCCGAGTTCCGGAATCGTCACCTGGAAGTCGGAAAGGATTTCGAGCAGGAACGCCTCGAAGGCGTCGTCGGTGCGGTCGAGTTCATCGATCAGCAGCACCGGCGGTCCTTCAGGCGAGGCTTCCAGCGCCTGCAGCAACGGCCGCTTGATGAGGTAGCGTTCGGAGAAGACGTCGTGCTCGATCCGCTCGCGGTCGCTCTCGCCGGTCGCTTCCGCGAGCCGGATCGCCATCATCTGGCGTGCATAATTCCATTCGTAAACCGCCGAGGCGACGTCCAGCCCTTCGTAGCATTGGAGCCGGATGAGCCGCCGCTCCAGCGTCGCCGCCAGCACCTTGGCGATCTCGGTCTTGCCGACGCCGGCCTCGCCTTCGAGGAACAACGGCCGCCCCATCTTCAGCGACAGGAAGACCACCGTGGCGAGCGACCTGTCGGCCACGTAGTCGGCGCGCGTCAGAAGCTCGAGCGTCTCGTCGATGGAAGTCGGCAATGAGGTCACGCAGGTCAGTCCCCGATGTCTCCTGCCCGCGACCATGCCAGTTGCGCCGCGAGGCGGCAATGCAGGGCGACGGGGGCGCACGAGAAACGCAACGCCCCACGCGCCTTGGCAAAACAGGCGATTACTTCGCCGCCGCCACGGCGCGCCGCGCCATCACGCCAATCAGATGCGCGCGATAGACGGCATCGGCATGGATGTCGGAATTGATGCCGTCGGTCGGCACCTCGATGCCTTCGAGCGACTTGGCGGCGAATTTTTCGGTCAGCGCGGCCTCGAAGGCAGGCACGCGGAACACGCCATTCGCGCCAGCTCCCGTCACCGTGACGCGGACGTCCGAACCCTTTTTGGCGACGAACACGCCGACGATGGCGTAGCGCGACGCCGGATTGCGGAACTTCTGGTACCCGGATTTGCTCGGCACGGGAAAGATCACCTTGGTGATGATCTCGCCGTCGCCCAGCGCCGTGTCGAACATGCCGGTGAAGAATTCGTCGGCCGGAATTTTCCGCTGGTTCGTCACGATGGTCGCACCGAGCGCGAGGCAGGCAGCCGGGTAATCCGCCGCGGGATCGTTGTTGGCGACAGAGCCGCCGATCGTGCCGCGATGCCGCACCGCCGGATCGCCGATCCAGCCGGCCAGATCGGACAGCGCCGGAATGGCTTCGCGCAGCGCCGCCGAGGCCGCGACGTCGGCATGCCGCGTCATCGCCCCGATGGTGACCGTGCGGGACGTCACCTCGATCCCCGCGAGATCCTTCAGGCCGTTGAGGTCGATCAGCGCCGCGGGCGAAGCCAGCCTTTGCTTCATGGTCGGCAGGAGCGTCATGCCGCCGGCGAGAATCTTGGCATCGGCGGCCGAGCCGGCGAGCGAGACGGCTTTGCGGACGGTTTCGGGACGATGATAGGTGAACGGATACATTCTTTTCTCCCCGCGCCGTTGCCCGGCGCCTCTGCTCAGTTCGACCGGGCGGACCCGTGGCCCGCCCGCAATCTCATTCGGCGGCGAGTTTCGGCGCCGCCTTCTGCAAGGCCCGCCACACCCTCTGGGGCGTGGCCGGCATGGCAATGTCCTCGTGCCCGATCGCATCCGTGATCGCGTTGATCACCGCAGGCGGCGCCGCGATGGCCCCGGCCTCGCCGCAGCCCTTGATGCCCAGCGGATTGGACGGACAACGCGTCTGCGTCATGCCGATCTGGTAGTTCGGCAGATCTTCGGCCCTCGGCATCGAATAGTCCATATAGCTCGCCGTCACGAGCTGCCCGGCCGCATCGTAGATCGCGCCTTCGAGCAAGGCCTGGCCGATGCCCTGCGCGATGCCGCCATGCACCTGCCCCTCGACGATCATCGGGTTGATCACCACGCCGAAATCATCGACCGCCGTCCAGCGGTCGACATGGGTGACGCCCGTCGCGGGATCGATCTCGACCTCGCAGATGTGAACGCCCGCCGGAAAGGTGAAGTTGGTCGGGTCCCAGAATGCGCTCTCCTTCAGGCCGGGCTCCAGATCCTGGCCGTTGAACTTGTGGGCAATATAGGCCTGAAGCGCCACCGACGCGAAGTCGATTTCCGTGTCGGTGCCCCGCACCCTGAACTTGCCGTCCTTGAACTCGATGTCCTGGTCGGAGGCCTCGAGGCAATAGCCCGCGACCTTCTTGGCCTTGGCCTCGATCTTGTCCAGCGCCTTGACGATGGCCGACATGCCGACCGCGCCCGACCGCGAGCCATAGGTGCCCATGCCCATCTGCACCTTGTCGGTGTCGCCATGCACGATGGAAACGTTGTCGATCGAAATGCCGAGCCGTTCGGACACCAGTTGCGCGAAAGTCGTCTCGTGCCCCTGCCCGTGCGAATGCGAACCGGTGAGAATCTCAACCGTGCCGATCGGGTTGACCCGCACCTCGGCGGATTCCCACAGCCCCACGCCCGCGCCGAGCGAACCCACGGCTGCCGAGGGCGCAATGCCGCAGGCCTCGATGTAGGCCGAGATGCCGATCCCACGCAGCCGTCCGCGCCGCTCGGACTCGCGCTTGCGCTTGCCGACGTTGCGGTAGTCGGCCATCTCGAGAGCTTTCTCGAGGGAAGCCACGTAGTTGCCCGCGTCGTAGCACATGATCACGGGCGTCTGGTGCGGGAAGGTCTTGACGAAATTCTTGCGCCGGAACTGGGCCGGGTCGCTGCCGGTCTCGCGCGCCGCCACCTCCACCAGCCGCTCGATCACGAAGGTGGCCTCGGGTCGTCCCGCGCCGCGATAGGCATCGACCGGCGCGGTGTTGGTGAACCACGCATCGACCTCCAC
>JAQGJH010000118.1 GCA_028290705.1 Hyphomicrobiales bacterium
AACCTGACGGAATCCGAGGTCAATACGGTCGAAGGCTTTATCCAAATGCTCAAGGACGGCAAGCTGGAAAGCGGCAAGAAATGACGCTGAAAGTGCCTCGCCTCCCTTTGGCAGAAGGTGCAGCGGACAGGGTTCTGCGTGAGCTCGGCATTACGAAACTGCCAATCGATCCCAAAGAGATTGCTGCGGTGAAAGATATCAAGGTCGAAGCGGCGCCTGCGACCAGCAAGGGGTTCTCCGGCATGCTGGCGCAGTGGGACACGAACTTTGGCATCATGTACGCCACGCACATCGACAATACCGGATTCCAGAGATTCAGCATCGCCCATGAGCTTGGGCACTACTTCATTCCGGGGCATATGGAGCAGGTACTCGCCAATGGCGCGCATACATCCCATGCGGGCTTTGGTTCGCGTGATCCATATGAGCAAGAGGCAGATTTCTTTGCCTCTGCCCTGTTGATGCCAAGCTCTTTGATCAGGCCCATCATCGCGCGCCAGGATGATGGTCTCGGCCTCGTGAAGACCATCGCGCGTGAATGCGTTACTTCATTGACCGCATCGGCCGTGCGCTACGCGAGAGTGAGCCGCAGCGCGGTAGCCGTCGTCTTGAGCGAAGGCGGTGTCATCGATTTCTGCCTTTTCTCCGAAGCTATGAAAGAAGCGAAGGTTCGGTGGCCCCGTGCCGATTCGCCACTTCCGGCGGGATCGCTGACACGACGCTTCGGGGCTGATCGGGCAAATGTCGCAAGCGCCCGCGAGGACAGCGCACAGGCGGATCTCATTGACTGGTTTGATTGCTCCAAGTCGCATATCATATCGGAAGATGTCGTTGGCCTGGGCAACTACGGCAAGACCCTCACCGTCTTGTATTCGGCACGGTTGACGGCGGAAGCTGGAGGGCTGGATCAAGAGGATGACGACGAAAAGCTCGAAGAAAGCTGGACTCCGCGTTTTCGGCGCTAGGCTCCTTTCAAACAAAAACACCTTCGTAAATGAAGCTGGGCCACCCAGCGATCCCGTGAACACGTCCAATAATTCCATTCATCGATGGATCGCTTTGTTAGGTGCTGCTTCTTACGGCGAACGGGCGACGACTGTCCGCTAAGGGCCGGAAGCGGGATTCCCTCGGAGTGGAAATTTGCAACTTTCGCGGCCCGTAATGCAAGGGCCAGCTTAGTGCGAACTGGACCGACACGATCTCGGCGTCACGAATGCCGGCCCGGCGGCGGCCGGAAAAGAGGAGCAGGTCGCGAGCACGACGGTGATGGCGGAGGGTCGAGATGGCAAGCAAGCAGGATACGCTCGTGGTGGTGGATGCGTTCGCTGCGACCGAGATCAGCTCGCTCACTTGGCGGAGACGGGCCGCGTCCTTTGTGGTTTCGCTCGGTTCTTGGTGAGGATTGCAGAGGGGGATGGATTCGCCATCGTCCTGTTTGTCTTTCGGGATCGCGTCAGTTGAGCGTGGCGGAATGGTCTGCGGTCGAAGTCAGTTGCGGGCGATCGGCGCCGTCGGCGATCGCGGCAAGGTCGCGGATCTCGGCGTCATCTGTTTCTCCGACGACTTTTTTTTCCCCGGGTCGCGTTCGAAGGCATCAACTTCGACGAACTCGGTGAATCGTCCGTCGATCGCGGCAGTGCCGATCGGCTCGATCCGGAGATCTGCGAGGCTTCGGGTGAGCTCGCCCCACCATCGGTCAGGATCGGAGTACCACTGACTGCCGAAGACACGCCAAAAGACCCAGCCGGCGCGCTCGAGCTGGGATTGCCGCGCCATGTCGCGATCCCAATCCTCGGGGCCGTGGAACCGGTCGCCGTCGAGTTCGATGGCGAGCCGGGCGTCGCTGGCGCCCTCGGCAACGATGTCGATGGCATAGCCGCCGGCCTTCACCTGCGGGATGGCCCGATAGCCGGCATCGAGCAGCCGTTTCAGAACATCGCGCTCGAAGCCAGATTGGCAGAGGGAGAAGACATCGCCGTCCACGATTCGGTTGCCGTCTGGCATCGGGTCACGAAGGTGCTTGAGAGCCTTGGCCTTGATGTCTCCCGGCTGCAGCTCGTCAAGGCTGGTCGAGTGAACGAAGTAGAGCCGATCGCGCGCCCGGCTCATCGCCACGTTCATCCTCTGCAGGTCGGCGCGTCCGGTCTGGGATAGCACCGAATCCGGCGTAGCGACCATCGTCAGGAACATCACCGAACGCTCTTGGCCCTGCATCGTGCGGGCATCGCCGACGATTAGGCGGTGCTTGCGCATCCGGTCGGTACCGATGCGCTCATCTTCGATGAGGAGCTTCTGGATCAAGTCCGCTTGGCTGTTCCCGATCAGCGAGATGACCCCGATGGACCGATCGTCGTGCCTTGGATCAGAGACAATGCGGGCGATCTCCCCGACAATCCAGTCCGCCTCGGCCCGGTTGAGTTTCCCGGCGCGGGTCGCGTTGCGGACATGGACATCCACCAAGGGCGGATCGAAGCGCTCGGACGCCGTGGGAACGCGTAGGGGGATTAAGCCGCCGTCATAGAACTGCGACGAAAAAGCGATGATCGGCGGCGCGCAGCGGAAATGCTCGCGTAGCGAAACGTGGCTCGTCGGATGCATCCGGTGCGCGATCTCGAAGATTGAGGCCTGGGCGTCGATCAGGGCAGCGCCGGGGATTTCCGCGAGATGAGTCGTGCGAAGCGCGTCGACAACGGCGTTCTTGGTGCCGACATTCGCCGGGGAAACCTGCTGCTCGTCTCCGACGATCAGAAGTTGCTTGCCGCGGGCAAGAGCCGCGACTGCGGTCACATCCGATTGCGAGGCTTCATCGAGGATGACGAGGTCGAAGTCCTCGAGCTTCGGCGGCAGCTGTTCGGCGATACGGTATTCAGGCATAATCCAGACCGGTGCCGCGATCGAGGCCTCCTGGGCCGCCTCCTGTGCAGCGCGCCGGAACCGTCCGGCACTCTGCCCTGTGCCGCGGCCGATCCGGGCCACTGCCTGTGTGAAGGTGGTCAGCGCGACTTGGGTGTCAGGCGTCATCCGGAGATTGAGCCCCAGGAGGGTCCGCAGGCGGATCAGCCGGGTGAAGGCACGCTGGCGGCGCACTAGGATGTCGTTTCGATTCTGGCGATGTTCGTTGCCGTTGCCGAGATAGACGATGCGGTCGACCGTCCCGGTCATGATCGCCCAGGCCCATGCCCGGGGCCAGTCGGCGGGAATGGCTTCTACGGCAGTTTCCGGCGACGCCCGCAGGGCAGCAGCCCAACGCGGTGCGCCGACCTCGGCCAGTGCCTTCAGATCGCCGTCAGCCGCCGCGAGGCGGGTTTTTACAGCAGCGAGGCGGTCGAGTTCCGGAGTGATCTGGTTACGCATGGCAACGAAGCTCGGAGCCTCAATGCCGCTCGAGCCGATGTAGTCGCGGATCCGCTTCAAGTCAGCGAAGAGTGGCAGCTTCTGCAGTGCCGGATCCTCGGGTAGCAGCCTTTCGATGGCCGGAATCGCCGAAGGTTCCTTAAAGTCGCTCGGAAGATTGCCGTCGATGGCCCGCAGCGCTTCGCCGAGTTCGAGCCGTTCGGCCACCGCCGCGTGGTCGAAATCGTAGGGAAACAGTAGTGCGAGTGCGTCGACCATGCCGCGAAACCGCGGCAAGAATTCGACAACGAACTCGAGATCGGCAAGGCGGGCCTCGAGCCATTCGGCAAAGTCCCAAGCCGCATCCGGCGCCGCGCTGGCGAAGCCGTGGCGCATCAGGGGGTCGAGGCGGCGCGCAAACTCGCCGCGGCGAGCGTTGAGTGACAGCGCATTGACGACGGCCATCCAGTCCTCGGCACTCGCCGGCGCCTGGTCGTTGAACCGGACTGAGGCGACGCAGTCCTTCAGGGCGGAGTTGAAGAGGCCGAAGCCGACCGGCTTCTCACCGGCGGCGCCGCGAGCGGCAGCGTTGCGCAGTTCGGCGGGATCGAGCTGGCCGAGTATGTAGCGAACCTTCTGGCTGGTGCCGAGGTGCCTTTCCCGAGCCAGGGTCTGGTGGAGCGCCTTGAGGTCCTCGAGGCGGACGCCGCGCGTCTTTCCGGAATGCACCGCCAGAGCGAAGCCGCGGAGGCTCGGCGTCGCTCCCTCGAGGAAGCTGTCGATCTTGCGCATCTCCACGGAGAGGGACCGGGCCATGGCCTCGGCGCCGGCGCTGTCCTTGGCCATGTGCGGTACGGTGGAGCGATCGACTCGCGGCCGCAGGCGCTCGGCCTTCTTTGCTTCGTGGGCTTGGGTTAGGTCGCGGCCGCCGGGCACTTCGGCGGCGTCGGGAATACGGGCTGACGCATATCCGAAGTCGGCGGCGAGGGCGGGAAGCTCCTTCCGCAGCCGGTACGGATGCACCGCGAATGTGGTTTACATGGTTTGAGACTCCAGAAAGAATTGGGTGTACTTATGGCGTTTCA
>JAQGJH010000138.1 GCA_028290705.1 Hyphomicrobiales bacterium
CATGGCGGCTTGTTCGTATCCGAACACCACCGGGAGACCGCGCTGAACCCATTCGGCCGTGCCATGCGCCGTCTGCTCGAGATAGGTGGCATAGCCGATGCCGATCTCGATCCCGGTGCCAACGAAGCGCCGGCGCAGTTCGGCGACGCGCTCCGGCTTGATCAATTCGCGTGCGGCGCGTGCGCTCGCGCCGTAATCGCCGATGTCATAGGTTTTGCCGCCGGCCGATTTCCACGGAAACTGATCGGGCCGCACGTAATTGCGCAGCCGGACTTCCACGGGGTCGAGGCCCAGATGGGCTGCGAGTTCCTCCATCATGCGCTCGATGCCGAAACAGGCTCCGGGACGACCCACGCCGCGATAGGGGCCCAGAGGCGACTTGTTGGTCGCGCAGGTCCGTGCCGTGCCGCGATAGTTCGTGATGGTGTAGGGGCCGGGCAGAAAACCGACGGCCATGCCGGCCTCCATCGGCGACGTCCAGGGCCAGACGGAATAGGCCCCCGCATCCACGTCGATCAGCGCTTCGAGGCCCAGCACGCGCCCCTCGCGGTCGGCGTGCAGCGTGATCTCGTACCGGTGCTCGCGCGCATGCGCGGAGGCGATCAGATGCTCGCGCCGGTCTTCGATCCAGCGCAGGGACTTGCCGGTCTTGCGGGTCAATGCGGCAAGGGCGAGTTCTTCGGGGTTCAGGTTGTTCTTCACGCCGAAACTGCCGCCGACTTCCGGCGCGACGACGCGGATCTCGCTTTCCTTCATCTGCAGGCAATGCGCGAGCGCCGTGCGGATGACGTGCGGAAACTGCGTCGAGGAATAGACGACCAACTCACCCGTACGCTCGTCCGGGTAGGTGACGACGCCGCGCCCCTCCAGGGAGACGATGGCCTGCCGGTTCATGCGCAGGTTACGGGTCAGGGTCACGCTGGCCTGCGCGCGCGCGGCCTCGATGTCGCCGGCCTCGATGGTGGTCTCTAGGAAGACGTTCTGGGTCCAGCCGGGATGAATCGCTTCGAAGGCCGGGTCCGTGGATTGCGACAGGTCGCTGAGGGGGCGCAATTCGTCATAGGCGACGACGACGCTTTGGGCCAGGTCCTCGGCCTCTGCGCGGGTTCGCCCGAGACAGATCGCGACCGGCTCGCCGACGAACCGGACCTTGTCGCTGGCCATGGCCGGATAGTCCGAGGGGCGAAAGCCCGGCGCCTGCGAGTCCGCCCGGATCGGCAGGACGTCGCCGAGATCGGCCAGCACGAAGACGCGGCCTTCCGAGCCCTCGGGCTTTTCCACCGAGACGATCCGCGCATGCGCGACGGGGCTGCGCAGGAAAGCCACCTCCCAGACACCGGGTGGCGAGACGTCCGCGATGAAGCTGCTCCGGCCGGCCAGCAACCGGCGGTCCTCGTTGCGGAGGATGGACCGGCCGATGCCCTTGCTGGTGGCGGGTTCGATCATGTCGACGTTCCTGCTCACAAGCCCATGTAGGCCGCCTGCACGGAGGCGTCCTCCATCAGCACGCGTGTGTCGCCCGCCATGCGGACACGCCCCGATTCCACGACATATCCCGTGCTGGCGAGTTCAAACGCGGTCATGACATCCTGCTCGACGAGAAGGATGGAGATGCCCCCGCCATTGATCGTCCTGAGGCTGTCGCTCAGCGATTCCACGGCTTTGGGAGCGAGGCCCAGCGACAGTTCGTCGATCAGCAGCAGTTTCGGCTTGGCCATGATGCCGCGCCCGATGGCGCACATCTGCTGCTCGCCGCCCGACATGGTGGTGGCGCCCTGCGAGGCGCGCTCGGCCAGGATGGGAAAGATCGAGAAGACGAAGTCGAGGTCGCGCGCGACGGCGGCCGCGCCATCGGTGCGCGCATAGGCGCCCAGGAGCAGATTGTCGCGAACGCTCAACGTCGGAAAGAGGCGGCGGCCTTCGGGAACATGGATCAGTCCTCGCCCGACGATCCTGTCGGACGCTTCGCCTGCGATCTCGACACCGTCGAACATGATGCTGCCGGCGCGCGCCTTGACGAGGCCGGAAATGGCGAGGAGCAGCGTCGTCTTGCCGGCCCCGTTGGGGCCGACGACGGACACGATCTCGCCGCGCCCGACGCTCAGGTCGATGCCCCAGAGAACCTGCACGTCGCCGTAGCCCGCCGTGAGGCCGTCGATGCGCAGGAGCGGAGTATCACCCGGTGCCGGGATCATGCCTGTCGTCCCGTCTATGTCGAGCGCGGGAGTGTGTCGTCGTCGATCGGTGGCAACGTGTTCAGCAACTGCAAGGCATGCTCTCCTCGAACGCTTCAAGGAGCTTTTCAGATGCCCGCAGGCGTGTCAACTTTTTGGGACTGTCCTGCCAGTGCTTGATGTAATTTTGCGCATGATGCTGAAAATCAATGGCCTTTTGCCTCTTTTCGGTGACCTGTAATTCGCACGCGCCGGTCAATCCGGGTCCAGTTTATGGGCGGCGGCGGGGCACGCCGCGCGCGATGCCGTACAAACGGAAACGTCCCGGCGCTCAGGCCGGGACGTTCTGTCGTCGTCGATGCAGCGTACTTGTCAGCCGAACATGTCGCTGGTGATGCCCGCGTACCAGCCCATGTTTTCGGCCTGCTGTTCCTTGCGCATGGCTTCCGTTTCGCCGGTCTGCGACACGAAGGTCGTAATGGCGGCGATCTTGCCGTCCTTGGCGCCGTAGCTTCCGCCGACCTTGACGGTATCGTCGGGCGCGATGAGCGACCAGCATGTGTTGGCGTAACGCGCCGGGAAGGCGCGCGCGCCCGTGAGTTCCGCACGCAGGTTGAGGGCCGCGACCTTGGCCTGACTGTTGGCCGCGAAGGCGGACTTCGGCATGTCGCCCGCAATGCACGCGTCGCCGATGACGTAGATGTTGGCGTCGACGCTGGAGCGCATCGTCTCGGGATCGATGGCGCAATAGCCCGATCCGTTGGCGAGGCCCGCGTCGCGCGCAATCCTGCCGGCCCACTGCGCCGGGATGACGTTGACGAGCGCGGCGTTCTTGTAGGTCTCGAAGCCGGTCTCGACCGTGTTGGTCCTGGGGTCGACGGATTTCAGCCCGTCGTGAATTTTCGGGCCCAGCCATTCGACCATGCCGGGGTAATATTTCTCCCAGCCGGCCTGGAACAGGCCTTGTTTGGAGAAGCTCTCCTTGGGGTCGATCACCATGATCTTGCACTTGGTCTTGCCGGCGGTCTTCAGCACATGCGCCATCATGGAGACGCGCTCGTAGGGGCCGGGCGGGCACCGATAGGGATTGGGCGGCGCAATCATCACGATCGTGCCTCCATCCGGCACGGCGGCGAGGCGTGCCTTGAGGATCTCGGTCTGCTTGCCGGCTTTCCAGGCATGCGGCATCGATTCTTCGTGCTCCTGGCTCCAGCCGGGAATGGAATCGTATTTGAGGTCGATGCCGGGCGAGACCACGACGCGGTCGTAGGGGAGGCGCGAGCCATCCGCCAGCACCACCTCCTTCTTGTCGCGATCAATCTGCGTCGCTGCCTGCCTGTTGTGCCGGACGCCATAGGCGGAGGTCAGCTTGTCGTAGGAATGCGTGATGGACTTGAGGTCGCGGAAGCCGCCGAGGTAGAGATTCGAGTGGAAGCAGGTCATGAACTCGCTCGCGGGTTCCACCAGCACCACGTCGAGCGCGCCGGCGCTGTCCCGGGCGATGTATTTGGCCGCGGTGGCCCCGCCTGCGCCGCCGCCGATCACGACGACGCGCTGCTTGGCCTGGCCGAGCAACGCGGGTGCACCGAGGCACATGGCTGCTGTGAATGCGGACGATCCGGCCAGAAGCCGGCGGCGGTCAATCATCATGGCGTTTCCCCCTCCTGTTGAAACCTGCCCGTTTTCGGGCTTTTGCATTTTTGTGACGGCGAAAGTCCCCGTTAGTTGCCCAGCGGCTGGATCGGCAAGCTGCCGAAATAGGCCGCCAGAGCCGCGATCTCGTCTTCGCTCAAGCGACCGGCCATCGTCTGCATGACGTTGTTGTCGCGGTCCTTGGCCTTGTAGGATTGCATGACCGCTATGAACTGGTCCTCCGGCCAGGCGACGATTGGCGGAATCCCGCCTGTCGCGCGGCCCGTGACCTGATGACACGTGACGCATTCGGCGGACAGATATTCGCCGAACGCCCGGTCGCCCCTGGGCGAGGCCTCGACGGACCCGCTGCCGGCGGCGAGCGCCGCAGCCAGAAGGACGGGGTGTGACAACCGGCCCTTGTTCATTCCACCCGGGGTCCCGACTTGTTGTCAGGCGTCACGTCGAGCGCGCGCGCCCGGCCGAGGATCCTGGGCGCCTCTGGCTTGCAATCCTTCATGCAGGGATTGGCTTTCCAGAAGGCCTTCTCGGTCGTTTCGCGATCGTCGTCGTAAAAATTCGCCGCGTTGGGCAATTGCACCTGGGCGAAATTCTCCTTGGAAAGCTCGAAGTCCTCCTTCACCAGATCGTTCATGTTGAGCATGTAGGCGGTGAGAGCGTAGGTCTCGTCGGGCGTCAGCGACTGGGCATTGCCGAACGGCATGGCGCGCCGCACGTAATCGAACACCGTCGATGCGTAGGGCCAGAACGAACCGATGGTCTTGTCCGGATTTTCCTTGTTGAGCGTACCGGCCCCGCCCGCGAGAACCGGATAGCGGCCCGCGCCTTCGCCGAATTCGCCGTGACATGCGGCGCAGCGCTCCAGATAGATTTCCTCACCCTGCTTGACGCTGCCGCGCCCAACCGGAAGACCCGCGCCGTCGGGGCGAACGTCGATGTCCCATGCGGCGATTTCTTCGGCCAAGGCCGCGCGGCCGAGTCCCGTCTTCTTGGTCTGCGCTCCGGCCGGCAGGGCGAAAGCCAGAAGCGCGACGAAAAGGAGGCCGTTACGCAATCTCGACATTCTCGACCTCCCCGTCCTGACGCACCAGCCAGGTCTGGATTCCATTGTTGTGATAGATCGAGTTGACCCCGCGAACCTGGCGCAACTCGTGTTTGGTGGGCTGCACGTAGCCAGTGTCGTCCATGGCGCGCGACTGGATCATCAACTCGCGACCGTCCCAGTCGAAGTCGAGATAGAAGCGCGCCATAGAGAGCGGCATGGACGGGCCGTCCAGCCGCGCCGTCGTCCAGTTGCGTCCGCCGTCGAGCGTGACGTCGACGCGCTGAATGGCGCCGCGACCGGACCATGCGATGCCGGTGAGGACGTTCGGCCCCTTGCGCTTGAGAGGCGCCTGAGGCGATGGATTGGTGACGACGGATTTGGCGTCCATGATCCAGGTGAAGCGGCGGGAGCGGCCGTCGGCGAGAAGGTCGGTGTATTTCGACGTCTCCTCACGCGCGTGCCACGGCTCGTCGCCGACCTCGATGCGGCGCAGCCACTTCACCCACATGTTGCCTTCCCAGCCCGGCACGACGAGGCGCACGGGGTAGCCCTGTTCCGGCCGCAACGCCTCGCCGTTCATCCCGAAGGCGACGAGGCAATCCTTCATGGCTTTCTCGATCGGGATCGAGCGCGTCATGGCGGAGGAATCGGCGCCCTCCGGCATGATCCATTTGCCGCTCGTCTTGACGCCGGCTTCGTCGAGCAGGGTCTTGAGCGGAATGCCCGTGTACCAGACGTTGTGAATCATCCCGTGGGTGAACTGGCAGCCGTTGAGCTGCGCGCCCCGCCATTCCATCCCGGAATTGGCCGCGCATTCGAGAAAATAGGCGCGATTGATCCGGCCCGGCATGCGCTTCAGGTCGTCCATGGTGAAGACCAGCGGCTTGTCGACGAGGCCGTTGATCATCAGTCGATGCTTGGCCGGGTCGATCTCGGCGATGCCGCCGTGATGCCGCTCGAAGGCGAGGCCCGAGGGCGTGATGATTCCGTCGAGTTCGTGCAGAGGGGTGAAGTTCACCGAAGACTCGCGGCTGACGGTGAGCCATTCGACGTCGCGGCGAACCACGTGTTTTTCGAACTGCGAGGGGCTGCCGTAGGGGCGCGCCTGGACGCCGTCGCCCAGGTAGCGGTTCCAGTCCTGCACTTCGGTGATGAGGGGATCGGGCGTCTGCTGCGCGCCTGCGCTGCCGCTCGCGACCGTGGAGGCTACGGCTGCGCCGGCCCCCGCGAGGCCGGCTGCCTTGAGAAAGCGTCGCCGGTCGAGCGGCTCGCTCCTGGGTTTGTCTGCCATCGATCAATGCCTTTCCGGTCGATGTCACGGTGTTCAAAGGTTCGAAACGTCAGGCCCCCGTGACGATCACGGAGGTGTTGGGCTCGAGCCTGACGGTCTTGACGCGCGCGAGGTATTTTTCGACCACGTCCCAGATCGGCGGACCTTCGGTGTTCTGATTGACGCTGGCCCAGCCGGCGACGACGTATTTCCGCGCCGCCTCGATGGGCTTGCCGGTCTTCAACTCGGTCATGCCTGAAATGCGCTGGTTGACCGGCTTGGAGACGTCCATCGAATAGCCCATGCCGCCGACCCGGACCATGTCGCCGCCGCCCTGGAAGTACGGATCGGGGTGGAAGATGTTGTCGGCGACATCCTCGAGGACCGCGTGCAATTGCTCGCCCGTCATCTCGGTGCGGTAGCAGTTCGGGTAGGTCATGGCCGTGGCGTTGGCGAGCGCCTCGAAGGTGATGGCGTCGCCCGGCACCAGCGTGCCGCCCCAGCGGAAGCCGGGAGACAACGAGATCTCGGCGTCGCGCTCGCTGCGCATGGCGTCGCAGATCAGATCGTCGAACGTGCCGTTGAAATTACCGCGCCGATAGAGAAGCGAGTCGGTGCGGGCGAGTTCGCGCGACAGGTCGGCGGCGAAGGGCGCGCGGATCTTCTCGACCAGGGTCTTCATGTCCGCATCGGCCGCGATGGCGTCGGAGAAGACCGGCATGAGCTTGTAGCGATAGCCCGCGACCCTCTTGTCGCGGATGTCGAGGTCGAGCCGAGACAGGAATTTTCCGTGCGAGCCCGATGCAATGAGGATCGTCTCTCCGACCTTCAGGACGCCCGGCATGGCGTCGTGCGTATGCGCCGTGAGGATGACGTCGATCCCCTTGACTCGGCTCGCCAGCTTGCGGTCGACGTCGAAACCATTGTGCGACAGGAGCACGACGACGTCGGCGCCCGCGGCGCGCGATTCGTCCACCTGCTTCTGGATGTCGTCCTCGCGGATGCCGAACTCCCAGTCGGGAAACATCCAGCGCGGATTGGCGACCGCGGTGCGGGGCAGGGCCTGGCCGATGACCGAGACCTTCGCGCCGCCGCGCTCGAAGATTTTCCGCGCCTCGAACACGGGCTCCTGCCATTCGAGCGAGCGCACGTTCTGGGCCAAAAATGCGAAAGGCGCTTTCTCGGCGATCTCCTTGACGCGTTCGTGTCCAAGCGTGAATTCCCAATGCGACGACATCGCATCGATCTTCAGCGCGGTCTGGACATCGACCATGTCCTGGCCGTTGGTTTTCAGCGACGTCCAACTTCCCTGCCAGGTGTCGCCGCCGTCGAGCAGGAGCACGTTGTCGTCGCCACGTTCGGCCCGTACGGCTTTCACGAGCGTGGCGATGCGGTCCATGCCGCCCATGCGCCCGTAGTTTTTCGCCAGGGAGACGAAGTCGTCGCTGGTGAGCGCATAGGCGTCGGCGGATCCGGCCGCGACGTTGAAATGTGCGCGGAACTCCTTGTCGGTCAGGTGCGGTGGCTTGCCGTTGGCCTCGCCGACCCCGAGATTCACCGAAGGCTCACGGAAATAAACCGGCATGAGCTGCGCATGCACGTCAGTGATGTGCAGGATCGTCAGCCGTCCAAGTGCGTCGAAGCGCGAGATGTCGGCTTGGGACAGCCGCTGTTGCGCGGCGGCGCGCCCCAGCGGGCCAAGGCCGGAGGCGGAGGCGATCACCGAGGCAGCCGCCGTCGCTTGCAGAAATTGCCTGCGCGAAATCATCGTCCGATCCTTGTCGTTTCCCAGTGATCCCGGCGCCGCCGCCCGGCGTCGGTGCAGCCGGTCTTCGTGGCGCTCAGGCGACTGCGAGTTTCGCCTTGGCGGTATATTCGGAACCGTCGTCATCCTTCCACGTGAAGGTGAATTCGCCGGATTCCTGGGCCTTGAAGAAGAAGGCCTGGTACGGATTGGCGGAAATCGCCGCAAACCAATCCGCCTCGAAGACCGTCTTGCCGTTGAAGGCTGCGGTGAACTTGTTGATGATCTTGCGCGGGATTGTCTTGCCGGCCGAGTCCTTGCGCTGGCCGCTTTCCATCTCGTGCGAGATGAGGGTCTTGACCTCGATCATCTCGCCCTTCGTGGCCTTGGCTGGAACGCGCACGCGCGGTGTGGGGTTGGCTGCCATGTCGTGAACTCCTTGATCCGCGGACTAGCCGCCGCATCCGCCGATGGTGACTTTGACTTCCGACTTGGTCGAATAGAGCTTTCCGTCCGACATTTCGGCGACGCAGACGATGTTCTGCGTCTGCGCGAGACGCATGCGGGTCGCGGCCGCGGCCTTGCCGCATTCGGGAGTGAAGCGGTAGCTGACGATGCCCGGCTGCGGGTTGCCGTCGGCAAACACATGGACGGCCTTGACGTAATCGTCCGCCGTCATCGTGCTTTCGATCTCGACGTTGATCGGCACCACGAGGCCATTTTCGGCGATCTGGGGCACGTCGAGCTTGATGCGGCCGCTCTCCAGCTTCTTTTCGCCGTAGAGCTTCTTGATCTCGGCCTCGACGGCCTTCTCGTCGGCCAGCGCCATGCGGGGCGCAAGCAACGCAGCCAAGGCCGCGAGACCGCCGGCTGCGAGCACATCGCGCCGCGATCCATCCCTTAACATGCTCGGCATTTCTGTCTCCCTGACTGTCATCCGATTGACGAATGTCATTGCTCTTGACGGTGCGATTTTTCCATCGCACGCTTTCACACATCCTGATATTACTTTTTGTGAATGTAAAGGCCCAGATCAACAGGGCCGCAAAAATCCCGGACGACGGGAAAGGGGTGGGAACGATGCGACTTCGGTGGATGTCTGCGGCCGCAATGGCCGTCTCTCTCGCGGTCGGCAGCGCCGGCGTTTACGCGCAAGCCGCGATGGACGAGAGCGAGAAGGAGATCGAGCGCTATCGCGCCATGATCAACGATCCCATGGCGAATCCGGGCTATCTCGCGGTCGATCGCGGCGAGGTGCTCTGGTCGGAAAAGCGCGGAAAGAAGAACGTGTCGCTCGAGACCTGCGACCTTGGCATGGGAGCGGGGAAACTCGAAGGCGCCTACGCGCAGCTGCCACGTTATTTCAAGGATTCCGACAAGGTCATGGACCTCGAGCAAAGGCTCTTGTGGTGCATGCAGACCGTGCAGGAGCTCGATACCGCCGACGTGGTGGCGCGCCGCTTCTCAGGCCCGGGCCGGGCGTCCGACATGGAGGACCTGGTGGCCTTCATCGGCAATAAGTCCAATGGCATGAAGATCGAGCCGCAGACCTCGCATCCGAAAGAGAAGGAACTGACGGAAATCGGCGAGGCGATGTTCTACCGCCGCGCCGGCGTGATGGATTTCTCCTGCGCCTCCTGTCACGGCGAAGAAGGCAAACGCATTCGCCTGCAGGGACTTCCGGACTTCTCCAAGCCCGGAAAGGCCGCGCAGGACACGATGGCGTCCTGGCCGACCTATCGCGTGTCGCAAAGTGCGCTGCGCACCATGCAGCACCGACTTTGGGATTGTTTCCGGCAGCAGCGCTGGCCCTCGCCCGACTATGCTGCCGAGGGACTGACCGCACTCACCATGTTCCTGAACAAGCAAGCGGCAGGCGGCGAAATCAACGTCCCGTCGATCAAGCGCTGAGGAGAGACATCATGACGATCCGCACCCTCATCGCCGCCGGTCTGGCGATCGGACTCTGCACGGCCGCCAGTCCCGCGCTCGCGCAGGAGAAGACCGACGCAGCCGCCTTCCAGAAAATGGAAGCCGCCGTCAAGGCGACCTTCTCGCGCGCCACGCCCGAATGGCAGAAGCGCATCGAGCTCGACGAAACGCAGCGCCTCTGCACCATCGCGCGCAACCAGGTGAGCGCCGCGGACGCGGATGCGATCCA
This sequence comes from Hyphomicrobiales bacterium, assembly GCA_028290705.1. GTDB lineage: Bacteria > Pseudomonadota > Alphaproteobacteria > Rhizobiales > Beijerinckiaceae > Terripilifer. Next base: position 10,048 of record JAQGJH010000138.1, read on the forward strand.
GAAGCGGGAGAGTGCGAGCATCGTCATGCCCGCAGACGGCAAGTTCCTGGGCGACTGGAAGAACGGCTTCGCGGTCGCCAACAGCGGACGCGGCGGCCAGTTCTCGGACGATGCCAAGACCATCAACGGGGGCAATTGCTACGCCTGCCACCAGATGGACCCCAAGGAACTGAGTTACGGCACGCTGGGTCCGAGCCTTGCGGCCTATGGCCGGGATCGCAAATACGACGAGGCGGCGATCAAGGACGCGTGGAAGAAAATCTACAATTCGCAAGCCGTGGTGGCATGTTCGAACATGCCGCGCTTCGGAGTGACGAAGTTTCTGGACGAGCAGCAGTTGAAGGACGTGATGGCCTATCTGTTCGACCCGAACTCACCGGTCAACAAATAGCCGAAAGGGCGTCGGCCGTTTCCGACGGCGACGCCCCTTTGCATTTCGGTTTTCTCAGGAGCTGCAGACTCATCCGCCGTTCGAGGCGAGCCATTGCTGGAAGCTCGCCTTTTCGTAGCCCTTTTCGGCCACGAAGCGGAACATGGCGAGAAATTGCGGCGGCTCCAGCAGGCCCGGCATGCGCGCCACCTCGCGCTTCATCGGCGGCTTTGCGCCCAGTCCGTCAGAGCTTTCGGGAAAGAACAGGATCGCGGGCGTCAGCCGCACGCCATAGGTGCGGGCGAGATCGCGCTCGGACATTTTGCGGCCGTCGAAATCCGTGACTTCGCGTGCGCCGAACAGGTTGAGGTGCAACACCTCGAAGTGTTTCCGGATGTAGGCCGAGATCCGCTCGTCCGACAGATGCTCCTCGGCCATTCGCCTGCAATAGGGGCATGCGCGCTGTCCGAACATGATCGCGAGGCGCTTGCCTCCGGCCTGCGCGGCGGCAACGTCGTCGGCCAGATCGAGGAAGCTTTCGAGGTACCAGTCGAACTCATACATGCCGTCGTCGGCGAGCCGCGGCGCGGCGTGCGCAGGTCCGCTCAGGGCCGCGGCGAGAAGGCCGGCTAAAAACAAGCGTCTGTCGATCATGGCCGTCTCCGTCAGCCGATGGTCCCCAGAGAGGGGAAGGTTTCGAGCAAGTAGTTGCCGATCAGCGGCATGGTCCCGGTGAGGAACAGGAGGCCCGTCACCACCAGCGCCGCTCCCATGATCTTTTCCACCGTCTCGATGTGCTGTCTGAAGCGGCGGAGAAAATTCAGGAACGGGTGGACGAAGGCGGCTGCGGCCAGAAAGGGAATGCCGATGCCGGCCGAGTAGGCGGCGAGCAGTGCGACGCCCCGGCCGGCCGACTCCTGCGTGCCCGCGACGAGAAGGATCGCGGCCAGCACGGGGCCGACGCAGGGCGTCCAGCCGAACGCAAAGGCGAGGCCGACCACATAGGCGCCGATCGGCCCGGCAGGCTTGCCGAGCGTCTGGAAGCGCGCTTCGCGAAACAGCAGGCTGATGCGAAAGAGCCCGAGAAAATGCAGGCCCATCACCAGGATGAGGCCGCCGGCCACGATCGAGAGCACGTCGAACCAGTTCGATAGCCATTGGCCCAGCGTCGAAGCCGTCGCTCCGAGGATGACAAAGACCGTGGCGAAGCCGGCAACGAAGAAGAGGGCGCGCGTGAACGCCTTGGCGGCGATCCGGCTGTTCGGCGGCGCGTTCGCGAGTTTGTTCAGATCCGCACCGGTCAGAAAGCACAGATAGGGCGCGACGAGCGGCAGGATGCAGGGGGACAGGAACGACAGGACGCCGGCGCCGAACGCACCGATGATCGACTGGTCCAATGCCATCGTGGCCCACTCCTCCCCGAACCGTGACCCGAGCGCTCACTGGTTTTCGCATTCGAATATATGTATATTAGCGGCATGATGCCGGAACCAAGGACTTTGACGAGCGCGGCGGCTTTTGCCCGCATGGTTCTGCCGCTCGTGTTTTCGATGACGGTCGCTGCGCCCCTGGCCAGCGCCGCCGAACTTGTGTTCGTCGACCGTGCGGGTTGTCCTTATTGCGCCAAGTGGGAGCGCGAGGTCGCGCCCGTCTACCACAAGACGGCGGAGGGCCAGAAAGCTCCCTTGCGCAAGGTGAGCCTCGACCAGGGGCAGCCTGCCGGAGCGGCGTCCCCCGTGCGCTTCACCCCGACGTTCCTGCTGATGGACGAGGGGCGGGAAATCGGCCGCATCACGGGCTACATCGACCAGGGCATGTTCTGGGGTATGTTGACGAAATTCATGGAACGCCTGGAGCCGCGACCGGCCGGCGAGTCCAAAGGTTGAGGAGCCGCTGAATGGGAGCGATCGTCTCCAAGGAGATTGAGGAAGAGCTGCGGTCGGATGCGGAGTTCTCGCCAAAACTCGAGCAATTGATGCAGAACGCGCGCTCGGCGAGCGATTTTCTGAAAGCGCTGTCGCACGAAAACAGGCTGTTGCTGCTCTGCCTGCTGGCCGAGAAGGAGCGCTCCGTCGGCGAACTCGAGACCATTCTGGCGCTGCGCCAGCCCACCGTGTCTCAGCAACTCGCACGTCTGCGCTACGACGATCTCGTGACCACGCGGCGCGATGGGAAGACGATCTATTATTCGATCGCCAACGAGAACGTGCGCCGCGTCATCACGGTGATCTACGATATTTTCTGCGAAAGCGGCGGAAAGCCCAAGGCGTAGAAACGCGTTCGCGGGCGTGCTCGCGGACAAGCCCTCGGGAGGGGCGCATGGTGGGTTTGTCGGCCCTGACGGCCGGTGTGTTGGGTCTGGCGACCGGCGCCTGCGTGGGCTACGCGGTTCGCCGTGCGCGCCTCTGCACTCTTGGGGCCATCGAATCCGCGCTCGTGGGCGGCGATTGGCGCCGCATGAAGGTTTTCGGCCTCGCGCTCGCCATTGCACTCATCGGAACGCAGGCGCTGATCGTCGCGGGCCTGCTGGCCGAGGGCCAGATGACACTGCTGCCGCCGCGCGTCGCGTGGCTTTCCATTTCGGCGGGCTCGATCCTCTTCGGCCTCGGCATGGCGCTGGTGGGCACCTGCGCCTTCGGTTCGCTGGTGCGGCTCGGCGGCGGCGACCTGCGCAGCCTCGTGACGCTGATGATTTTCGGCGCCGTGGGGTTCATGACCCTGCGGGGCGTGCTTTCCGCCGTGCGGATCGACTGGCTGGAGCCGGTGGCCTTCGCGGTTCCGGGCGGCGGGCCAGGCTCGCTGCACGGCATGGCCGCGCGTGTCACGTCTCTCGACATGCGCCTGCCGCTGGTGGCGCTCGTCGCGGGCCTGCTCCTGATCGCGGTGGCGCGTGACCGGCGGCTGCGTCATTCGCCCCGGCTGATCACCGCAGCCGTCGTGCTGGGCCTCGCGGTCGTCGCGGGATGGATCGTCACGGGCGTGCTGGTCGACGATTTCAGCCATCCCAGGCCTCAGAGCCTGACCTTCGTGTCCCCGGTCGCGCGTGGGCTTTACGCCAGCCTGCTGGGCATGGGGGATTGGCTCGATTTCACCGTCCTGTCCGTTCCGGGCGTGGTTGCGGGCTCGTATCTGGCGGCGCTTGGCGGTGCGGAATTTCGCTGGGAGGCTTTCGACGATCATCACGAGATGCGCCGGCATTTGCTGGGCGCGGCGCTGATGGGCTTCGGGGGCGTGCTGGCCGGCGGCTGCACCATCGGGCAGGGCGTCACCGCCGGCTCGGTTCTGGCGGCGAGTTGGCCGCTCGCGGTCGTGGGCATGATGTTCGGGGCGCGGCTCGGGCTGGTCTTCCTGGTCGAGGGATCGGTCCGGGATATCGTGGCGAACCGTTTCCGCCGATGGGGAGGCGCCCGTGACGCGCCGGCCGAATAGTCAGGCGTTGCGCCTCGCGATCGTTTCCAGAACTGCGAAGAAGATCAGCGCGACGGCACTGAGCGCGATGAAGATCGCCGGAGCGCCGAGCCCCGTCACCTGCGTCAATTGCACTTTGCCCATGGCGCCCACCGGGAGAATGTTGGCCGACACCCAGTCGAAGCTCAGGGCGTAGAGAATGCCGCCGAGCAGCATCCCGAAGGCGCCCACGAGCGCATGCACGCTGCCGCCTCCGATGGCGGCCAGCGCAGTGCCGGGGCAGTAGCCGTACAGCACCATGCCGACCCCGAAGATCGCCGCGCCGAGCGACACGGCGAGCAGATCAGCGGGCTTGATGTGGAACTGCGCATAGCCGCC
>JAQGJH010000021.1 GCA_028290705.1 Hyphomicrobiales bacterium
GGGGAGCCCGTGTCAGGCGGGGTCGATTTTCCCGAAACCTGGACGTTTGACGACGGGCTGGTCGAAACCCTGCGTTGGCAGATCCGCACGGATGGATCCAAGGCGTACTCCGGGACCGAGGCGAAAGTAGAGGGGGAGGCGAAAGGGGAGCGGGCTGGTTGCGCCTTTCACTGGAAATATACGCGTGAAACGCCGCAGCAGGGGCGCGATCCGGTGACGCTCAACTTCGATGATTGGTTTTACCTCATCGATGAGCGCACATGCATCGTTCGCGGCAGCGCCGGGCGGCTTGGAGTCCCCTTTGCCGTCCTGCACGTGACCTATCGAAGGGTCTCCCTGTAGAAATTCGCTGGAGCGAAGCCCTAATCGAACTTGCCCTGCGCCGTCGCGCCCGCGTTGGTCGTGATCTGGACCGCGCCTTTGACCGAGGCGCCGAGGTCCGTGGCGGCCGTGCCGGTAAGCTTGTCGCCGCCGGCTGGCGCCAAGGGGATGCGCGCCGGCTTGCCGCCGACGACGAGGATCGCGAGGCCCTTGTAGCCCGAGGCGTCCACCGGCTTGCCGGCGCCATCCGACACATAGATTTCCACGGTGGGGCCCCTGGTGATCAGCTCGACGTGCATGGCGCCGGCGTCGACCTGACGGCCTCCGTGCGGGCCCCTGGATTCGTGCGCAAGGGCGGTCCCGGCCGCGAGCAGCAGGACGGATAGTGCGAGCAGCGCCTTCATGTCTTTTTCTCCTTCAGTAGGCTTCGGCCGGACGGACTGGCGCCACGGCTGCGGGTTTGGCGTGGGCGGTCTCGACGAGGCGCTCCAGCGGTTTGCGTCCAAGTTTGAGGACGAGCACCGGCGTCAGGAACGCGTCGAGCAGGGTCGCGCTGACGAGGCCGCCGAAGATGGTGATGGCCACCGGATGCAGGATCTCCTTGCCCGGCGCCTGCGCGTCGATCATGAGCGGCAGCAACGCCACTGCGGCCGACAGGGCGGTCATCAGCACGGGCGTCATGCGCTCCAGACTGCCGCGGATCACCAGCTCCGGCCCGAACGGCAATCTCTCGGCGATCGCCAGATTGATGATGTGGCTGATCTTCAAAATGCCATTGCGCGACGCGATGCCGGTGAGCGTCACGAAGCCGATCATCGAGGCGACGGAGAGCGGCTGCCCTGCCCACCACAGCGCCGCGACGCTGCCGATCAGCGCCAGCGGCACGCTCGTCATGACGACGCCGGCGAACAGCGCCGAACGGTAGCGGCTGTAGAGGATCGTGAACACCATGGCGAGCGACACCAGCGACAGGAGTCCGATGGTGCGGCTCGCGTCTTCCTGCGCCTGGAACGTGCCCTCGAGGCTGGTGAAAAAGCCTTGAGGAAGCGACGCGGCCGCGATCGTGTTTCGGATGTCGGAAACAGCTTTCGCCATGTCTGTTTTCGCGTCGGTGTTGGCGAAAATGACGATGCGCCGCTTGCCGTTTTCGCGCAGCACCTGGTTTGGCCCGTCGGTCTCGCGCACGTCGGCGACTTCACGGATGGGAATCCACCCCGACGGAGACTGGATGAGGTGGTCGCCAAGGGCGGTCGTGCCGCGGCGCGAGTCGTCCAGTCTCAGAACCACATCGAACCGCCGGCTGCCATCGACGATGCGCGACACCGTGCGGCCATTGGAGAGCCGCTGCAACTCGTCGGTGATCGCCGCGGGCTGGAGCCCGTAGAGGGCCGCGCGTTGATAATCGACCGCGATCTCGATCTGGGGGATTCGGACCTGACGTTCGACCTGAAGATCGACGAGGCCCGGAACCTGTGCGAGCCGCTGGCGCAGGTCCTCCGCCGTGCGGACGAGCGCATCGAGGTCCTCGCCAAAGACTTTCAAGGCGATCTGCGCGCGCACGCCCGACAGCATGTGGTCGAGCCGGTGCGAGATGGGCTGGCCGACATTGACCGCCATCGGCAGTACGCCGAGCTTTGCGCGGATGTCCGCCACAACCGCGTCGCGCCCCCGTGTGGACGGCTTGAGGTCGACCTCGATCTCGGACGCGTGCACGCCCTCGGCGTGCTCGTCGAGTTCGGCCCGCCCGGTCCGCCGTCCGACAGACGCTGCCTCCGGCACTTCGAGGATCAGCTTCTCTGCAATCAGGCCGACGCGGTTCGACTCGGCGAGCGAGATGCCCGGCGCGAAGGTCGTGTTGATCGTCAGCGTGCCCTCGTTGAAAGGCGGCAGGAAGGCGCGCGGCAAGTAGAAGGCCAAGACGCCGGCGCCGATGACGCCGATGGCCGCGAGCCCGATGACCGGCGCCGGATTGGCGAGGGCTCCGCGCAGCAAGGCTGCATAAGCACGCTTCAGTGCGCGCACGAGCGCGCCTTCGCGTTCGTGGTGGGCCGCAATCGCGGGCAGCAGATAATAGGCCATCACCGGCGTGAGGGTGATGGAGACCAGCAAGCTCGCCAGAATCGAGATGATGTAGGCCTGTCCCAACGGCGCGAAAAGCCGCCCCTCGATGCCTGTCAGCGCGAAGAGCGGAATGAAGACGAGGATGATGATCATCGTCGCATAGACGATGCCGGAGCGAACCTCCTGACTCGCCGATACGACGACGTCGAAGACGGGCCGGGGCTCCGACGATGCATGGTTCTCGCGAAGGCGCCGGAAGATGTTTTCGACATCGACGACGGCGTCATCGACCAGCTCGCCGATGGCGATCGCAAGGCCGCCCAGCGTCATCGTGTTGATCGACAATCCCATCAGGTGGAAGACGATCGCCGACGTCAGGACGGAGACCGGGATCGCAGTCAGCGAGATCGCCGTCGTGCGCCAGTTGAGCAGGAAGGCGAAGAGGATCACGGCGACAACGGCCACCGCCTCCATGAGAACGCGCTCGACATTGCGGATCGAGGTTTCGATGAAGTCCGCCTGGCGGAAGAGGATGTTGTCGGCCTTGATCCCGTGCGGAAGGCTCGGCGAGACCTCTTTCAGCGCCGCCTCGATGTTGCGCGTCAGGCGCACCGTATCGACATCCGGCTGTTTCTCGATGGAGAGGATCACCGCCGGCTTGCCCATGTATCCGGCGTCGCCGCGTTTGGGGCTTGCGCCGAAGCCGACCTCCGCAATTTGCCGGAGATAGACCGGCCCCTGCGCATTGGTCGCGACCACCATCCCCGAGAGATCGGCGAGGCTCATCGTGCGTCCGATGTTGCGGACGAGGAACTCGCGCGAATATTGGTCGATGTAGCCGCCGCCCGTGTTGACGCCGAATTGTCCGAGCGCCTTTTCCAGATCGGACATGGCGACGCCGAGCGCGCGCATGGCGGCGGGATCTGGCGCAACCCGGAATTGGCGGACCTCGCCGCCGATCGGGATCACTTGCGCGACGCCGGGAATCGCCAGCAGCCGCGGGCGCAGAATGAAATCCGCCGTTTCGCGTACGTCCATCGGCGACACGCGCTCGGGCGCGGTCAGGGCGACGAGCACGATCTGCCCCATGATGGAGTTCACAGGCCCCATCTGCGGCGTGACGTTCGCGGGCAGCTGGTCGCGGACCAGCGCAAGGCGCTCGGAGATTTGCTGGCGGTTGCGGTAGATGTCCGTTCCCCAGTCGAACTCGACATAGACGATCGACAGGCCGACGCCCGACACCGAGCGCACGCGCGACACGCCGGGCACGCCGTTCATCTGCGTTTCGATCACGAAGGAGACGAGCTGTTCGACCTCGGGCGGAGCGAGGCCGTGCGCCTCGGTCATGATCGTGACCGTCGGCCTGTTGAGGTCGGGCAGCACATCGACAGGCAGCTTCGTCGCCGTGAACGCCCCCCAGACGACGAGGACGAGCGCGATCGTGAAGACGAGAAGCCGGTTGCGCAGCGAGTGCGTGACGAGGAATGTGAACATGAGCGTTCCTCACCGCACCTGATTGAGAAGTTCTGCCGCCTGGGTGACGACCCGCTTGCCTGCTTCAAGTCCGGCGACGATCAGGACGCGGTTCGCATCGAGAGGGCGCGTGCGCACGACGCGAGCCGCGAACCGTTCCGCGCTGTCGTGTGTATAGACGACAGTCTCGCCATTCGACCGCCGCACGACGCTCGCGCGCGGCGCCGCAAGGCCGGCCATGCCGTCGCTCATTTCGGCATAGACCGTCACGAACTGCCCGAGGCGCAGCGGCTCCATCGATCCCTCGACCGCGAACTGGACGGGGAGCGCCTGATTGCGGTCGGCGAGGCCGCTGCCCACGAAGGAGAGCGTCAGCTCGCGCCCGTCCGGTGTGCGGCCGCTGGCGGCGACGCCCGAGCGCGGCGCCTCGAACGAGAGCGCCTCGACGAAAAGGCGGTCCGGATCGATGATCTGAAAGACGACGGCGTTGGCGTCGACAACCTGTCCGGCGACGGCGCTGGCCGCAGCGATGACGCCGTCGACCGGAGCGCGCAGCGCCTCCGTCTCAAGTTTCACCCTTTCGAGAGAGAGGCGTCTGTCACGAAGGCCCTGCAATTCCAGTCGGGCCTCGTCCAGAGTGACCTGCGCGACGGCGCCGGTCTTCGTCAGCGTCTCGTAGCGGGCGATGCGGCGTTCCACGATGGAAATCTGCTGGTCGAGATCGCCCTGCTGCTGGCGCATGGTCGATTGATCGATGGCCGCAAACGGCGTCGAGACGAAAGCCAGCACGTCGCCGGCCTTCACCCTTGCGCCAAGGCGGGGGAAGCCGCCGGGCGGCGGCGAGAGGCGCCCTGCGGCGGCGGCTTGCACGAGTCCGCTGCCATTCGGATCGGGGATGACCCGGCCCGGCAGCTCGGTCCGCTTCGCGTAGCGATCTTCGCGTCCGAAACTGGTGCGCACGGACAGAACGCGTTGCGTCGGTTTGGGCAGGAACACCGAACCATCGGCCAGGATCTGGGCGCGATCGCCTGCCATCACGGGCGCCGCCGCCTGCTCTTCCGCGTGGACGTGGCCCTCGTGGGCGAGCAGACGCACGGCGCCGAACGCGACCAGCATCAACAACGCCATCGCGGGCGCCCAGATGAGCGGCCGGCGGCGCAAGCCGATGGAGAAGAATGCGCCAAGCACCAGACCTGCGACACCGGCCCCGGCCAGGGACATGGAATTATAAATGGCGGACCCGCCCACAGTCGGCGCGGCGGCTTGGGCGCCAGCCCTCGGGACCTGCAAGGTCGCCGTCAACATGTCGATGTCGCCCCCCGCGGCCACGGTGAAGATGAGGTCGTAGGCGCCCGGTTTGTCCGCCCACGGCGCCGCAATCCGATAGGCGCCGTCTGGCTGCGCCATGGCGGTTTGCGGCCCGGCGGGCGTCTCGACTTCGATGGTCGCGTCCGGGACCGGCTCGTTGGTCTCGAACCTGTCGAGCCAGATCGTCAGTCCGCCGCCTTGGGCGACTCCGACAAGTTCGAACAAGGCCGAGGCGGATTCCAGCCGGGGCGCGCCCTGTTGCGCCGTGGCGGCCGGGGCGGCCTCATGGTCATGACCCTCATGCGCGAGGAGCCGGGGTGAACCGAACGCCAGAATGGCGAGAACGGCCCCCAAGAGAGCGGTGATGCGGATAGACATGCGAGAACCCTTGCCTTTGAAACGGCGACGCCAGCCCGAGAGGCTGGCCGCGAGCGTCAGGCGAGGGCGTTCGGAGGTTCGAGGAGGGATGTCAGGCGCACGCCGCGCAGAGGCTGCGGCGCATGCGCGACCCGCAGCTGCGGGCCCGCCGGCGGGTCGAGGGCGGGGCCGTCAGAGACGATCGTTCCCGCGCAGCAGCCCATGCCGAAGCAGCAGCCGGTGGTGCAGAGGGGATCGCCATTGACGGCGCCGAGGTCGCCGGCCTGCGCCGCGAATGCCTGCGCGGGCGCAGCCACGATGGCGCGGTCAGCATCTTTCGACATGTGCGCATGATGCGCAGCCGCCTGCGCCTGCGCCACAGCCCCGGGATGTGGGCCGTCGTGCGCGGAGGCCGCCAGCGGCGCGAGCAGGACCATCGCTGCGAGGGCGGCGAACATCCAGATCAGCTTGCGCAGCGGCGACGAACTCAAGGCGGTTGCTCCTTAAGTGCTCCATAGCACACCGGATGTGGTTTTTCCACGGCTGCCGAGTGCGGCCTTCGGAGCCAGGCTCGCCTTAAAGGAACCGGTTCGGCTTCAGGAAGAAGCACAGCACCAGCGCCCCGTTCGGGGCGGTGGCGACATGCGTGCTGCCTGCTGGCCGCCAGACGAAATTTCCTGCGGTGACTTCGCCATCCTCATCGACGAGGCTGCCTTCGACAACGAAGGTCTGTTCCA
>JAQGJH010000031.1 GCA_028290705.1 Hyphomicrobiales bacterium
CGAACCACATGACGTCGCTCGCCTTCGTGATGGGCGTGCTGCCGCTCGTCACCTCCACGGGCGCGGGTGCGGAAATGCGCCGCGCGATGGGCGTGGCGGTCTTCTCGGGCATGATCGGCGTCACGGCCTTCGGCCTGTTCCTCACGCCCGTCTTCTACGTGCTGTTGCGCAAGCTCGCCGGAAACCGTCCGCTGAAGCGGCACGATCTGGACGTGAAGCAGGAAACCGCGCCGCACGGACCCGCAGCGCCCGTCGCCGCGGTTCCGGCGGAATAGCCGAGAGGCGCGTGGCGCGCCTCTCACTCCTGTGAGGGAATCTTCGCCTCGCGCACGAGCTTGGCGTATTTCTCGATTTCGCGCGTGACGAAATCGAGGAACGCCTCGGGGGTGCTGCCGACGGGTTCGGAGCCGAAGGCTTCGATGCGCTTGATCACCGTCGGATCCTTCAAGATCGTGGCGACCTCCTGCTGGATGCGATCGACGATCGGCCGAGGCGTTTTCGCGGGCAGGAAGAGCCCCTGCCAGCTGTCCGTCGAGAATCCCGGAAAGCCCTGCTCGGCAATGGTCTTTACGTCCGGAAGGGCGGGCGAGCGCCTGTCGCCCGTCACCGCAATGGCGCGAAGCGCGCCAGCCTCGACCTGCGGTCGGGCCGTGCCGAGCGGACTGACGGCCATCTCGACGTCGCCCTGCACCAGCGCCTGATTGAGCGGCGCATCACCCCGGAACGGCACCATCTGGATGTCGACGCCGGCCTGCAGTTTCAGCATTTCCATCGTCAGATGCAGCGGATTGCCCATGCCGGTCGATCCGTAATTCAGTGCGCCCGGCCGTTCGCGCGCGAGACGGAGGATGTCGTCGAGAGTCTTGGCCGGAAACTTCGGGTTGGTGACGAGCAGCAGCGAGGCCGAGATCACCTGCGTGACCGGAACGAAATCGTTCAGCGGGTGATAGTTCAGCTTCTTGTTGATCGACGGACTGATGGCATGCCCGACGGTTGTCAGCAGCATCGTGTAACCATCCGCCGGCGCGCGCGCCACTTCGGTCGCCGCGATGTTGCCGCCCGCGCCGCGCCGGTTCTCGACCACGAAGGGTTGCTTCAGCGACTCCTGCAGTTTCGCGCCGACGATGCGGGCGATGGAATCGACCGCGCCGCCGGCCGCGAACGGCACGATGATCCGGACCGGCCGGTCCGGGTAGTTCTGCTGCGCCTGCGCCGATGCGCAGACGAGCACCATGGCGCAGCCCAGCGCCGCAATGAAACGTTTCATCCCTGCACCTTTCTTGTTTGTATTTCTTAGAGTTGGAGAATCGTGTCCTTCTTGTCGATCACGCTGAGGTCCAGGGCTTTCAGCAGACGATAGATCGTATCGACCTCCGACTGCATCGGCTTGGGCATGGGCGGTCGCATGAACGGGCTGGGAATGAGCCCGCGCAGCCAGGTGGCGGTCTTGTAGCGGATGTGCAGTCGGCCCATGTCGGCGACATATTCCTGCAGCTCCGAGAGTCCGCTGTCCCAGATGCGGCAGGCGGCCTCGAGGTCGCGCCGGTCCCATGCGTCGAGATGGGCCAGCATCGGCTCCTTGGCGAAGTTCCAGAAGCCGCTGAGCGTCCCGTCGAACATGTTGGTCAGCCGGTATTCGTGGAAACGCGACGCGAGCGCGCCCATCACGGCGACGTCGCGGTCTAGCCCCCGCAGCCCCTTGGCGATGAGCCGAAAACCCTCGTACGTGTAGGTCATCTTCCAGCCGACGATGTTGGGCACCTCGCGGCAGATGCGCAGCGTCGCGTTGAGCGGCAGGCCGGGATAGAAGGGCGGCTTCGCGCCCCCGACCGGATGCGTCACGATCGGCAGGTCGACGGCGCGATCCTGCTCCTTGATCTGGTCGAGCCAGATTTCCGGATATTGATCCGCGTCCCAGCAAGAGGTGACGTCCTGCGCGCCGCCCGGCGGCGTGACGAAAATGCCGTCGACGCCCAGCGCCTTGCAGTCGCGCGCGGTCTCGACCGTCTCGGCCGTGGTGATCGCCCAGGTGCCGGCGATGATCGGCAGCTTGCCGTGCGCCTCTTCCATGGAAATTTCGAGGACGCGGCGCTTTTCCGCGCGGGTCAGATAGAAAATCTCGGCGGCTTCCGGATTGACGCACAGGCCGCCCTCGCGAACGAAGTCAGCGTCGTCCACGAACTTGCGCAGGAAGCGGCGATAGCCCTGTTCGTCGATCGAGAGATCCTTGTTGAGGGGCAGCAGGGCCGCGACGTAGCGGCGATGTCCGACGGTCTTCATGTGTCCTCCCGAAAGTTCGTTGGAGCGACTATCGGATCGCCGACACTATGATTGCAACAGCATGATTTGTCATATAGGTATGAACAAAGCTCATGTTGTATGACGATGAACCTCGCGACGCTTGACTTCAATCTGCTCAAGACGCTGGACGCGCTGCTCGAGACCGAGAGCGTCTCGCGCACGGCTGCAAAGCTGAACGTGACGCAATCGGCCGTCAGCCACACACTGAAACGTCTGCGCGAGCAGTTCGACGATCCGCTGCTGGTGCGCGAGGGAGCGGTGTTGCGCGCGACCGCTCGCGCCCGAACGCTGCGCGAGCCGCTCGAGCGCGCCATGTCGGACATCCATGCGCTGATGACCACCATGAGCGCCTTCGATCCCGCGACCGCCGCTCGCAGCTTTCGCCTGGCGATGAGTGACGCCATGACGGTCGAAGGATTGCCGAGCATCATCCGGCTGGTCCGCCGCGAAGCCCCCAACGTCGATCTCCTGGTGGAAACCGGCGGTCCGCTGAATTCGATCCGCCTGCTGCTGGAGGACGTCGCCGACGTGGCGCTCGGGGTCTTTCCCTCCGTGCCCGATCCGCTGCGCCCCGAGGAGCTCTATCGCGATCAACTCGTCTGCATCGCCGACGGCGACAATCCGAAACTGCGCGGCGGCAGGCTCGACTTCGAGGCCTTCCTGCACTCGCCGCACGTCACGGTGGCGCAGAGCAGCGATTCCGGAATCCAGCTCGACGACATCCTGCGCGCCATGGGCCTCTCACGCCGGATCGTCGCCAGCGTGCCCCACTATCTGGCGATCCCGTCGCTCATTTCTGGAACCGACCTCGTGGCGCATTCGCGGCGAAAGCTGATCGAGGTGTTTCGCTCGGCCAACCGCCTCGCCGTCATGCCCGTGCCGGTCCCCTTCGACGTGCCGGACCTGGTCTTCATGCAGGTCTGGCATCCCCGCCAGGATTTCGATCGCGGGCAGATCTGGCTGCGGGAGATCATCCGCCGTGCCTTGCGCGAGGATCCAGAGAGAGCAACCTGACACCGCGACGAAGCGTTTCAGATCGGGCGGGCCATCGTTCCCTCGATCAGGGTTCTGCTGGACGCGAGTTCCGCCGCCATGAAGTCGAGAAAGATCCTGATCCGCGGCGAGTGCCGCAGGTCCGGATGCGTCAAAAGCCAGAGATCGTCTCCGAATTCGGGTTCAGGGTCGGCGAGGCGAACGAGATCATCCCTGAGGTCGCCCACGAAACATGGCGCATAGCCGATGCCGAGCCCCGACGCGATCGCCTCCGCGAGACCCAGCACCGTGCTGGTGCGGTATCGTAGCTGCCTCGCGGGGATCTTGCTCGTGACGGCGCGAACCACCGGCATGTGGCCCATGTCGTCGCTGAGCGACACCCAGGCGCGCTCGCCCAGGTCCTCGGCCCGGATGCGTTCCGGCGTGCCGGGAAAGTCCATCCGTCGACCGTAAAGCGCCCAGGCGATGCGGCCGACGCGTCGGCCCACCAGCGCGTCGGGCGGCGCATTGCTGGCCCGAATGGCCACGTCGGCATCCCGCCGGGACAGGTTGAGAGAGTCGTTGCCCACGACCATGTCGAGCCGCACATCCGGGCAGGCCTGCTGGAAGCGCGCGAGGAGCGGGGTCAGCAGATGCACCAGGAGGCTGTCGGCCGTGGCGACGCGTATCTCGCCCGCGGGGGAAATCTCGCGTCCCGCAACCTTGCGGGCGAAGGTCTCGATCTCCTGCTCCATGTCCCGGGCGATGCGGATCAACTCTTCGCCCGAGGGCGTCGCCGCGTAGTGTGAACGCCGTCGCTCGAACAGCCGCGCCCCCAGCCCCTGCTCGATCTTCCCCAGCCGGCGAAACACGGTGGACTGATCCAACTTCAGCGCGACAGCGGCGCCGGGAAGGCCGCGCGCGTCCGCCACCGCCTTGACCAGACGGACATCGTCCCAGGAAAGTGTGTCGGAAAGCGTCGTCATTGTCTCTCCACGCCGGATCAACGGGTATCAGCGCATGTCCATTGCTGTGCTGCAACCTTCAACTTGCATCAATGCAAGCAAAAGCGCGTGCACTTCGGCCGATCATCATTAAGTCTGGCGTCACGACAGCGGCGCGAGCAGCCGCCAACCGGAGTGCGGACATGAGCAACGGCATCCATCACGTCACGGCCATCGCCGGACCGGCGCGCAGAAATCTTGAATTCTACACGCGTGTCCTCGGCCAGCGACTGGTCAAGAAGACCGTCAACTTCGACGATCCCGGCACCTACCACTTCTACTTCGGCGACGAGGCGGGCAGCCCCGGCACGATCCTGACCTTCTTCCCCTGGGCCAACGTGGCGCCGGGCCGCCTTGGCATCGGCGAGACGCAGGAAACGGTCTATCGCGTGCCTGAGAGCGCCATCGGCTTCTGGACGCATCGCTTCATTGCCGAAGGCGTGGCGCATGACGCGCCGGTGAAGCGGTTCGGCCAGACGACGCTTGCCTTTCGCGACCCGGACGGGATGCGTCTGGCGCTGGTCGGTCTGCCGGGCATCGAGACCGAGGCCGCATGGGCGTCGGACCAGATCCCGACCGAACATGCTTTGCGTGGCTTTCACTCGGTCAGTCTGCTGCTCGGCGACATCGGCGGCACCGAAGCGATTCTGACGGATGTGTTCGGGTTCGAGCGGGTCGGCCGCGAGGGTGAGACCACGCGCCTGGCGAAACCGGGCGTGGACGTGGGGGGCATCGTCGATCTGCGAGCGGCCGGCGGCTTTCTGCCCGCGCGTCCGGGCGCGGGGTCGGTGCATCACATCGCCTTCCGGGCGGCGGACGACGCCGAGCAGGCCGCCATGGCGCGCAAGCTCGCCGAGCGCCACGGGCTGCGCACGACGGAGCAGAAGGACCGCGATTATTTCCGCTCCGTCTACTTCCGCGAACCTGGTGGCGTGCTGTTCGAAATCGCCACGGACATTCCGGGATTTGCGGTCGACGAACCGGCAGACCAGCTCGGCCTGTCGCTGAAGTTGCCGAAAGGTCTCGAGCAGCATCGTGCCGAGATCGAGGCCGTGCTGCCGAAACTCGAAACCGCCGGCTGAGGCTGGCGCTGGGAGACATCGACATGAAGGAACTGTCGCACATTCATCGTTTCGTGCCGGGACGCGACAGCGGGCGTACACCGCTCCTGTTGCTGCACGGGACTGGCGGAGACGAGGCGGATCTGCTGCCGCTCGGCTCTGCGCTGTCGCCGGGAGCCAGCCTGCTGTCGCCGCGCGGTCGCGTGTTGGAAAACGGCATGCCGCGCTTCTTCCGGCGGCTGCAGGAAGGCGTGTTCGATCAGGAAGACGTCGTGCGTCGCGCCGCTGAACTCGCGGCCTTCGTGTCGGATGCGCGTGAGGCCTATGGCCTTGCTGCGCCGATCGCCGTCGGCTTCTCCAATGGTGCGAACATCGCCGCAGCCATGCTGATGCTGCATCCGGAGGTGCTCGCCGGAGCGGTGCTGCTGCGCGCCATGACGCCGTTGCAAGATCCGCCTGCGGCCAGCCTGCCGCACACTCCTGTGCTCATTCTCTCGGGCGCGCAGGATCCGATCGTGCCGGCCGCGGACGTCGCGGGACTCGCAGCGGTGTTGCGAAACGCCGGCGCGGAGGTCACTCACAAGACCTTGCCGACCGGACACACGCTCACCCAGATGGACGTCACGCTCGCGACGCAATGGCTCGCGGACCGGAGCACGCAGGGCGCGTGATCATCCGAAACGAGAGGGTGGCCGCCGCACCGGGTCATTTGGCCACGATGCCGACGGCCGCCTTCGCGCGCGCGATCACCGGAGGGGGCGTGGCGCTCAGCTTGTTGACGAGCGCCTCGACCTCGGTTCCTGAAAGCGGCGACAATTCCTGATTGATCTTGTTGAAGTCCGCCATGACGCTCTCGTCCTTCACCATCGCGTCGAAGGCGGCTCGCAGCATCGACAGCCGCTCGGGCGGCGTCCCCGGCGGCAGCACGAAGGCGCGCGACATCTGCAGATGGCCGAAGAGAAACTCGATGGCCTGACGGTCTTCGGGCGTTTTCGCCACTTCGGAGGCGAGCGGAACATGCGCGAGGTCCGCATGTTTGACCGGCACCTGAAGCAGCACGTTGATGGTCTTGTTCCGCACCCAGTCGGGATGCTGAACCATGATGGACGACCACGACCAGCCGCAACGCCCGCCGACTTCCCCACGCTGCATCGCCAGCAGGATGCCCGGCCCGTCCGCGTAGCCGGGAATGACCTTGAACTTCGTGCCCAGCAGGCTGTTCAGCGACACGGGAAGCAGAGCGGAATCGTTTGCTGCGCCCGCCGCCCCGACGACGAGTTCCTCGGTCATCGCGTCCGGCAGGCTCTTGACCTTCGATCCCTGCGAGGAGACGCACACCATGACTTCGCTGTTCAGGCTTCCGATCCAGCCGAATTTTGAATGGTCGAAGTCGACGGTCGCCTGTCCGAGCATCGGCGCCTTGATCGTGCCCGCCTGCAGGGCGCCGATCGTCAAACCGTCCTTTGGCGCGATCTTCGCCATGTAGCCCGCGGCCTGCAATCCGCCCGCCCCGGGCATGTTCTGGACGACGAAGGTTGGATTGCCGGGGATGAACCGGCCCATGTGCCGCGCCAGGAGGCGCGCGTAAGTGTCAAAACCACCCGCCGGTCCCGACGCCACGATGATACGAATCTGCTGACCGGCATAAAAGTCGCTGGCGCGTGCGGGAAAAGCCGCGAATGCGATGACGAGAGCCGCAAACATCTGTGTCCACCACGTGACGTGGCGCTGCCTGTACTCGTTCATCGCATCCTCCCGCTGGCTGATTATTTCACGGTAAACTCCTTGATGGCCTCGGGACGTGGATCAAAGCCGAGACCCGGTCTGTCGGGCATGGTGATCCAGTCGCCATCGAGCGCCGGCAAGTTCGAGAACAAGGCTTCGCACGCATTGGCTGCGGCGGTCTGATATTCGACGGTCGTGCCGGCCGCGACGCCCGCCTGCAGATGCATGATGTGCCAGAAATAGCCGCCGCCATTGATCGGAACGTTGAACGCCGATGCGAGCCCCGCGATCTTCGCACATTGCGTGAAGCCGCCCGTCACCGCCACGTTGGGCTGCAGAACGTCGACCGATCCGTGCATCAGCATGTCGCGGAAGCGCGACGCCAGCGCTTCGCTTTGTCCGGCATGGATCGGCATGGTGCAGCGCCGGCGCATGTCGGCCATCAGCAGCACGTCGTTCTCGATCAGCGGTTCTTCGAAGAAGCTGACGTCATAGGGCTGTACGAGCTCGACGAGCTTCACCGCATGCGTCAGGTCGAGCCGGCATTGCGCATCCATGCCGATCTCGATCTCGTCGCCTACGGCGTCGCGCAATGCGCGGATGCGCTTCGCATCGTTGCGGATGATGTCGATGAGCGGCTTCTGCCCCTTGGAATGGTCGACGCCCGGGCGGCCCACCTGCGTCTTGAGGCAGCGGAAGCCCTTTTCCACGAGCCGTTTCGCGGCCGTCGTGAGTTCGTCGATGTCCGCGCCCGGGATGCCGATCGTCGCATAGGCTTGAACGCGAGATCGCGCTCCTCCCAGCAATTGCCAGACCGGCAGGCCCAGCGCCTTGCCCTTGATGTCCCAGATCGCCGTGTCGATGGCGGCCAGCGTCCAGCTTGCATACTGGCTCTGTGCTCCGCCCGACAGGCTCCAGAACAGCATCTGCCAGATCCGCTCGTTGCACATGGGGTCTGCGCCCAGCAGCTTCGATCCGGCGAAATTGATCTGCGCGGCGATCGTCGAAGAATCGATGTGCTGCGTCACTCCATGTCCGGTGAGGCCGGTATCGGTTTCGACCTCGACGAGGCAGATCGACTGGCTGCTTTTGCGGCTGCTTCCCAGCCAGGTGAAATCGACCGGCGCCTTCAGCGGCGTGGCGTGAACGCGAACGATCCGATGTTGCTGCGCCGGCATGGTCATGTCGTGTCCCGTCGTGCCGAGTTCGAATAACCGACGCGTTCTTTGAACGCCCACATGGCAAAGCTAGCTCGGCTCAGAGGCTTTTGGCAACCGAAAGGCTCGAAGCGCAAGCGCGGCAACGCGCGTGGAACGGTGGCGACGCTCCCCAGCCAAACGTCGGAACGGTTAGCCCGAGAGGCTGTTTCGCAATGGCACGCAACCGACGGAGACTTGG
>JAQGJH010000094.1 GCA_028290705.1 Hyphomicrobiales bacterium
TGTTCGGGAAGACGAAAGCCGATGCGCTGCTCGGCGTTGCGCAATCCGTTCAGGGGCGCATCCACGGTGACGACGAGTGCCGAGTAGCCGGCGCTTTCAGCACGGCGAACGAGATCGAGCGTGAGGTCGCGCTCCGGCTGGATGTAAAGCTGGAACCAGCGCGAAACGTCGGGTGCTGCGTTCGAGACGGTTTCCATGTCGACGCTGGACAGGGTTGCGACGACCAAGGGCGTGTGCAGGGCGGCGGCCGCCTGGGCGGTGGCGCATTCACCCTCGGGATGAAAGAGCTTCTGATAGGCGACAGGGCCGAGGACGATCGGATGAGCGAGACGCATGCCGAGCAACTCGCTTTCGAGACTGCCGCCCGCAAGGCTCCGCATCGTGCGCGGCATCAGGCGCGTGTCGTCGAAGGCCTGTCGATTCCACCGTAGCGTCAACCCGTCGCCCGCGCCGCTCGCCAGATAGGTCCAGGCATTGTCGTCCAGCCGCTCCCGCGCCAACGGCTCGTAGTCCCGCAAGGCGACGACGTGTGGCGGAATGGCGTCGAGCGGCGGCGGGCGCGTCATCTCAGGCGGAACCTCAAGGGAACGACGATCTCCACCTGGGCCGCCTGGACCGAGGCCGGGAGGCCGGGCAGGGGCGTGGCGCGCGCGACCATGTCGAGCGCCGCGGCATCGATCGCGGGCTTGCCCGAGGTCTGCACCACTTGCGACGTCACGACCTTGCCGGAGCGATCGAGGACGATGCGCAGCTTGACGTCGCCCTGGAGATTTCGTGAGCGCGCATCTTTCGGATAGCTCTTGTAGCGCCCGAGATGCGCCATCAGCGCGCGCTGCCACGAGGCCGGTGTCTGCACCGCCTGGGCGACGCTGCCCTGCGAGGGAGCGACTTCCGCATCGCCCTCCAGGGCCGCGAGCGATCCCGCGGCGGTGGAATCGACCGCCGCCTCACTCGGAGGACGCTGGGCTTCGACCTTCATCTCTTCGGTCGCCTGGGATTCCGTCTCGGGCGTTTCCGTCTGCTTCAGTGTCTTCTGCTCGGCGAGTTGCAGGTCCGGCGGCGCTTCATAGGGCGACGATTCCGTCGTCGGCAGATCGACGTCCGTCTTGGCCGAAAGCTTTTCGTCGACGTCGGTCGCCGGCGGCGCGAAATCGGCGGCGGTGGAATCGGCGGTGTCGCCCTCCTGCGAGTCGATCGACATCGGCAATTCGGCGAACTCGATCGCCATGGCGCCGCCGACGTCTTCCGATGCCTGCAATTCCGCAGGCTCCACGTGCAGCAATGCGTATGCGCCTCCGGCGAGGTGGAAGAAGATCGCGGCCATGCAGGCGATCGTCCATGTGGCGCGCAATCCAGTCGACATGCGGAAGGGGTCCGCCATGGGAGTCATCGGACCCGATGGCCCGGACGTGTCGGCATCGTCATGCGCGATCGTCGTCATGGCGGCCCCTGCGTTCATGGTTGCGCCTGTGCGGCTTCGGGCGCGGACGTGCTCGAGCCGCCCTCGAGCCCGACGAGCGCGAGCCTGATGTAGCCGGCGGCGCGCAAGGCGTTCATCAGCCGCGTGAGTTCGCCGTAAGATGTCGTCTGGTCGGCGCGGATGAAGACGCGCTGCTCGCGATCGAGCTGCGTCTCCATGTCGAGCGTCATTCCCAGGCGATCGATCGGCACGGAATTTTCACCGACGGCGATCGTCAGGTCTTTCTTCAGCGTGACGAAGATGGGCTTCTGCGGCTTGGGCTTGGGGGCGGCGTTGGAGACGGGGAGATCGACCGGGATGTCGACGGTCGAGAGTGGCGCCGCCACCATGAAGATGATGAGCAGCACCAGCATCACGTCGATGAACGGCGTGACGTTGATCTCGCTGTTTTCCGGGAAGTCGTCGCCGTCGTTCAGTCTAGCGGCCATTGACGCTTCTCCCGAGTTGCGACGGCCGGCCGGACAGCCGGTCGAGATCGCGCGACGTCATGCGCATGACCTCTTCCGACGCATCGCCCACGAGCGCACGGTAGGCCGAGATTCCGCGACTGAAGTGATTGTAGATCACGACGGCCGGAATGGCGGCCACGAGTCCGATGGCGGTGGCGAGAAGCGCTTCCGCAATCCCGGGCGCCACGATGGCGAGATTGGTGGTTTGCGATCTTGCAATGCCCACGAAGCTGTTCATGATGCCCCAGACGGTGCCGAACAGGCCGACGAAGGGAGCGATGGCGCCGATGGTCGCCAGCAGCCCGGTGCCGCGCGACACGCTGCGGCCGGCTGCGAGTTCGAGCCTCGAGAGACGCGACCGCACGCGTTCCTTCACGCCTTCCTTGTCGGGCGCGAGTTCGGAGAGGCGCACCTCCTCCATGGCGGATTCGACGAAGGCGCGGCCGACGCGGAACTTCGAATCCAGCCGCTCGCAGGCGGACGCCAGGGATGTCATGCGCGACAGTTCGCCCATGACGCGCTGGACGCGCGAGCGCGCGAAGCGGAGCTCGAGCGTCTTGGCGAAGAAGATCGTCCAGGTGAGGACGGATGCCAGAAGCAGCGAGACGATGACGCTCTTCACCACGAGATCCGCCTGCATGAACATGCCGAGCGGCGAGAGATCGGAAGGAAGATGCGGTGTGGCAGCGCCCTGCGCGTGCGCGCTGGCGGTCAGCATCAAGAGTGCAGCGGCCGCGAGAGCGCTTGAGACCGACTTCGAATATGTCATGGAGATCCTCACGTCTCGGCCCATTGGCGAATGAGATTGTGGTAGATGCCGGTGAGACGCACGCCGTTCTCGTCAGCCGGCCCGGTGCGGGCCTGCATGTCCTGGATGGTCTGGTCGAGGTCGAACAGGATGGTGCGGCGCTCGGCGCTGCGGATCATGCTCTGCACCCAGAAGAAGGACGAGATGCGTTCGCCGCGGGTCACCGGGGTGACGAGATGCAGGCTCGTTGCGGGGTAGAGCACCATGTGGCCGGCTGGCAGCTTCACCGCCTGTGCGCCGCTGGACGTCTCGATGGTCAGTTCGCCGCCCTCGTAGCTTTCAGGATCGCTGAGAAACAGAGTCGCGGAGAGATCCGTGCGGATGGTGGCGTCGACGCCGCGCACGCGTCGGATGGCGTTGTCGACATGCGCGCCGAACGTCTGGCCGACGCCATAGCGATTGAACATCGGCGGCAGGATGCGCAGTGGCAAGGCGGCCGAGAGGAACAGCTGGTTGGCCAGCAGCGCGCGCGACACCGTCTCGGACAGAGCCGCGCCGGCGGGCGACTCCAGCGGAAGCTGCCGATTTGTTTTGACGGATGCGGATTGCGGGCCTGCGGTGGCGCGCCCATCCTCCCAATCGGCCGCGAGCGTCGCCTCGCGGCAGCGCTTCGCCTCCTGCGCATTCAGGACGTCCGGTATGCAAAGCAACATGAGCAACACTCCGCTCCGGCGCGGCTGCGTCCAGCCGCGCCGGGCTTGGTCAATATTTGAAGTTCAACGACACGGTCGCCGAACGCCCGGGCGCGACATAGACGTAGGGCGCGGTCGAGCGATAGAAGGCGTCGTAGATGACCGCGTTGGTGATGTTCTGGATGTTGATCTTGCCGGTGACGTTCCTGGAGAAGCGGTATTCGCCGAACAGATCGAAGCGCCAGCTTTCCGGCAGCACGTTTTCATTGGCCGCGAGCGTGCCGCCGAAGATGCGGCTCTTGTATGTCGCCTGGCCGCCGATGGTGAATTTCTCCGTCAGGTCATACTTGGTGAGGATGTTGAACGACGTGTGGGCAATGTTGGCGAGTTGCCTGCCGACGTTGGCTGCGTTCAGCGAGCGCGTCACCTCACTGTCCATGAAGACCGCGCCGCCGAAGACGCTCCATCGATCGTCGATCTTGCCGCCGAGGCCGATCTCGATTCCGCGCACTTCATATTCGCCGCCGCCCACGACGGTGGCGGCCGCGCCGGCTCCCTGCGTTTCGCGGGCATTTTCCTTGGTGGTCTGGAACAGCGCCACGGTGGCGAGTAGCCGGCGATCGAAGAACTCCGCCTTCATGCCGACTTCCGCCGATGTGTTGCGCTCCGGGCCTGCGGCGACGTTCTGGGCGCTCAATCCGCCGTAATCGTTACCACCGCCGTCGATCTCGGCGCCAACCGGGTTCGACGAAGTGCCATAGGCGGCATAGACGGCCCATGTCGGCCGGATCTTGTAGGTTGCGCCGACGTTCCAGTTGAAGAGAAGGTCGTCGCGCTTGAGGTAGGTCGTCGTGGCGGCTCCGACCGAGGTCGTGTCGATGGCATAGTCGTCGAGCCGCACGCCGCCGGTGAGGAAAAGCTTCTCGCCGAAGTTCAGCGTATCGAGAATGTACGCGCTCTTGGTGTCGATGTTGATCGACGTGGGCAGGCCAGCCAATTGCAGCCTGTCGTTCCAGCCGATCGAGCCGACCTGCGGGTTGAACAGGTTGAGCGGAATGCCCGGAATGGCGCCGATGACGTTGGTCTCGGTGTCGAGTGCGCGATAGGAATCTCGCGTCGACTTCTCGCTGCTGAACTCGACGCCGGCCACCAGCGTGTGCAAAACCCCGAACGTCGGGAACTTCATCGTCACGTCGGTCTGGTTGACCAGGACGTCGGTCTTCTGGCGACGGCTCTTGGCCGTCGAATTGACGGTCCATTGCGATGGATCCGGATTGGTCAGGTTCGGGGTGCCGGGCGCTCCCACGACGTAGTCCAGCAGCGAGGTGCCGTAGCGAAGCTTGTTGCTGACCGTCATCCAGTCGTTTGGCTTCAACTCGGCATTCGCCGTCCAGATATCCTGCTTGGCGCGTTGGAAGTCGCGCGAGGGGATGCCGTAGTAAGCGCGGCGCGACAGGCCGGATTCGGTGAAGGGACGGCGCGTGCGCACGTCGAAGGGGACCCCCCAGTCGGGCAGCTGGTCGATGTCGACGTGGACGTAGTCGAGCGTCATGGAGAAGCGCTCGCTCGGCTTCCAGGTGACGCCGAAGGCGCCGCCCCAGCGATTGTCGAAGACGTAGTCGCGGCCCGCCACGCCGGCTTCCTGCCACATGCCGTTGGCGCGCACGGCGATCTCGGGGGTGACGACCTTGTTGACGTCGAAGGTGACACGCTTGGTGCGATCGGTGCCGAAGGTGATTCCGGCTTCGTGGAAGTCGACGAAGGCCGGCTTCTTGGTGACGACGTTCACGGCGCCGCCGGTCGTGCCGCGTCCGCCGACGACGGAGCTCGGACCCTTCAGGATTTCCACCTGCTCCGTGTAGAAGTTCTCGCGGATGTTGACGCCCGGATCGCGCACGCCGTCGACATACATGTCGTTTCGCGCATCGAAGCCGCGGATGAAGACGCGATCGCCATAGGCGTTGCCGCCTTCGCCGGTGCCCAGCGTCAGGCCCGGCATGGTGCGCACGAGTTCGCGGAACGAGGTCGCGCCCTTGTCCTCGATGACTTCCTTGGGGATCGTGGTGACCGAGCGCGCCGTGTCGAGAAGCGGCTGCGTCAGCTTGTTGGACGACGAACGGTTCACCTTGTAGGGCGCGGCTGCGTCCGCATAGGGATTGGGAGCGCCGGCTGCGCCCGTGCCCTGTGTGCCCGAGGCATTGGCGGGTGCCTGAGGAGCAGTTGCCGGCGCTGCGGCGACTGCGGGCCGGCGTTGCGCCGGTCGCGCGGCGGTGCGTGGCCGCGCCTGCCGCGGCGCCGGACGGGCGCGGGCGGGGCGCGCTTCGCGAGGCGCCTCCACGGTCATGGCCGGGAGTTCGTTGGCAGCCTGGGCGAATGCGTCCGAGGCCGGACCGAGCACGCTCATGCACGACACGGCGATGATGCCAGCCCTGATGGCGCTGCTGTCGACCGGCTGTTTGAGTTCGCGCGACGGTGAGACGATCGAGGATGCGGGCTGACGAAGGCTTGTCGGCCTCTTGATGTTATTGTCCATGATTCATCCCCTGCGCCGAACTCGCGCCATCGCTGATTGATTTTCGCGGGAAATTTGAACGTTCCTGCAGAACGGCTTTAATCAGCGCGTGAGGAAATGAGTCAACGAAGTGGCCGAAGCTTGTATTTCGAGTAATTCAAAACTGCGTTGTTTTCAGCCGTTTCTTCGGCTCGCTCTCGGGCGCACCCGTCCTGGGTCCCTCGGAGAAAGCCGCTCGACAGGTTGATGGGGCTGCTCATGCGGCTGGCGCATGTCAGCCATGCGCTAGACGCTTCGGGTGTTCTTCAATGCTTCAGGACGGCTCAGGTTCGGCTTATGCGGCGTGGTCTTGCGGTCGGCGCGTCTTCCAGAGCGAGTACAGGATACCGCCGGCAATCATCGCCACGGTGACCAAAAGGCTGATGGCAGGGTCGAGCTTGCCGAAATAATAGTTCCAGAAGATCTTGCCACCGATGAAGACCAGGATTCCCGCCAGCGCATATTTCAGATAGGCGAAGCGGTGCACCATGGCGGCGAGCGCAAAGTACAGCGCGCGCAGGCCGAGGATCGCCATGATGTTGGCGGTGAACACGATGTAAGTGTCGGTGGTAATGGCGAAGATCGCCGGCACCGAGTCGACCGCGAAGACCAGGTCGGCGATGTTGATCACCACGAGCGCGAGGAAGAGCGGCGTGGCGTAGAGCATCATGCGCCCCGTCGCCGCATCGGGCTTTCGGACGAAGAAGCTTTGGCCGTGCAGTTCCGGCGTGACCCGCATGTGTCTGGAGATGAACTTGACGGCGATGTTTTGTGAAATGTCGGTCTCGCCCTCGTGGGTGAACATCATCTTGATGCCGGTGGCGATCAGGAAGGCGCCGAAGATCAGCAGGATCCAGTCGTATTCCTGCACGAGCGCCGCGCCGATGCCGATCATCAGGCCGCGCAGCACCAGCACCGCGATGATGCCCCAGACGAGTGCGCGATACTGATATTTTCGCGGAATGGCGAAATAGCCGAAGATCAGCGAAATGACGAAGACGTTGTCGATCGAAAGCGCCTTCTCAATCGCGTAGCCGGTGAAATACTGCATCCCGGACTCGGCGCCTTGCTGAAACCAGATCCAGCCTCCGAACATCAGCGCGACCACGATGTAAAAGGCCGACAGCTTCAGGCTCTCGCTGATCCCGAGTTCATGGTCTTCCTTGTGCAGAACGCCGAGATCGAAGGCGAGCAGCGCGAAAACGATGGCGAGAAAACTGATCCAGAGCCATGCGGGTTTGCCGATAAAATCGGCCTGGAGCAGTGCGAGCAGGGTGTCCATGATGGGTCGGGCCTTCGGGAGTTGAGACGCAGGTTTCCTGCCCGGACGCCTGTGGCGTCCGGGTCATGCATGCGCGGGTTGTCGAGAAACGCCGTATGGCGTGGGGCTAAGGCATCAGGCGGTGTGCGGCCGCGGCTCCAGGGCCAGAGCTCGCCGGGAGGGCGAGGCGCGGCGCGTCTGGTTCAGGTCGCGCTTTACGCATTCGAGCTGGTCGCGAAGTTGCAGCCTGCGGATCTTCAGATTGAGGATCCGTTCCGCATCGGGATGCGGGCGCGACTGCTCCTTGGTGATTTCCTCATCGAGCAGCCGATGCCTGACTGTCAGCGCTTTCAGAAACGAGTCCAAGGCTTCCTCCTTTGTCTGATCACAAGGTAGGCTTGGCAATCTCATAGTTCCAATTTATTGTTGCTATTCTCATGATAGCTACAGGCTATGACCCATGGCGTACCGGCCCTCACATCGACAACTCGAATATGCCGTAGCGCTGGCCGAAACCGGACATTTCGGCGGGGCGGCCCGCCGCTGCCATGTCTCCCAGCCGACCCTGTCGGTCCAGATCGCGCTGCTGGAAAAGCAGTTCGGCACCCCCTTGTTCGATCGTGCGCCCGGGCGCGTGACGCCCACGGCCGTCGGCGCGCAGGTCATCGCCACGGCGCGCGGCATTCTGGCGTCGCTCGACGACATGGTGGCGATGGCCAAGACGGGAGCCAACAATCTCGGCGGATTGATCAGGCTCGGCGTCGCGCCCACGTTCGGGCCCTACTTCCTGCCGTTCATGCTGCCGGCGCTGCACGCTCGCTATCCGGGGCTAGAAATCTACATCCGCGAGGAGCGGCCCACTCTGCTCGAGCGGGACGTCGTCGAAGGCGCGCTGGATTGCGGACTTGGCCCGATGCCGGCGTCGGGCCATGCGCTCACGTTTAGGGCGCTGTGCCACGAGACGATCTTTCTCGGCGCGCCGAAGGATCATCGGCTCGCACAGGGAGGAGCGATCAAACCCGGGCAATTGCGCGGCGAGCGCCTGCTGACGCTCGGCAAGGGACACCAATTGTTCGACACCGTGCGTAAACTCGCGATCATGTCGGGCGCGGATCTGCGCGAGGATTACGAGGGCACGAGTCTCGATGCCCTGCGTCAGATGGTGTTCATGGGCATGGGCCTGTCGCTGTTTCCCGAACTCTACGCGCGCTCCGAGTTTCGCGTGGAGGACGACATTGCCCTGCTGACGGTCGAGGGCTGGGAGGCCATTCGCACCGTCGGCTACTTCTGGCGCGCCAGCAATGGCCGCGCGCCGCAGTTCGAGCAGCTCGCGCGCGAAAGCGAGGAGACATGTGCGAAACTCGGCCTGCGGGCGGGCGCGCCGAAGCGTCGTTGATCGTCAGGTCCGCTTGGCGACGCGCGCGAACAGGGCCGAGATCGTCAGCCCGGTGACGAGCATGACGGCGGCGTCGAGCGACAGTGTCGCGCGCGCGCCGATGCCCGAGAGACCTGCGCCGAACAAAGCAGGGCCGATCGCCTGGCCGGTGAAGAACGAAAAGGCGTGGAGCGAATAGGCCGACTGGCGCGCCTCGGGCGCGAGTTCGACCACTTCGGTCTGGATCGAATTGTGCAGCAGCATGAAGCCGAAGCCTGCGACACACATGCAGGCGGCCATGATGGGCCACGATGGCGCGATCGCCAGGCCCAGGGGGCCGAAGGTCATGAGAACGCCGCCCGCCGCCATGAAGTGCGGACGTGAGAAGCAGCGCAGCAGCAGCGACAGAATGGATGTGTAGGCAATGCCGCCGACTCCGAGCGCGCCGATGATCATGCCCGCCTGACGCGGCCCGCCGAGACCGTCGTCGGCCAGAATCTGGGCGATGTAAGGCAGCATTCCGTAAAGCGCGACGCCTTCGAGAAACACGGTCGTGTAGCAGAGCAGGGCCTTGGGGTTTCGGAACACCGCGGCGTAATTGGCCGCCGCCACCTGCAGGCTGAACAATTTGCGTGGGGCTGCGGGCGTTCGCAACACGAGCGTCGCCATCAGCGCGCCCACGATTGCGAGCGACGAGGAGGCGACCATGACGCTGCGCCAGCCGAAGGTTTCGGCAAGCGCGCCGGAAATGCTAGCGCTGAAGATCTGGGCAAGCAGCCCGACGGTGACGAACTTCGAAATGGCGAGCTGACGTTTGTGGGGTGGATACGTGTCGCCGATCGTCGCCATGCAGGCCGGGATGATGCCGCCTGCCACGAGGCCGGCGCAGAAGCGCGCCACGAAGAGCAGGTCGAGGCTCGGCGCCAGTGCGGCCGCCAGCAGGAAAGCAGCCAGTAGCCAGAGGCAGGCCTTCAACATGCGGGGGCGGCCGTAGACGTCGCCGAGCGGGCCGAGCACCGGCTGGCCGAGCGCGAACGGCAGGGTATAGGCCGAGACGATCAATGCCGCTGACGCCACCGCGACGGAGAAGTCGGCCGCCAGGACGGTGACGAGCGGATCCATGGTGCGGGCCGAGACGCTGGCCGCCAATCCGCACAGACACAAGGCAAAAAGCAGCAAGAAGATCGACCTCGCGCACAGGCTCGAGCGCGGCCGTCGTGGCCGGCGCGCGGTTTCATCCGTTCGCCATCCATGACGGATCGCCGGCGCGCTGTCGATTGAAGATGCGCGGCGTCACACAACGACACGGCGATAGAGATGCCACGTGGCATGGCCGAGCACGGGAAGCACGAGCGGGAGGCCGAGGAAGGCCGGCGCACAGGCGGCGAGCACGCAGAGCGTCACGAAGATCCCCCATCCGAGCATGACGACCGGACTGGCGAGAACTGCCCGCACACTGACGATCATCGCCGTGACCGCATCGTAGTCGCGATCGAGCAGCAGGGGCATCGAAACCACCGTGACCGAGAAAAGGATCAGGGCCAGCACGCCGCCGACCAGATGGCCGATCGCGAGGAACAGCCATCCGTCGGGCGTGGTGAAGACGACGGAAAAGAAGCTCTCCCATGTGGCGAAGGACATGCGGCCCAGGAACAGGGCGATCAACAGGCGCACCTGATACATCCAGACCCAGAGCACGAAGAGGATCACGAAGGCCATCCAGGATAATTCGCGGCGGCGCTGCGCCCAGACGACAGACAGGACGCCGCTCCAGGCCAGCGCGGTTCCGGATTCCACGCGGCGGCTGATTTCGTAAAGTCCGACGGCCGCGAAGGGACCGATGAGCGGAAACGCGATGGCGAAGGGATAGATCAGCCAGGACATGTCGCGCGTGGAGAGCGCCAGCAGGATGACGTTGCCGATGAGCGCGAAAACCCCGCCGAAAAACAGGCCGAAGAGGGGCGCATGCAGGAAGTCGCCGATGCCGAGCCTGAGGCATTGGCGCAGGTCGCCGATCGTCAGCGCCCGCACGTCAGGCATTGCAGCGGCGGGCGCATCGGGTGCGTGCTCCTGCAGGTCGCTCATTCGTCTTCGCCTCCCGGATCCGCCGCATCTCACGGCGACGGATCGGGAGAGTCTGGGCATTGCGGCCCAGCTTTGCCTTGACGCGGATCAATCCTCGCGGAAGGCGCGCGACATGCTGTCGGTGAAGGGCTGCGCCAGATAGGCCAGCAAGGTGCGTTCGCCGGTGACGATTGCGACTTCGACGGGCATGCCGGGGTAGAGCCTGACGTGGGGCGCGCGGGCGAGCTGATCGGCCGTCACTTCGACAGTCGCGGTGAAATGCGGGGCTCCGGTTCGCTCATCCACCACGGCGTCGGGCGAGACGCGGGTGACGTGTCCGGTAAGGACCGGCGTGCTGCGCTGCTTGTAGGCCACCAGTCTGACGGACGCCTGGAGATCGGGCCGGACCACGTCGATGTCGACCGGCTGGAGGCGCACTTCGACCACGAGTTTCTCGCCGATGGGCACGATGTCGAGCAGCGGGCCGCCCGCCTGCACCACGCCGCCCGTGGTGAAATGGCGAATGTTCATGACGATGCCGTCCACCGGAGCGGTGATTTCGCGCCGACCGAGCTTCGCAACGTTCTTGCGAAGCAAATCCTGGATCTCGGCCTTCTTCGCCTGCACGTCCTGCCATTCCTCGGCGACAGCACGTGCATGGGCCGAGGTGATGGTCAGCACCTGCGCGTCGGCCTCCGACAATTGTTCGTTCAGGCTGGCGATCTTGCCTTCGTCGGTCGCGATCTCGCCCTTGATGGATTCGAGCTGGCGCTCGAGGCCGAGGACGCGCGGCTTCAGGCCGTAGCCTTTCGAGAGCATGCTGCGCGCATCGTTGAGTTCTTCTTCGAGCAGCGGGCGTTGTGCATTGAGGGACGCCATGTGTGACTGGGTGGCGCGGATCTGTGCGGTGAACTGGTCCTTGCGCCTCTGCCAGACCTCGACCTGTCGCGACAGGGCGGCGTGCTGTTCCTCGAGAATCGATTGCTGGGCCTCGAGCGCCGCACTGAACCGCGGCCCGGTCCGTTCGCCGACCGGCGTCGAAGCGTTGATCTTCTGCGAGAGGTCACGCTGGGCGCGCAGCCGCAACTCACGCGCCGCCAGGACGTCATGCTGTCCTTGAACGGAGTCGCGGTCCGCATCGGCATCGATGCTGTCGAGGCGGTACAGCAGATCGCCCTGGCGAACGCGCTGGCCTTCGCGCACGAGAATATCACGCACGATGCCGCCCTCGAGATGCTGGACGATTTTGCGGTTCGTATCGACCTTGATGGTCCCGTTGCCCAGCGCGGCGCTGGAGATGGGCGCGAGCGCGGCCCACAAAATCGTGCCGCCGAACAGGCCGACGAGTGCGAAGCTGCCGAAGCGAATCCAGCCCGAGACGTCGAGCGCGGGAAGGGCCGAGGGCGCCGGCGGCGCGCCGCTCGCGCGCTCGATCCGGGCATCCAGCGCGGCGCGCATCCTCGTCTGCAGATCGCCGGCCCGCGCCAGAACCGCGCCGGTCACGTGTTGCAGCCGAGGGGACGAAGGAAGACGCGGCAGCATCGTCAGCTCGCTTTCGCGGTGGGGATTTCGGAAACGCGCTGCACGGCGCCCAGAACTTTCGCCTTGGGGCCGAACATATGAAGCCCGCCTTCATTGAGGATCGCGACCTTGTCGACGTGACGCATGAGCGATGGCCGGTGCGCCACGATGACCACGGTCGAGCCGAGTTGCTTGGCCGAGTGAATCGCCTGGTTGAGGGCTTCGTCCCCGACCGAATCGAGATTTGAATTCGGCTCGTCCAGCACCACCAGAGCGGGATTGCCAAAAAGCGCGCGGGCGAGGCCGATGCGCTGCTTCTGACCGCCGGAAAGATTGGCGGCTTCGCCGACGATCTGCGTCTCGTAACCTTCCGGGAGACGGAGGATGAGTTCATGCACGCCGGCCACCTTGGCGGCCTCGATGACACGCGCGGGATCGGCGTCTTCCTGCATGCGCGCGATATTGTCCTTGATGGTGCCGGGCAGCAATTCCACGGTCTGGGGCAGATAGCCGATGTGCTGGCCGAGGTCGGAGCGATCCCAGAGGAACAGGTCCGCATCGTCGAGGCGGACGCAGCCCCGGGTCGGGGCGGCGATGCCGACCATCAGCTTGACGAGCGTCGACTTGCCCGCGCCCGAGGGACCGACGATCGCCAGCACTTCGCCGGGAAGGATTTCCATGTTGATGCCCAGCAGCGCGGGACGTGCGGCGCCGTCGGGAACATGCGTGACGTTTTCGACGTGCAGACGGCCCTTGGGCTGGGGCAGGCGAATGGTGCCTGCATGCAGCTTGCCGCGGCGCAGAAGCTCGCCGAGATTTCTCCAGGCTGTCGCGGCCGAGCAGATCTGCTTCCAGGACGCCACCGTGGCTTCGACGGGCGCGAGTGCACGCGCCATGATGATCGAGGCCGCGGTCATTCCGCCGGCCGACAATTGATGATCGATGACCAGCCAAGCGCCGATCGCCAGAACGACCACCTGCAGCGCGCTGCGAAAGAATTTCGTCGCCGCCGTCACGAGCCCCATGCGATCGCTGGCGGCCTGCTGGCCGCCCAGCACCAAGGCGTTCCCTTCGCGCCAGCGGCGGACGAGTGCGCCGAGCATGCCCATCGAATCCGCCAGCGCGGCATTTCGGTAGGCGGCATGGACGAGAAGGTTGTTGGCGCGCGCGGTCTCGTCGCTGGCTCGAAGCTGACGCGTGTTGACGACATGCGCCAGCACGGCGGTGCTGAACAAGATGAGGACGGCCAGCGTGGTGACGAGGCCGATCAGCGGATGCAGCATGAAGGTGACAAGCAGATAGATCGGCACCCAGGGGGCATCCAGCAGTGCGACGAGGCCGGGACCCGAAATGAAGCTCCGAAGGCTGGAGAGATCGTGCAGTCCGCCGTGCGTATTCTGCTGTCCGGAGACGCAGCTTTCGAGCCCGCGCGAAAAAACCAGCGGAGAGAGGAACTGATCGAGCCATGTGGCGAGACGCACGAGAATGCGCGACCGGGCCAGCTCGAGCAGTCCATAGATGGTGAGGAAGAACAGGGCCAGAAGCGTGAGGAACAGAAGCGTCGACTTGCTCTGGCCGGTGAGCACGCGGTCGAAGATCTGCATCATGTAGACGGAGCCCGTCAGGATGAGCAGATTGATCCCGGCGCTGAAGGCCGCGACGGCGATCAGGGCCGTCCGCGAGCGCAGGAGAACGTTGGAAAGAGGAT
Organism: Hyphomicrobiales bacterium; assembly: GCA_028290705.1. Classification (GTDB taxonomy): domain Bacteria; phylum Pseudomonadota; class Alphaproteobacteria; order Rhizobiales; family Beijerinckiaceae; genus Terripilifer. The sequence continues at coordinate 13,850 of JAQGJH010000094.1, forward strand.
GCTGCCGAAGCGCCTGGCTGACCATGGGGCGTTCAGACTGCGCCGTGGAGCAGAGTCTGACGGAGGCCGGTGGCGGGAGCATCGGTCGGCTGAAGCATTCTCGTCATCCTCTCGCAAGGCGCTGTCGAATACGGCGACATGCAGCCGAATGCACGGCTCCGCTGAGCGCATGCACGCACGTGTGTGGCCCACGGCCGAGCCACATTCATGAGACCTGAAATGCGCCGCCCGAATGAACGTCAGGCGTTGCAGTGAGGCCCTATCAGCGATTTGATTTGTGTTCTTATGTGGGCCACAAATGGCTGCACCGGTGGCGCTGTGGAAAACTTTTCCGGCTGCCGACGCTCTCCGAGACTCAGGCCAGCTGGCGAATACGCTCGGCCATCCTTTCGAGCTCCGGATCCGCCATGGCTCTCTCGGCGAATGGCTGGAGAGCCTGCGCGAAGGCCTCGCGATCGAAATCCTGGATGATTTCGGCTCCTTCCGCCGCGGCTTGCAGTCTGGCGATCTCGGTCCATTCCTGCATGCGCATGCGGGCGAAAGAGCGCGACGCCAAGGCTGCGTCCCGGATCAGTTCGCGGTCGGCCGGTGCGAGGGCGTCCCAGCTTTTCCGCGAGATGAGCAGCACTTCTGGCGGCCGGGCATGTTCGGTCAGGGTGTAAAAGCGCGCGGCGCGATGATGATCGGTGGTTACGTAGGACGGCCAATTGTTTTCCGCGCCGTCGATCAGACGCGCCTGCAGCGCAGGCAGAAGCTGGCTGTAGGACAGAGCAACGGGCGTCGTGCCCAACGCGCGCATGAGGTCGGTCATGAAATCGGATCGCTGCACCCTGATGCGCAGGCCCCGCAGGTCCGCGGGCGTTCGCACCGGACGGATGCTGTTGTAGATGGATCGCGCCCCGGCTTCGTAGAAGGCGAGGCCAACAAGCCCGCGCTGTTCGAAACTGCGCAGGATTTCCTCCCCGACGTCGCCATCGATCACGCGGCGCAGATGCTCGTCGGAGCGGATGAGAAAGGGCAGGCAGAAGGCATTGCAAGCCGGGATGAACCGGCCCATCGGCGCGAGATTGACGCGCGTGAGGTCGATCGCGCCGATGCGGGTCTGCTCGATCGTCTCGTCTTCCTCGCCCAATTGCCCGCCAGGAAACACCTGGATCGAGAGACGGTTTCCGCTGCGCTCGCGCATGTAGCGGTCCATGTAGAGCAAGGCCTGGACGGTCGGGAAATCATCGTCCTGATTGTCCGCCGCTCTCAGACGCCGCCGGTCCTGTGCGCTGACCCGTACGCCAGGCGCCGCCGTGGCGGCCAGTGCCGCGCCCGCGCCGAGCAGGCGGCGACGCGTCCAGGGGAGGCCACTCACGTCGCGCGCCTTTCGAAGGCGCGCAAGATCTGATTGCCGAGCCGGACCGCCTCGTCCAGCGCGTCCGAGGCCGACTTGCGTCCCGACAGCGCGAGTTCGATCTGTTCCGCCCAGACGTCGCGCAGTTGCACCATGTCGCCGAGTCGCAGGCCACGCGAGTTGTCGGTCGGAGGCTTGCGGATCAGTTCCATGATCGGCACCTGCAGCAGTGGCGTTCGATCGTAGAAGCCGGACGCCCTGGTTTTCTCGTAAGCGGCGCGCGTGACCGGCAGATAACCGAGGCCCTGATGCAGGGCAGCCTGGCGGTCGGTTTCCGACAGGAAGGCAAAGAAACGCGCCACGCCGCGATATTCATACGGCGTCTTGCCGCGCAGCACCCAGAGGGAGGCGCCGCCGATGAGTGAGTTCTGGGGCGCATTCTCGACGTCGGGATAGTAGGGCATGGGCAGCGCATCGTGGACGAACTTCGCCTCGGCGCGGATCCGGCCGTAGAGCCCGGAGGAACTGAGAAAGATCGGGCATTCGCCGGAAATGAAGCGGTGCTCGCCCGAGTCGTTGCGACCCGAATAGTCGAAGACGCGCGTCTTTTGCAGATCGACCAAAGCCTCGAGATGCCTGACGTGCAGCGGCGAATTGATCTTCAACTCGGCGTCGAATCCCTCAAGTCCGTTCTTCCGCGTGGCGATGGGAACGTCGTGCCAGGCTGAAAACTGCTCGATCATTGCCCAGGTGAACCACGCAGTCGAGAAACCGCAGGTGGGCGAATTCGCCCGTTGCAGGCGACGCGCGGCGTCGAACACGTCGGGCCAGGTGCGCAATCGTGCATCGCCCAGGCCTGCGGCGCGGAGCTTGTCGCGATTGATCCACATGACCATGGAGGACGAGTTGAACGGGAACGACAGCATCTCGCCGGTGGCCGTCGAGTAATAGCCGGTGATGGCCGGCAGATAGGCGCGGGGGTCGAAATACTGGCGTGCATCGCGCATGACTTCATGGATCGGCTTGATCACGCCCGGCTGGCTCATCATCGTGGCGGTGCCGACTTCCACCACCTGCAGGATGTGGGGCGCGCGTCCCTCCATGAAGCCCGCGAGGCCCGCCGCCATGGTGGCGCCATACGTGCCCTTGTACTCGGGCACGATGACGTATTGATCCTGCACGGCGTTGAAATCACGCGCCAGCGACTCGACGGCTGCGCGGTTGGCGTCGCTCAGCGCATGCCACCAGCGGATTTCGACCGCGGCATCGCCGCGCGCCGGCGCGATCGCGAGCAGGCAGCACAGCGCGAGGGATCGCAGACGGAAGCGTCGTGGAGCGAGCCGGTCGCGCATCAGCCTGCCTCCTGGCCGTCCCAGACCCAGATGTGCATCGGCGTCGCGATTCCTTTCAGGACGCGCATGCCGCCGTCGACGAAGCGCGCCGAGGTCTTGCCGCGGATGAGCTGGTAGGCCTGGTCGGACAGCGCCACGCCGCCGGGCTCCGCGCATTCCTGCACGCGGACCGCGAGTGTGACGCCTTCTCCGACCCGGTCCGTCTGGTTGACGATCACGTCGCCGACCGCGACGCCGACGCGAAAGACGAGACGGCCGGCCGACAATCGCGTGCGTGGATGGGGCCGGAGCTTGTTCTGCAATTCGACCGCCCAGGCGGCGGCGTCGACGACGCTGAGGAATTCGACGAGCGCGCCGTCACCCAGCATCTTGAACAGCGTTCCGTGCGCCTGCAGGAGGCTCGGCGAGATGACTTCGCCAAACAGCGCGTCGAGCGCCCCGAGCGTGCCCGGCTCGTCCTCCTGGATGAAGCGGCTGAAACTCACGATGTCGAACGAGACGATGGCGGCGAGCCGCCTGTCGGGCATGCGCGCGGGTGAGAACTTGAGCCGCCGCAGGACCGAGCGCACGCGGGCGAGCAACTCGCGCAACTCGCAGGGCTTGGCGAGATAATCGTCCGCGCCAAGCTCCAGGCCGACGACGCGATCTATGGTGCTGGCGCTGGCGGTGAGCATGATCACCGGCACGGGGCACTCGTCCTTGAGGAAGCGGATGACCGAAAGTCCATCTTCCTGCGGCATGTTCAGGTCGAGCAGCACCAGATCGGGCGTGGCGTGGCGAAGCGCACTGCGCAGCGAGTCGCCGCCGTCGCACAGGGTCACGTCGAAGCCGTGCATGGTGAGGTAATCGCCGACCATGTCGCGGGCGTCCTGCTCGTCGTCGACGACGAAAATGTGGTTCTTCTTCGTCATGGCCGGGCATTCCCTTCGAGGGGCAGCTGGATCACGAAGGTGCTGCCACGGCCTGCGCCATCGGATTCGGCGAAGATCTCGCCGTCGTGGAGATCGACGATCTTCTTTGCAATCGAGAGGCCGAGCCCGGTCGAGGCCTCGCCGCCCGTGGGCTTGGCGGAGAGGCGCTGGAAGCGGCCGAACAGCCGGCGCGTATCTTCCGGGCGCAGGCCCGGGCCGTTGTCGCGCACGCGCAGAACGGCCTGTCCATCGGCTTCTCCAACGCTCACGTCGATGCGTCCGCCCGTCGGCGTGTATTTGATGGCGTTGCTGATGAGATTGTCGACGGCCTCGCGCAGGCGGTCCGGGTCCGAATGGACGCGGGCAGGGGACGCGCCGTCGATCTCGATCAGCTGCCCCTTGCGCTGGGCAAGCGGGAGATTGGCATCGAGCACGTCGCGCACCAGCGAGACGAAGTCGATGCTTTCGCGGCGCAAGGTGATGTCCATGGCGTCGGCGAGCGCTTCGGTGATGAGGGCGTCGACCATGTCGCTCAGGCGCGACGCGGCATTGCGCACATGCTCGAGCTGCAGGTTCATCTTTTCGGTCGGAACGTTTGGCTCTTGCAAGAACTCCTTCATCATCTCGGCTCGTCCGAGGATGACGCTCAGAGGGTTGCGGATGTCGTGCGCGACCGTGCCGAGAATTTCGCTCTGGAACGCATTGGTGCGGCGGGCGCGGATCCATTGGGCGCGCAGTCTCGCGTTGGCGGCGGTGAGTTCGCGTGTGCGCTCCACGACGCGCTTCTCGAGTCTGGCATTGGCCTGCTGCAACTGATCGTAGAGCACGACATTGTCGAATGCGACGGTGAGGCGGGAACAGAAGATCTCCACCAGGGCGCGGTCCGTGTCGGACAGATGCTTGCCGGCTTCGAGCAGCACCACCACCTCGGTTCCGCTGGCCGTGCTCAGATAGAGCACGGAGCGGTCTTCCAGAAATTCGGTCTGGCGACGCGTGAATGCGTTTTGGATGAAGGCGCGCAGCTGTGCCGTGAGCTTTCCGGGTTCTTCGAGGCCCGAGAGTTCGCGATAGCAGCCGGATCCGGCCAGAACGAAGAAATCCTCGTGGTCGTTCTCCCGCAGCACCAGAATGCCGGCGCAATCCACGTCGAGCAGGGACGAGAGCTGCGTCAGCACGCCCTCGGCCAGCTTCTGCATCGATTTGAAATCGAACAGCGCCGAGGCTGCTTCGAGGATGATCTCGAGTCCTCGGCGGGTCTCCGAGACCCGGACGAGTTGCTGGTGACTGCGCAACGCCGCCGTCACGCAGGTGAAGAGCTTGTCGGCCGTCAGCTCGGTCTTGGCCTTGTAGTCGTTGATGTCATAGTCGACGATCACGTTGCGCTCGGGGGCCTGTCCGGGCTGCCCGGTCCGCAGGATGATGCGGACGATCTCGTTGCCGAGTTCCTGGCGGATGTAGCCCACGAGACTGAGGCCAGCGGTCTCGGTTTCCATGACCACGTCGAGCAAGATGACGGCGATGTCCTTTTCGCGCGCGAGCAGGTCCCGGCCTTCCTGCGCCGAATGAGCCGACAGCAGCGTCAGCCCATAGCCGTTGAGCTGATAATCCGAGAGCGCGTAGCGCGTGCCCTCGTGGACGGCCGGATCATCGTCGATGATCGCGACCTTCCATCGGCGCAGGGGGGCGGCATCGCGAGCGTCTTCGACCAGTTCGATGAGGTCGTCGTCTTTTTCTTCGTTCATCGGCAGGACTCCTGATCTCGCATCATTCGGCCGCCAGCGCGCGCGGCGCCGTGCGCGGAAGCACCATGGTGAAGCGCGAGCCGCCGCCCGGGCTCGTCTTCAGGGTGAGTTGTCCGCCGAGCTGGCGCGTGACGACGCTGTAGACGATGTGCAATCCGAGGCCGGTGCCGCCACGGCCCCGCATGGTGGTGAAGAACGGTTCGAAGGCGCGACGGCTCGTGGTTTCGTCCATGCCGCGGCCGTCGTCGGTGAAGTCGATGCGCACCGTTCCGGCGTCGACTTCCGAGATGTCGATGGTGATCGAGCCCGGCTTTCCAGGCTCGAAGGCATGCGTCATGGCGTTGAGGAACAGATTGGTCAGCACCTGTCCGAAGGGACCGGGATAGGAGTCCATGGCGATGCCGGGCCGTCCCGTGACATGCAGGGTGAGCTGCGGACGGCTGAGGCCGGGCCTCAGGCTGGCGACGATCTGCTCCGTGGCCTGCAACAGGTCGAAGGTTCGGCGGTCGGCATGGCTGCGGTCGACCGCGACCTGCTTGAATGACTGGATGAGTTCTCCGGCGCGCGTCAGGTTGGTGACGAGTTGCTGGGCGGCTTCGTGGCTCGTCGTGGCGAACTCATTGAGCTTCGAGCGCCGCAACTCGCCGCGCTCGATTTCGGCGGCGAAGTCGGCGCTGCGACGGGCCAGGGTCGACGCGACCGTGATGCTGATGCCCACGGGATTGTTCACCTCGTGGGCGACGCCGGCCACGAGGCCACCAAGTGCGGCGAGCTTTTCGGCTTCGATGAGGCTGCGCTGCGCGTTGCGGAGGTCCGCGTAGGCGGCTTCGATGCGATCCCGCGAGGCGCGCAATTCCTGTTCGGCTTCCGTCTTGGCGATGGCGTTTTGCCGGAACACCTCGATGGCGCGGGCCATGACGCCGAGTTCGTCGCGTGCATCGACGCCGTGCACTTTGTCGTTGAGCCGGCCCTGCACGATCGAGTCCATGGACGCGATGAGGGTGTCGAGCGGCTTGTTGATGCTGCGCGCGATGGCCGTGCCGAAAAGGGCGATCAGCAGCAAGGCCGCGATCGATAGGGCGGCGATCTGCCAGTAGACCTGATTCAGCGTGTAGCCGAGGCGGTTTTGTACACTGCTCTCGCGGCTGCGGATCGCATCGATGAGCGTCGCGGTCGCGGCGGTCATTTCATCCTGGCTTCGGTCCACCGCATCTCGGAGCAGGTCGGCCTGCTGGTCGAAGGCCGATGAGAGGCGAAGCAGGCCGTCGCGCAGGCTCGCGAGCCGTTCGCGGAGGGCCGTCAGGCTCGTGCGCTGCAAGTCGCTTTCGGCGAGATCGATGATGATGGGCAAGGTCCGGTCGATCGTGTCGAGACCGCTGAAGGCTTCCTGGGCCGAATTCGCCGAGAAGGTGAGGTAATAGCCGTTGGCCGCCACGAGCACGCGGGAGAAAACCTCTCGCGATTTGGCCAGCGCAGGGACGATAAGCCCGTCATTGCCGCGCAGTGTGCTTTCGAGAATGGCATAGAGACCCGAGACGTCGCTGGCCGAACGCAGCACTTCATTCTCGTAGATGCGAGAAATGTCGAGCCGCACGGCACGCAACTTGTCGAAGCCTGCGACGAGGCGTTCAGTGATTTGGGCAAGATCGCGCGTCGGGTCGTTCAGCGCCGTCCGCAGTCTGGAGCCAGCGGCGAGATCGTCGGTCAAGGAAGCGCGGGTCCTTTCGATCTGCGCCAGTACTTCCGGGTTGGGCTGCGTGAAATAGCGATGGATCAGGCTTTGTAGCCGACTGGCTTCGGTTTCGACCGAAGCGAGAATGCGGTCGGTGCGCCGGACTTCGAGAAGATCCGCCCAGGCATTGTTGAGGAGCTTGGCGCCGTCCAGAACCAGCAAGGTCAGCAGAAAGACGACCGCAGTATTGAGGCCGGCGACCGAAAGGATGCGGCCGCGGATGGGCAGGCGCCGGAGAAGCCCCTCCATCCCGAAACCCATGGTCAGCCCCCGGGAGATCGGCCTTCGGCCGGATGCACAGCATGGTATCCGGCGATACACGCAGGACCGCGGGCCTCGAGGACCATGCGGGCCGGGCTAAGGTCGGCCATGGGGCGGCAAGTTAATGAAGCAACAAGATGAGTGTCAAGAATGGCTTAGGCTTTGATTGGCCGAGATCGCACGCGGCCTTGGCCGAGGGCCTCCGGTGAGATCGTGGGACCCATGGGGTTAATGAAACCTCGCACGAGTGGCGAAGATGCAATTGTTTCGCCTCAGCAGTTCTCAAATTCTACTGTGTAAGTTCCTCACATGCCCTGCGGGTCGCATGTGTTGGAGAGTTTCATGCCGTTCTGGCTCGAAGTATACATCCTGGTCGACGCAATCTGTATTTGCGGTTCGCTGCTGCTCGTCTGCAACGCCAGGGAACTTGTGGGCCAGGAAGAATTTGCGGCCGAATGAGAGCGGACGCGGCAGGCAACGTCCTTGGGGAGTTAAGCATCCCCAAAGGTTTAGCTTCTATTCAGCCACGTTTGAGCTAAGGTCTGCGTACTCTACGGAGGCTGCGCATGTACCAGCAAACTCTCCAGTTGCCCGACATCGAGCGCCTGATTGAAGACATCGAGGCGGAGGGCTTTGCACGGATCCCCGGCTTCGTCTCGCGGGAAGAACTCAGTCGGGCCCAGGATGCCGTCCGGCAACGCATCTCAGGCAATGGCGGCGAGAGCGTCATGGTGGCGGGGGAGGAGCCCACCGCCTCGGTATTGCCGGCGATGAAGAGGGCCGAGCAGATCGGGCGCGACATCTGCAGCCGCGTCGCCATCGCGTCGGTCGAGCCGCAGTCGAGCCATCCCGTCATCCGCTGTCTCGGCGGACGCAGCATTGGCGCTCACTCACTGCTCTTTCACTACGATTCCAACGTCGTGACGGCGTTGATCCCGGTGATCATGCCTGCGCAGGGCCGCACAGGAGACCTGATCCTGCTGCCCAACAGGCGGCCCCTGCGTTCTCATTATGCGCGCAATCTGGTCGACAAGTTCACGGTCGACAATCCGCTTTCCCAATGGCTGCTGCGACGCCTCTACACCCGCCGGTCTTCACGGCTCAGAAGACTTCGCCTCGCGCCCGGCGACCTCTATCTCTTCTGGGGCTACCGTTCGTTGCACACCAACGAGGCGGTCGACGAAGGGGAAGTTCGGTCAACCGCCATCGTGCATTGCGGCTACGTGCATCGGAACAGCCGCCTCCGCAGGATGTTGGGCCGGCAAGCCTGAGCAGGTCGTCTAGACCTGTCCGTAACCGGCGCGTTTCAGCCGCACCATCGCCAGATCCAGTGCAGAGAGGAAGTTCGACCTGTCGCGTGGGCCGAACGGTTTTGGGCCGCGGGTGGTTTCGCCCTGCGACCGCAGATCATCCATCAGATTCCGCGTGGCAAGCGCCATTCCGATCGAGTCCGGCGTAAAGGCTTTTCCATTGGGAGCGATCACGTCGGCCCCGGCCTTGACGCCGCGAGCCGCCAGCGGCACGTCCGCCGTGACGACGACGTCGCCCCGCCCGGCCCGATCGGCGATCCAGTCGTCGGCGACGTCCGGACCGGCCGGCACGATCACTCTTTCGATGAAGTCGGCGCGCGGGACGACCATGAAACTGTTGGCGACGACGAACACATGCGCCTTGTGACGCTCCGCAACCTTGTAGATTTCGGACTTCACCGGACATGCGTCGGCGTCGACGTAGATTTCGATGCGCTTCATCCGTTCGCTCATGAGCGAACGGATTAGCATGGCTGCGCCGAACCGTCAGCTGTCGCGTCAGTCGCAGTCGCGCTTGGTGATCTCGTAGCTGGCCGGGCTGAGCTCGAGATCGCAGGACTCGCGTCGGCCTTCCGAATTGGCGGCGCGCATGGCGTCGTCGATTTCCCAGACATTGTCGTCGAGTTCGATGTCGTCCCAGCTCACGAAGCCGTTGGTGCGAAGCGTCTGCTCGATGCGCGTGCGTTCCTCTGCGGTGGGCTCGCGGGCCGCAACGGTCGTCGTCAAAGCGGCCGTCGACAGGGTGGCGATGGCGGCGCCGAGGATGAGCATGCGCATGTCTGTCTCCTTCGTTGTGAATGCCTCATAACAGGGTGGATGCGCCGAGGTTCCGATGCTTCAACGTCCGGTGAACGGCGTTGGTGCGTCGATGTCCCGGTGATAAGAGCGAAGCATGTCGTTTCCGGCCGGAGCGCCGCCATGAGTCCCGCGATCGCCAAGACGTCCGAGACCGAGATCCTCGCTGCAGCCCGGCAGCTGGTGCGGCAGAACGGCGTCGATGGGCTGTCGATGCGCGACGTTGCGGAAGCCGTCGGAATCCGGGCCCCGTCGCTATACAAGCGGTTCGACGATCGCGAGGCGCTGTTGCGCGCCGTGCGTGCGCAGGTGCAGGAGGAGTTCGAGGCGGTTCTGGTGAAAGCCGCGGAGGGTCATCCGCCCGCGCAGGCGCTAACCAAAATCGCCCATGCGTATCGCGCATTCGCCCGGGGCAAGCCGCGCATGTACCGGATTTTGCATCGTCCCGAGCTGGCCCCGCGCGGCGGCGATGCGCCGAGCGTCACGCGCAATGTGGTTTCGTCTCTCGTCGGGGAGTCGCATGCCGCACAGGCGGCGGATTGCATCTGCGCCTTCCTGCACGGGTTCGTGACGCTGGAGCTGGACGGCTCATTCACGCGTGCGGACTCGAAGTCTCCCGACGAAGCCTTCGCGTTTTCGGTTTATGTGGTGTTGCAGGGTCTGGTGAACAGCGCCGATGCGCCTTCGGGCGCGGGCCGGGCCACGCAGGTCGTTTAGGACGATTCCAGAACACGCGCAGCCTGTTGATGCGAGCCGTCGTGGCTGGTATCGAGAGGCTCACTTCGGAACGTCGACGTTTCGTCGGCAGACCACGACCTTCTGATCGCCAGTAGCGGAGAGTGCGCATGACGAGGCCGGCCGTCACCCTCGCGACGCGTCTGCTCGTCGGCTTGATCGCTGCGTGCGCTGGCGCCGCCGCCTTTGCCCAGCCTCAGGCGCCTGCCGGCGGCCCGTCGCCACCCATCGCCCAAGGGTCTCTCCCGCACGATCTGTCTCCCTGGGGCATGTTCATGCAGGCCGACGTGGTGGTGAAGGCCGTCATGGTGGGCCTCACCTTCGCGTCGCTCGTCACCTGGACGATCTGGCTGGCCAAGAGCGTCGAACTCGTCCTGGCGAAACGTCGTGCCGCCGCGGCGCTTCGGAAGCTTCGCGATGCCGACGCGCTGTCGGCTGCGGCCGAGGAACTGACGAATGGCTGGACGCGGCGCGGACCGGTGGCGCGGCTCCTGGATGCGGCCGCGCTGGAGACGCAACGCTCCTCGACGCTGTCCGCCGAGGGCATCAAGGAGCGGGTCGCCATTGCGTTGTCACGCGTCGAGGCAGCGGCGGGCCGCGACATGGCGCGCGGCACGGGCCTGCTCGCCACCATCGGGGCCACGGCGCCATTCGTGGGCCTGTTCGGCACGGTCTGGGGCATCATGAATTCATTCATCGCCATCAGCCATTCGAAAACAACCAATCTGGCGGTCGTGGCGCCCGGCATTGCCGAGGCGCTGCTGGCGACCGCGATCGGGCTGGTGGCGGCGATTCCGGCGGTGATCATCTACAACGTTTTCGCGCGTTCCATCGCCAATTACCGGGCAATTCTGTCGGATGCATCGGGAGAAGTGCTGCAGCATCTGTCGCGCGATCTGGAGCGTGCGGACATGGCCCAGCGCGTCTCGCAGCCGGCGCCGCGCAGCGTCGTGCGGCTAGCCGAATAGCCATGGGAGTTTCGCTCAAACAGCCCCAGGACGGCGAACTGGCCGAAGTCTCGGACATCAACGTGACGCCGTTCATCGACGTCATTCTCGTGCTGCTGATCATCTTCATGGTGGCGGCCCCGTTGTCGACCGTGGACGTCGCTGTCGACCTGCCGGTCTCCAATGCGCAACCGCAGCCGAGGCCCGACAAGCCGATTTATCTCAGCGTCAAGCCTGATCTCACGCTGACGCTCGGCGAAGAGCAGGTGGCGCGCGAGCAGTTGCAGGCGTTGCTCGACGCGCAGACCTCCGGCGACCGGACGCAGCGCATCTTTCTCCGTGCCGACCAGTCGGTGGGCTATGGAGAGGTCATGAAGGTGATGAACCTGCTGCGCGGGGCCGGTTACCTCAAGGTGGCTCTGGTCGGGCTCGAAGATGCAGCCGGGAGCGCGACGGCCCCATGATCGCGCTGCAGCCCATCGGAGCCACAGGGAGCGGACGTCTCGGGTCAATGACGCGGTGGAGCCTGGCTGCCGCCTGTGTGGGGGCCCTGCATGCGGGCGCGGTCTGGGCGGCGCTTGCACTGGCTCCTCCAGCACCGCCGGCGGGCGCTCCGGACGCGACCATCATGCTCGAACTCGAGCCCATCTCGCTGCCGGCCGATCCGTCCCCGGAGGCGCTCGCGCCGGGTCCCGAGGTCCAGGAGGCCGAGGCCGAGCCGCCGCCGGAACCGGAAAGCGAAACCGCCGCGCCCGAGCCGGCGCCTGCCGAAACCGCAGCTTTGCCGGACATGCCAGATGCCGAGGCGGTCTTGCCGCCGCCGGCCCGGGAGACTCCGCGCGAAGCGGAGCCGAAGCCACGGCTGCAAAAGGCGGAACCGAAGCCCAAGCCCAAACCGAAGCCTCGTCCAGAGCCGAGAGCGGTCACTAGGCCCGAACGCAAAGTCGTGGCCCAGCGGCCGAGCGCTCCCGCGCGGGCGGCGCGCGCAGGTGAGACGAGCCAGGCGACCGTCGGGTCGAGCCTGGTGTCGCCGGCGGCGCGGTCGAGCTGGCAATCGCAGGTCGTGGCTCATCTCAATCGCAACAAGAGGTCGCTGCCCAATGGAGCGACCGGGGCGGCGCGCGTCGCCTTCAGGCTCGGGCAGGGCGGGCAGGTTCTTTCGGCGAGCGTCGCCGGGAGTTCGGGCGACCCCGTGCTCGATCAGGAGGCTTTGGCGCTCGTGCGCCGCGCGAGCCCGATGCCGCCCCCGCCGCCCGGAATGGGGGGCGTCATCGCGCTGGCGGTGCCGATCCGATTCACCCGATGAGCGCGGCCACGGGGCGCGTCCTTCCGCCTCTTCGAGGCTTTGGGACCCGATGCGGCGCCGCGAGTTGCCCCTCGTTCAGCCCGCCGGGGCGCACACCGGTTCGCGCTCCGGGCCGCGCCTTGCCGAGGCAGGCGCAGAGGGCTTATGGGGTCGTGCACGAATGTGCCCTATAGTGAGCGCCGCGAGTCAGAGGAGCGGATGATGCCGACGTTCGATTTCGACAGATCCTGGCGGGAGGCCGCAGCCCTGATCGAGCAGGTCAAGGCGAAGGTCGGCCAGATCGAGGAGGAGCAGTCGACCCTCGACGTGAAGCGGGATCTGGCGCGCTGGCTCGAGCGCTTCGAGTCGCTCAGTACCGAACTGTCGGAGATGCGCGAGGAGGCGAATCGCGGCGGCGGCTAGCCGAAGCACAGCGGATCGGGCGGGCCGCGCGCCGGATGGCTTGGAAGTCTCACGGTGGTCTGGTACTTGATCTTAGGCCATCAGCCGAAAGTAGCGGGCCCAAGCTGCATCGTCTAAGAACAGCGGGTCAGATCAACAAAATCAGCGAGGATCCCCATGCCGCATGACGCACCCTCCCACTGGCACGAACCCAAGGCGGGCGAGAATGCTGGCCTCGGAAAGTTCGCCCGTCCGAAAATGCCCTATGACAAGTTCATGGAGGCGGAAGGCATTCCCTGCTACCGCAACATCGGCGTCCGGACGGTTCTCGACCTGCCGCTCCAGCCGTGGAAGCGCCTTGGCGGCCGCGGCAGCTACATCCAGCTTTTCGGCACCGAAGGCCTCTGGGGCTCCTATGTGGTCGAGGTGCCGGCCGGCGGGGCGCTGAACGTCGACAAGCACATGTACGAGAAGGTCGTGTTCGTGGTCGACGGACGCGGCTCGACCGAAGTCTGGAGCGACCCGGCCAGGAAGCAGACGTTCGAATGGCAGAAGGGGTCTTGCTTCTCGATCCCGCTGAACGCCAGCCATCGCTTCGTCAACGCGACCAACACGCCGGCGCTGCTCTATTGCGGCACGACGGCTCCCAACGTCATGAACCTGTTCGACAACACGAATTTCATCTTCAACAACGATTTCAACTTCTCGGACCGTTACGCGGGCAACGACGACTTCTTCAAGTCCGTCGAGGACGTGGAGCCGGATCCGGTGCGCGGTCTCGCGATGCGCCGCACCAACTTCATCCCCGATCTCGTGAATTGCGAGCTGCCGCTGGATAACCGCCGTTCGCCGGGCTATCGCCGCGTCGAGCCGCACATGGCGGGCAACCGGTTCTATTTCTGGATCGGCCAGCACGAGACCGGCCGCTATTCCAAGGCCCACAAGCACATGTCGGCGGCGGTGCTGCTCTGCCTGAAGGGCAAGGGCTACACCTATACCTGGCCGGCCGAACTCGGCATGACGCCCTGGAAGGACGGTTTCGCGGATCGCGTGAAGCAGCAGAACTACGAGTATGGCGGACTGGTCTCGGCCGCGCCGATGTCGGGCGACTGGTTCCACCAGCACTTCGGCATCAGCAAGGATCCGCTGCGCGTCAGCGCCTGGCATGGACCGAACAACCAGCGTTCGCGCAAGGCCGGCCTGCCGGGCGAAGCGCTGATGGATTACGGCGCGATCGATCTGAAGAAGGGCGGCAGCGCCATTCCCTATTGCGACGAGGATCCGTTCCTGCGTCAGGAATTCGCCCGCCGCCTCGGTGAGGAAGGTGTGCAGTCGCGCATGAAGGAAGAGTTCTACAAGGACGAAGCGGCAGGCGACGCCGTCGGCAACATCATGTGACGTTCGGCGCATTCGCGCCCAGGAGCCCGGCGGCGCTGATGCGTCGCCGGGCTTTTTTTTTGCCGCATCAGGACTGCAGCTGAAAGCTTTTCGTCCGTGCGGAGAGATGGCGACGCATCGGCTCTTCCCACTGCTCGCCCAGGCCTTGGGGTTGAGCGGCCGGATTTTCGAAGGCCAGCGCCTTGGCGGCCGAAAAGCTGATGCGGAAGTCGTCGCAGCTCCGGTCGGGCTCCGTCGCCGTCAGGGACGCGACTCCACGCGGATACGTGCAACGCATGTTGCGGTCCGGCGCGAGGCTCTGGTACCGGCAATTGGCGCAGGTTCTGGCCGCGTGAGGATTGGTTGGGGGCATGGAACGCATCCGGGTACAAAGTTCATTGCGAACTCTGTCACAGCCGGATTGCCGTACCGTTCGGGCCGATAACCAAATCGGCGGGAATTTCGTAAGCATTCGTTAGAGCTTGGGGCGGCGGTCACGCGGTCCCGTCAAGCCCGCGGGTTTGCGCGGTCCGGAAGGCCTCTGCTAGTCTGGGCCGATCAATGGTTCGCGCCCGAACACAAGGGCGGCAAAGGGAGGCTCGCATGCAAGTCGTCGCACCGGGATTTACCGCCGACAGGTCCAAGCCGCAAATGAGCGACGCCGAATGGGCGACGCGCTGCGATCTGGCCGCCGCATTTCGCATGGCTCATCACCTGGGATGGAACGACCGCGTCACCAACCACATCACGGCGCGGCTGCCCGACAATCCGCACCATTTTCTGATGAACCCGCGCGGTCTCGGCTGGCATGAAGTGACGGCTTCGAGCCTCGTCAAGGCGGATCTCGATGGAAACATCCTGAGCGACCTCGGTGAATATTCGCTCGGGCCGGCGGGTTTCAACTTCCACAGCGCGATCCTGCGCGCCAATCCGCATCTGAATTGCTCGATCCACGTTCACGCGCGCCCAGGCGTCGTGATCGCGGCGACGCGTGACGGCCTGATGATCGTCGACCAGACCGGCTGCCACCTGCATGGCGAAGTGGCCTATCACCAGTTCGAAGGCTTTGCCGAAGAGAAGGACGAGGCACCGCGCATCGTCAGCGACCTCGGCAAGAAGATGACGATGATCATGTGGAACCACGGTCTGCTGTCCGTCGGCCGCACGATCGGCGAAGCGGTTCTCTACATGCGCCGGCTCGTCGACGCCTGCGAGGTGCAGGTGCAACTGATGTCGACCGGCGCAGAAATCCGCCGGATTCCGGAAGACGTCCTCGATTTCACCCGGAGCCAGATCGACAAGAAGCGGCAGAGCCCGGCCTACTCGACCGAAGAATGGAAGATGTATCTGCGTGTCGTGGAAGGGCTCGATCCGTCCTACCGCACCTGATGCAACGAGTATCCAGGGGGGCCGCAATCCAGCCGGATTGCGGCCCTTTCCTCATTTGCCGGCGTCGATGGCGATCTGCACGATGTCTTTGGGCGTGGCGATGATGTCGTCGCTGATCTTCTGAACCTCGACACCCGGCGTCGGGTCGAGTTCCGCCGAGGCGCGCTCGGCATCGGCGATGAAAGCCGGATCCTTGACCATTTCGTCGAAGGCCTTGCGAAGCGCCGCGAGCCGCTCCGGTGGAATGTCCTTGGGCACCAGCAAGGCCCGGCCGATGGCCGAGCCGCTGCTCAAGAATTCCGCGACCTTCTTGTGCTTCGGATCGTCGAGGAGATCCTGCATCAGCGGAACGTCCTTGAGGTCTTTGTGGCGGACGAGGCCCGACTGGATGACCGGACGCAGGCTGCCGTCGATGACTTCGGCACGACGGCTCCACGTGTTCCAGGCGCTGGAAATCAGATCGACCTCGCCGCGTGCGAGAGCCATGGGATAGTCGTTCGATCCCGGATAGCCGCAAATGATTTCGAACTTGAAGCCTCCGAAGGCCTTGAGCATGGCGGGATTGATGTAACTCTGTCCGATGCGGCCGCTGCAGCCGACGTTGGTCTTCACCTTGCGCAAGTCCTCGAGAGTCTGGGCGGGCGAGCCCTTGCGCATCATGAAGACGGCGTTGACGTTGGCGAAGGAGCCGATATAGGCGAAATCCTGGACGTTCCACTTGCCGATGGCCGGATCGGTCAATTGCGTATGCGCGATGGTCTCGGGAAAGAGGCCCATCATGGCGCCGTCTTTCGGGGCGTTCGTGTAAAAGAACGCCACGCCCACGACGCCGCTGCCGCCGGGCTTGGATTGCACGATGATGTTGGGCTTGCCGGGGATGTATTTCGGCATGTGCGCCGCCGCCAGCCGGGCGTAGAGATCGTAGGATCCGCCGGGCGGGTGGCCGATCAGAATGACCAGCGTCTTGCCCTTGTAGAAGCTCTCGACCGCAGCCTCCGCATCGGCTGACGTGCCCTGCGCCAGCGAAGGCGTCGTCGGGAATGCGATGAGGGCTGCCGCAGCGACGGCCAGTGCCGTTCGACGCGCGATTCCACCTTGCTTGACCTTGAGCACATAAACCTCCCGGGATTGTTGCGAGGCGATCCGGTCGTTGCCGGCCTCTTCCCGAAAGGTGCACCACGGCCGCGTTCGGCGTCAAACGCCGAACTGCCGATGCCTCTTCACGTTTGGCTCAGCGATCCATCGCCATCAGCTGGCGGCGCTGGTTCTGGCTGATCAGCCTCGACTTGGAGACGTCGATGAAGTCGTCGGCAGCGTGTGGAGCCCGGCTTCCCACGAAGGTGCGCATACCTTCGGGCGTCATCACCACGTCGCCTGCAACGAGCGTCGTGTCCAGCATCAGCGCCTTCATGGGATCTTCGCCGTTCTTGCAGCAGATGGCCTCGACCTTGGCGGGAGGCGCTTCCTTGCGGGGTTTGGCGGCCTGCGCGCCGCGCCGACGCTGGCGCGGCTCGCCGTACGGGCTGCTGTAATGATCGTAGCCGTAATTGTCGTAGGAGGGTCCGGGGCTGTTGTAAGCCGGTCCGGACCTCTGCCCACCGAAAAGCGAGTCGAGAAAGCCCGCCTGCACGGCGCCGGCGGTCCCCGTGAGCAGACCGAGGCCGAGCGTGAATGCGATTCCGGTGCGCAAGGCAATCCCGGTGCGGTGCGCGCGCAGGCTCTCGATGGCGATCGACATGGTCGTCTCCTGGATCGTTTCCGAAGGTGTTCGTCTGGTGTCGGCAAGGGAACGCACCAGATCTGGAAACGTGGGTCAGCTTACGCTTGACATGGGTTCGGCCATGTGTGCCACGACACGTGCCTGCATCGGCCGTCCGGCGGCACACATCCTGCTTCGCCGACCGGTGTCGTCCCATCCCCGAGAGTCCAGACGCCGTCGATTATGGATACGCCCCTCAAAGCCCTCGTGGTCGACGAAAGCCCGATCCGCGCCGCCATCATCGAGGCGGGATTGAGGGAAGCTGGGTTCTCGGAGGTCGTGCGGCTCGACACGACCGTGAGGCTGATCGCCCGCATCGGCGAGATCGATCCCGACATCGTGGTGATCGACCTCGCCAATCCGCAGCGCGACACGCTCGAGCAGATGTTTCTCGTCAGCCGTCTCGTCAAACGGCCCATCACGATGTTCGTCGACCAGTCCGACGCCGAGCAGACGAAGGCGGCGATCGAGGCCGGGGTCTCGGCTTACGTCGTCGACGGGCTGCGGCGCGATCGGGTGAAGAACATCGTCGAAATGTGCGTCACCCGATTCCGCGCCTATTCACGGCTCGAAGGCGATCTGTCGCGGGCCCAGGGCGCGCTCGAAGACCGCAAGACGATCGACCGCGCCAAGGCCTTGGTGATGAAGGCGCGCGGCATCGATGAGGACACGGCATATGCGCTCCTGCGCACCACCGCGATGAACAAGAAGAAGCGCATCGTGGAGATTGCGCGTTCCATTCTCACCGCCTCGGAGTTGCTCGGATGATCGAGGTCAGGGTCGGATATCTGCCGTTGACGGACGCCGCGAGTTTGATCGTGGCGGCCGATTTCGGCTTCGCCGAGCGCGAAGGCTTGAAGATTGATCTCCAGCGCGACGTTTCCTGGGCCAATCTCCGGGACAAGCTGATCGTCGGTCACATCGAGGCCGCGCATCTGCTGGCGCCGCTCGCCATTGCGACGACGCTCGGCGTGGGGCAGTTGCGCAGTTCGCTTCGCGCGATCTACGTGCTGAATGCCAACGGAACCGCCATCACGCTTTCCACGGCCCTCGCGGCCGAACTCGCGGCCATGCGGCCGGGCGCTCTCGCATCCTATTCCGAAACGGCGCTGGCGCTGGGCGAACTCGTCGAGCGGCGTCGCAAGGCCGGTGAGCGAAGTCTCTCTTTCGCATCGGTTTTTCCCTTCTCGTCGCACACCTATCTGCTGCGACGGTTCTTCGCGCTGGGCGGCATCGATCCTGCGGCCGACGTCGAGATCGTGGTCGTGCCGCCGCCCTACATGGTCGACTGCATCGACAAAGGCCTGATCGATGGTTTCTGCGTCGGCAGCCCCTGGAACTCGCTGGCGGTCGACCAGGGCAAGGGCGTCATCGCCGCATTGGGGTGCGAACTCGCGCCGGACGGCGTCGAGAAGGTTTTGGCCGTTCCCGAGGGCTCGCCACTGATCAACGGCCCGGCCGGCTCGAAACTCCTGCGAGCCCTGGGGGCCGCGTCGCATTATATTTCGCAGCCGGAAAACATCGCGCGTGTCTCGCGGGCGCTTGCGGCGCCGGAGAGGTTCGACATGTCCGAAGAGGTGATCGCCCGGACGCTGTCGGGCGATATCGTGCTGGACCCGGCCGGGCGGCGCCGACGCGCGGAGGGCTTTATTCGTTTCGAAGGACGCGGGCTCAACCGGCCGGATCCTGCGACCGGGAGCCTCGTGTTCGGCGAAATGGTCGCGGCGGGCCAGATCAAGGCGACGGCCGAGGGTGCGAAACTGGCTTCGCGGGTGTTCACCCCGGACGTCTACGACCGCGCCTTCAGGTAAGTGCTGCATTGCACAAAAACTAGCCACTCGCCGCTAAACTCATCCTCGGGTGCGGAATCGCGCGTCAACCGAGGGCGGACGTCCGGTCGATGCCGAGGCCTTCGGGTTGGCACGGGTCTTGAATGTATTCAGGACCGGCAACGAGGCCGTCCAAATTCCGACATTCGACAGCAACGCCGCTGTCTCCGCGCCCAACGGCGCGGAGCGCGGCGTTTTTTTATTCGGCCACGACTTTTGCACACGAGGGGACAGACATGAGCAGCAGCAAATCGACGGGCGGGGCATGGATCACCACGGACGCCACTCGCAGGACTCTGCTGCGCGGCGCGGGCGCCACGGCCGCCTTGCTGGCTGCGGCCCGCGTGCAGCTTCCCGGCGGGGCCTTCGCGCAAGGCGCGGGTCCGGAGGTGAAGGGCGCCAAGCTCGGCTACATCGCGCTGACGGATGCGGCGGCCCTCGTGGTCGCCAAGGAGAA
Organism: Hyphomicrobiales bacterium; assembly: GCA_028290705.1. Taxonomy (GTDB): domain Bacteria; phylum Pseudomonadota; class Alphaproteobacteria; order Rhizobiales; family Beijerinckiaceae; genus Terripilifer. The sequence continues at coordinate 33,472 of JAQGJH010000094.1, forward strand.
GGGGATTTTCGCCAAGCATGGCCTGCCCGACATGGAGATCCTGAAACAGGCCTCCTGGGCGGCGACGCGCGACAATCTGGTGCTGGGCGGAGCCAGCAACGGCATCGACGGCGCGCATATCCTGACGCCGATGCCTTATCTGATCTCGGCCGGAAAAGTAACGCAGAACAGCGTTCCGACCCCGATGGTGATCCTCGCGCGCCTGAACCTGGACGCGCAGGCGATTTCCGTGGCGCAAGAATATGCCGACACGAAAGTCGGGCTCGATTCCTCGGCCTTGAAGGCGGTGTTCGCGAAGAAGAAGGCCGAAGGCAAGGAGGTCAAGATCGCCATGACGTTCCCGGGCGGAACGCATGACCTCTGGATTCGCTACTGGATGGCGGCCGGCGGCATCGACCCCGACAAGGACGTGTCGACCATCGTGGTTCCGCCGCCCCAGATGGTGGCCAACATGAAGGTCGGCAACATGGACGCCTTCTGCGTCGGCGAGCCCTGGAACGAACAACTCGTCAACCAGAAGATCGGCTTCACGGCCTGCACGACCGGCGAGATCTGGAAGAAGCATCCGGAAAAGGCGCTCGGCATGCGCGCCGACTGGGTCGAGAAAAATCCGCGCGCCGCCAAGGCGATGCTGATGGCCGTGCTGGAAGCCCAGCAATGGTGCGACGACATGAAGAACAAGGAGGAGATGGCCGGCATTCTCGGTCGTCGCCAGTGGTTCAACGTGCCGCCGGTGGACATTCTCGGCCGCCTCAAGGGCGACATCAATTACGGCAATGGCCGCGCCGCGACGGCCACGGGCCTGCAGATGAAGTTCTGGCAGGACCACGCGTCCTTCCCGTTCAAGAGCCATGACGCATGGTTCCTGGCCGAGGACATCCGCTGGGGCAAGTTCGAGCCCACGACGGACATCAACGCCATGGTGGCCAAGGTCAACCGCTCGGACATCTGGCGCGAGGCCGCGAAGGACCTTGGTGTCGCGGCGGCGGACATTCCGGCCAGCGATTCCCGCGGTCCCGAGACCTTCTTCGACGGCAAGATCTTCGATCCGGCGGATCCGTCCGCCTATCTGAAATCGCTCGCCATCAAACGCGTCGCCTGACGCCCGACACGCGTCCCGGCCGCTGCGTCGGCCGGGACTTTCATTCTCCTGATTTCGCGAGCCCAACATGACCCTCGCCGTTGTGAAATCCCAAGAGCCGGTGACGCCTCCCGCGCCCGCTGAGGCGAAGGTGATCGCGCTGCCGACGTCGCAGAAATCGTCTTTCGCCGAGATGCTGCCGCGCTACGCCAGCAGCTTTGCCAGCAACGTCGTCCCGCCGCTGATCACGGCCGCGCTGATCCTGCTGGTCTGGCAGATCGCTTTCGGAAATCCCGGCGCGACATTGCCGTCCCCCGTGCAGGTCTGGAAGGATGCGTCCGACCTCATCGTCGATCCGTTCTTCGTCACCGGTCCGCAGGATATCGGGCTCGGCTGGAGAACGCTCACCTCGCTGCAGCGTGTCGGCATCGGCTTCGGGCTGGCGGCCGTCGTGGGCGTGATGGTGGGCGCGCTGGTCGGCCAGTCGGTCTGGGCGATGCGCGGGCTCGACCCGATCTTCCAGATCCTGCGCACCGTGCCGCCGCTCGCCTGGCTGCCGATTTCGCTGGCGGCGTTTCGCGACTCGTCGCCCTCGGCCATTTTCGTGATCTTCATCACGTCGATTTGGCCGATCCTGATCAACACCGCGGTGGGTGTCCGCAACATTCCGCAGGATTATCGCAACGTCGCGCAGGTGCTGCGGCTCAACACGTTCGAGTTCTTCTGGAAGATCATGCTGCCGTCGGCGGCGCCCTACATCTTCACGGGATTGAGGATCGGCATCGGGCTGGCGTGGCTCGCCATCGTGGCGGCCGAAATGCTCACGGGCGGCGTCGGCATCGGCTTCTTCATCTGGGACGCCTGGAACTCATCGCGTCTGTCCGACATCGTCGTGGCGCTGTTCTACATCGGCCTCGTCGGCTTCGTGCTCGACCGCATCGTGGGTGCGCTGGGCTCCCTGGTGACACGCGGCACGGCAGCCGCCTGAGGAGATCATCCATGTCCGCTTATCTCAAGCTCGATCACATCAGCAAAAGCTTCCGTCGCGGGTCGTCGGAAACCGAAGTGCTGCGCGACATCAACCTCACGATCCACAAGGGCGAGATCGTTTCGATCATCGGCCATTCGGGTTGCGGGAAGTCGACGCTGCTCAATCTGATCGCCGGGCTGACGCCGGTGACCACGGGCGGCGTCCTGCTCGAGGACCGCGAAGTCAATGCGCCGGGACCCGAGCGTGCCGTCGTGTTCCAGAACCATTCGCTGCTGCCGTGGCTCACCGTCTACGACAATGTCGCGCTGGCGGTCGACAAGGTGTTCGGCAACAGCAAGTCGCGTGCGGAGCGTCGCTCGTGGATCCTGCATAATCTGGACCTCGTGCAGATGACGCACGCCAAGGACAAGCGCCCTTCGGAAATCTCCGGCGGCATGAAACAGCGTGTCGGCATTGCGCGGGCGCTCGCCATCGAACCCAAGATCCTGCTGCTCGACGAGCCCTTCGGCGCGCTGGACGCGTTGACGCGCGCGCATCTGCAAGACTCGGTGATGCAGATTCACGCCAGCCTGAAGAACACCATGATCATGATCACACACGACGTGGACGAGGCCGTGCTGTTGTCCGACCGCATCGTGATGATGACCAACGGTCCCTCGGCCACCATCGGCGAAGTTCTCGACGTGAAGCTGGCGCGGCCGCGCAAGCGGCTCGACCTCGTGGCCGACCGATCCTACATCGCGGCCCGCGAGGCGGTGCTGAAGTTCCTCTACGAGCGGCATCGTTTCGTCGAGGCGGCCTGACGATCCGCGACCCGGAGAAGCGGCATGTCCGAGCAACTCGTCATCGTGGGCATGGGAATGGCGGCCGCGCGCCTCGTCGAGGAATTGGCGAAGCGCGGACTCGGCCGGCATGCGATTGCGGTCGTGGGCGCCGAGCCGCGCCGCGCCTATAATCGCGTGCTGCTCTCGTCGCTGCTGGCCAACGAAGTGGCGGAAGACGACATCGAGTTGAAGCCCGCGGGATGGTGGGCGCGCATGGGCGTCACGACGATGTTTGGACGTCGCGTCGTGGCTATCGATCGCGCGGGTTCACGCATCCTGCTGGAAGACGGCAGCTCGCTACCCTACGGGCGGCTCGTGCTCGCCACGGGATCCGAGGCCGTGCGTCTGCCTCTGCCGGGTGCGGATCTTCCCGGCGTCCTGACGTTCCGGGACCATGCCGACGTCGCACGCATCCGCGAGGCGACGAGGGGCGGCGGTCGCGCCGTCGTCATTGGAGGCGGGTTGCTCGGCCTCGAGGCGGCTTCGGGACTTGCCAAGGCGGGTGTGAAGACGAGCGTCGTGCATCTCATGGATCGCCTGATGGAACGGCAGCTCGATGCTGCTGCCGCGTCGATCCTGAAAGCCGAGATGGAGATGCGCGGGATCGACGTGCATCTCGGCGCGCAGACCAGGGCCATCGAGGGAACCGCCCGCGTCGAGGGCGTGCGGCT
>JAQGJH010000098.1 GCA_028290705.1 Hyphomicrobiales bacterium
GTCCAGGGCGACGGGCCGAAGATCGGACGCCACGCTGTGGATGTCGCGGCTGATGTCATAGGTGAGAGATTCCAGCCAACGGACGCGCTCGCGCAAGGCCGGCGGCGCGGACTCGTCGAGATCCTGCTCGAGTCGCTTCAATCCGAGCGCGAGGCCGGTCAGCGTCTGGCCGACCTGATCGTGCAGTTCGCGAGCGATGCGCTGCTGCTCGTTCTCCTGCGCTTCTGTCAGCCGCTTCGTCAGCCGGATGCGCTCTGCCGACGCGCGCTTGGCGGCATCGATGTCGGCGATCACGCCGTGCACGACGTTGCCGCGCTGCTCTCCGCCGATGTCGCGTCGCTCTTCAGCGGTGGCGCGGCGGCCGGCCACTCTCAGCCAGCGATGCGAGCCGTCGGCATGCAGGCATCGGAACTCGACGTCGATCGCGTCCTCGGAGACACCGCAGGACCTGATCGCCTCCATCAGCGCATCGCGATCCTTTGGATGAACCGCGGTGAAGAATTCGTCCATGGTCGCGCGCGTTCCATGTTCACGGGGCAGGGCCAGCAGACTGCGTGTGCGTTCCGATCCCGCGATAGTCCCCGTGACGATGTCGAGCCGCCATGTTCCGAGCTTGGCCGCCTTGATGGCCACGGCGGCGCGCTCTTCGCTGATCGCCAGCGCCATGGCCGAATATTCTTCCTGTTCGCGACGTCGCTGCTCGAGGTCGCGCGCCGTGAACTTGGCCAATCCCCCGGCCAGCAGCAGGCATATCGCGCAACTCGCCACCAGCAGCGCCGTGGACCGGGTGACGGGCCCATCGAGCGTGGCGCTCGGCACGCCAAAATGAACGGACCATCCACTTTCGCCCGGCAGCTTCTGATAGAGCGTGTCCACCTCCACGCCGCTGCGCATGCGCCCCCGATACTCACCCTGCGGGTCGCCAGCCATCGCCGCCAGGACCGGCGGGCTCGCCTTCTGGCCAATGTCGTCATGCCCGGTGCTGCGCGCCACGATGCGCCCCTCGGCGTCGACGATGACGCCAACCCAGTCTTTCGGCGCTCCCGAATTGGCCAGGATCGTCTGGATCTCGATGGGCGAGAGACCGACGATGAGCACGAGCGAGATGAGGTCGTCGCGAATGATCGGAACAGAGATCGACACGAGCCTTTGTCCGCTGACCGGCCCGAGCGGCCCGACGCCGCCGATGGCCGCACGTTTCTGCCGCAGAGCACGATCGAAGCTCTCTCGATCCGTGACGGGGCCGAGTTCGTCGCCCAGGCGGCGCAGGATGTTCATGCGCTGGCGACCGTCGGCATCGGCGAGAGAGACGCTCTTCCACAAGGCGCGATGCGGCGCGATCCGTTGCGCCGTCCGGTAGAAACGCTCGAGGTCGGGCCGGTCGAGAGAGGGCAGGCTGGCCAGCGCTTCCGCGAGTTCCACCTCTTTCAGCAAAGCCGTGGAGACACGCTCGGCAACGCCCGAAACCGTGAGCGCGGCATTGCGGCGTGCAGTGGCGCGGCCCGCGTCGGCCAGGAAGTAAGCCACCATGGCGCCGAACAGCATCAACGGAATGATGGCGGCCACGATCAGCGACGTCAGTAGTCGCCCGCCCGTCGGTGCGTGTCGTGCAGGCATGAACGCGTGTCCTGTCACGCTCGATCGCGTGAGAAGTGGAACGTCAGGCGACCGCGACGCGACACCTCGCGGCGCCCGCCGGCCTTCGTTCCCGGATCGCTACTTTCGCCCTCGCGGATGCAGACGTCCAGCGCCTAAGCCCCTTCGCGTGTCAGGAAAACCCCGACAAGGTGCACCGAAACCCCCGACTGTCCGCTGCTTGGCAACTGCGCAGAATGCAGTGCTGGCCGGCGCCGATGACGATACAGCGTGCTTCATCGATCGACGGGGCGCATGCGGCGCTCGTAAAGGGCGAGCGCCGGCAACATCAGGGGAAGAAACATGGCTGCACTGCCCGAAGCAGATCTCCGCGCCATTCTGGGCGATGAATATGCCGCCGTCATCGCCCGCGAGACGGCGCGCACAGTTGAGCCGAACACACCGGCCGAACGTCGAAGAGCGCTGGCGTACAGGCTCGAAGCCAACGACACGGGCCGCATCAGCGCAGGCGCCGTGGGGTTCACCGGCGTGCTTCTGACGCTTGGAAGCCTCTACCGCACCGGCGGTGTGGACATTGCCGGTATGATCGGGATCGCCGGCTTCGTGATCGGTCTGGTCTGGTACGTCTGGCTGGTCCGTAGCGCCGCCGAATGGCGCCGCAAGCTGCAACCCTGAACGCTCAGGATTGGGCGAAAGCCATCGTCGACATCAGCGCGATTTCAGCCCGGCGCGAGTCGAGCCGCGTATGCTGCACGACGATGGGCTGATCCGAGACGAACACCGACGCATAATCGGTGTCGCGTGGCACCGGCGCCGGATCGACGAGGTCGTTGAAGCGCAAGTGGACGGTGCGTTGCGCCGGAGCCTCGATCACATAGGGGCCGACCGGATCGCGGTCGACGAAGTAGATCGTCAGTTCGATCCGCGCCGGCACGTTTCCGGCATTCAGGATGCACGCCGTTTCATGCGAGACGAGCGGGCGCTCCTGACTGACGCTTCCGGAGGGAATATAGCCTTCGGGAATAGCCCAGATGTTGCGTCCGATCCTGTGCATGCCTGTCTCCCGCTCGAAACTCCCGCCGGCGATCGCGGGCGGGTTCGGAACGAGGCCAACCCCTCGGCTCGGCGTGAGGTTCCCCGATCGTCCGGGCGGTGGAGCAATCAGGCCTTGGCGCGGAGTCGGGTTCCAATCTACACTGTCGCGAACCGCGCCGGCGAAGGGCCGAGACAGCGGAGGCGACGAGGGAGGAACGAATGGGGTTTTCGAGCTGGCGCGGCACGCTGGGCATGGTGCACCCGACCCTTCGTCCCGGATCGACCGAAGAGTTCATCCGCCTTGCCCCCGAAGGCATCGGCGTCATTCCGATGTTTCTCAACATCAACCGCGGTACGCGTGACGAGTTCGAGGCCGTCTTCTCCGGCTATGAGCAATTGATCAAGGTCTGCGCGGATGCGGGCTGCGACCTCATCCACCCTTCGGGAGCGCCGCCCTTCATGGTGCAGGGGCTCAAACGCGAGGCTGAAATCGTCAAGGGCTGGGAAGAGAAATTCGGCGTGCCGATCTTCACCTCCGGCCAGAACCACATCACGGCGCTGCGGGCGCTGGGCGCCAAGACCATCGTGGGCGCAACCTATTTCCCCGGAGACATCAACGCGACGTTCGCGCGCTACTTCCAGGACGCCGGCTTCGATGTCCGCAGCATGACGGGCATCGACGTGCCGTTCGACAGGGCGCAGGAGCTTTCCGGCGAGCAGGTCTACGGCCACATCAAGAAGTGCTTTCTGAAAGCCGGCGGCGGCGACGCGATCTACATGCTGGGCTCGGGCTGGCGCGTGCTCGAGATCGTCAAGTTGCTCGAGCAGGATCTTCAGGTGCCCGTGCTCCACCCCGTGCCCGCCCGCGTGTGGGAGGTTCAGAAACGCCTCCACATCAACGAGCCTCGCAAGGGCTATGGCGTGCTGCTGGAAACCATGCCGCCGCTGCCTTGATCCGAACGAACCGGGAGGACGGGCATGCAAAAGACCTCTGGGGCCAGGGCTCGAAACGGATTCAAACTGATCTGCATCGTGGCCTTCCTTGCCGTGGCTGCAAATCCAATGTCGGTGGCAGCTCAGGAGAGCGCGCCGTTTTACAAGGGCAAGCAGCTACGCATGATCATCCCTTCGGGGGCGGGCGGTGGCTACGACACTTACGCGCGCATCCTGTCACAGCATCTGGTGAAACACATTCCGGGCAATCCGGTCATCATCGACCAGAACATGCCCGGCGCGAGCGGCATGCTCGGAACCAACTGGGCAGCCAGCATCGCGCCTCGGGACGGGACCGTCATCGTCTCGACCTACAACACGCTTCTGCTCGAACCGCTCTTCGGCAATGCTTCGGTGAAGTACGACCCGCGCGAATTCGAATGGGTCGGCAGCATGGGAAAGCAGACGCAGATCTGCGCGACCTGGCACACGAGTCCCGTCAAGACCATCGAGCAGGCGAAGACGCGCGAGATCGTCGTCGCGGCGACCGGCGCGACCGGAAATTCAGCCATCATGCCCAAGCAGCTCAACGCGCTGCTCGGCACGAAATTCAAGGTCGTGCCGGGCTATTCCACGACCGAGTCCCGCCTCGCCGTCGAGCGGGGCGAAGCGGAGGGCGTGTGCGGGCTCTCGCTCTCCACGCTCAAGGCCTCGAACCCGGACTGGATCATCAACAATCGCATCAACGTGCTGGTCCAGACAGGCGAGGCGCCGCAGGAAGGTCTCGAGAAAGTGCCGCTTCTCAAGACGCTCGTGGCCAGCGAAGAAGATAGGACCGTGCTGGAAATGCTGGGCGTGCCGGAGGAAATGGGGCGGCCGTTCCTGATGCCGCCCGGCACGCCGAAACATCTCGTCCAGATCATCCGAAGGGCCTTCGACGCCACCATGAAGGACCCGGCCTTCCTGGCCGATGCGGAAAAAGCGCGGCTCGAACTCGGCGCCATTACGGGCGAGGAGATGGAGAAGATGATCAAGCGGGCCTACGACACGCCCAAGGCGGTGCTTCAGCGCGCGGCCAAGTTGAGCCGATGAAGAGAACGGGGGCGTCAGGGTAGGGTGCGTGCCTCGACGCTTCTCACGCGGCCGCGAGGCGCCGCGCCACGCGATGCTCGAAAAGTCGGCCGAGTCCCGGCGCCACGTCCTCGATGCCGCATGTCCGCAGCGAGCACCAGATCGCCGCCTGATTGCTCGTCACTACAGGTTTCCCCAGCTCGGATTCGAGCCTCTCGATCACGTCGATGCTGCGGATGTTCGCGCAACTGATGAAATAGGCGTCGGCGCTATCGTCGCGCAGCGTGATCGCTTCATCGAACCACCGCTCGGGCGGCGTGCTGCAATATTCGGCGCTGTTGGCAAGTCCCACGGCTTTGTCCGCGACGATTTCGTAGCCGGCCTCACGAAGGAACGCCACCTTCCTGTCATGGCCTTCCTGCTTTGTTTCCGAGATGAAAACGAGCCGCCTTGCACAGAGCGTCTGGAACGCGCTCGTCAGACAGGAGGCCGCGCTGAGCGCGGGCTTTCCGCTGACGCGCTCCATCTCGGCGATCACGTGCTGTTCCATGTCGACGCCCCCCGACATCGACGTCCCAGTGCACTGAAGCACTGTCACGTCGCAGGCGGAATCGGCGAGAAGCTCGGTGGCGTCGAGAATGCGCGGCAGCAACTGATCGAGTGGCGCCTTGTGGCGATTGGTCATCCCGATGCGGGTGAAATGCGGCACCACGCCGTCGGGCATGAAATGCTGCACTTGCGGCTCAACCATACGGTTCGATGAGGGAATGATGAAGCCGATGCGGGCGCGAGCCAGAATGGGACGGTAGTGCATCGGCTTCCCCCTTGCGTTTGTTTGCGCTTATTGTAACGGCTCCCGCGCAGGACGCCAGTCCCCGACCGGGTAGCCGCCAAGATCCAACCAGGAGGTCCCCTCATGCCCGTCAGCCGCGCGAATGGGCTCGACGTCTATTACGAGGTTGCGGGATCGGGGCCGCCGCTTCTAATGTTGCATGCGCTGCCCTTCGACCACCATCAGTGGCTCTTCCAGGTTGCGCGTTGGTCTCAAAGCTTCACCACCGTGGCGGTCGACCTGCGCGGCTGGGGAAAATCAGCCAAGCCCACCACGGCATTCACGCTGCGCGACATGGGCAATGATGCGCTCGGCGTACTGGATGATCTAGGGTTCCGGGGCGCGGCCGTCGTGATGGGCTGCAGCATCGGGTCGAAGATCGCAGCCACGCTAGCTTGCGAATCCCGCGAGCGCGTCGCAGCCACGATTCTCATCGGCGGCAATCTCGGCCAACAGGATTTCACCAGACGTATCGCGGATTACCGTGCACAAGGTGAGGCCGGAACCCTGAAAGCCTTCCACCTCGGGCATTTGCGTCACGGCGTGACGAGCGCGTGGGCCGACACGCCGCTCGGACGCTATCTGCTCGCGGGCTTCGTTGAACGCGGCGCAACCCTCGATGCAGAGAGCATCGCGCGCGTGTTCAAAGCGCTGCAGGGCGCTGATCTGAGCGACCGGCTGCCGAGTTGTGACGTGCCGACCCTCGTCGTCAACGGCGAGTACGACAGCGCGCGGGCCGGCGGTGAACGCACCGCCAGCCTCATGCCCGCAGCCGAACATCGCCTGATCACCGGCGCAGGCCACTGCTGTTTCCTCGAAGATCCGGAGGCGTTCGACGCATGCGTGCTCGAGTTTCTTCGGAGAGGCGACCTGCTCCCGATCGCTGAGACTTCATCGGGTGACTGACGCACCGCTGCATGGACTGCCCGCGCGAAGCTTCAATGCCGCTTGCGCAATCGACGCATCACGCCTGACGGTACAGCCAGCAATGCCCTGAACCGCGCCAGCCTCTGTGCGCGCCGCGCGTCACTGGCGCCTGATCGTATGCGTCAAGCTGATTTGGGTATGCCGCATTGCCCAAGGCAGCTCATCGGCGAATCGGGCACCGCCGTGTTGGCCCGCAGAGCGAAAACACGGCAGCCGATCTGGCCTCGACTGCCGCGTGTAATTTAGAGAGTCACAAACGTCTGCTTCTGCGTAAAACAGCGGTTACAAGTCTGCGCTTGAGAGCGTTGCGTTATCTTCCCAGTGCAGAGCGAAGGTGGTCCGCTAGTCGGATTGATAGTGCGACGATTGTCAGCGTTGGATTTGCATGTCCTGCGATAGGGAACACCGAAGCACCACCAATGAACAGATTGTCGACGCCATGAACCTTACAATTCTGATCTACCACTCCGTTGACTGGATCAACTGCCATCCTCGTAGTACCCATATGATGCTCGT
>JAQGJH010000100.1 GCA_028290705.1 Hyphomicrobiales bacterium
AGGCGGCGCCCTGCAACATCTCGCTCATGCGCCAGGCGCAGGCGGTCAAGAAGGGCGTGGCGTCGGCCGGCGGGACGCCGCGCGAGTTCTGCACCATCACGGTGACGGACGGGATCGCGATGGGCCACCAGGGCATGAAGGCCTCGCTGGTGTCGCGCGAGGTGATCGCCGATTCGGTCGAACTGACCATGCGGGGGCATTGCTACGACGCGCTCGTGGGCCTTGCGGGCTGTGACAAGTCGTTGCCCGGCATGATGATGGCGATGGTTCGGCTCAACGTCCCATCGGTCTTCATTTATGGCGGCTCGATCCTGCCCGGTACGTTCCGCGGTCGGCAGGTGACCGTGCAGGATCTGTTCGAAGCCGTCGGAGCTTATTCGGTCGGCGACATGTCGGCCGAGGATCTCGACGAACTCGAGCAGGTCGCGTGTCCCTCGGCAGGATCCTGCGGCGCGCAATTCACCGCCAATACGATGGCGACGGTGGCGGAGGCCATCGGGCTTGCGCTTCCCTATTCCTGCGGCGCTCCCGCGCCCTACGAGATTCGCGACCGCTTCTGCATGACGGCCGGCGAGGTCGTGATGGATCTCGTCGCGCGCCAGTTGAGGCCGCGCGACATCGTCACTCGCAAGGCGCTCGAAAATGCCGCGACCGTCGTGGCAGCGTCCGGCGGCTCGACCAATGCGGCGCTGCATCTGCCGGCGATCGCGCACGAAGCCGGCATTTCCTTCGATCTGTTCGACGTCGCCGAGATCTTTCGGCGTACGCCCTATATCGCCGACCTGAAGCCCGGCGGACGCTACGTCGCCAAGGACATGTTCGAAGCCGGTGGCATTCCGCTGTTGATGAAGACGCTGCTCGACCACGGCTTCCTGCATGGCGACTGCATCACGGTGACGGGCCGGACCATTGCGGAAAACATGTCGAAAGTCGCGTGGAACGACGCACAGGACGTCGTGCGCCCCGCCAATCGACCGATCACCGTTACGGGCGGGGTCGTCGGCCTGAGCGGCAATCTCGCGCCGGACGGCGCCATCGTGAAAGTCGCGGGCATGCCGCCCGAGAAGCAGGTGTTCGTCGGGCCGGCGCGCTGTTTCGACAACGAGGAAGCCTGCTTCGAAGCGGTGTCGAAACGGCAATATGCCGAAGGCGACGTGCTCGTCATTCGCTACGAGGGTCCGGAAGGCGGCCCCGGCATGCGCGAAATGCTGGCCACGACGGCGGCGCTCTACGGACAGGGAATGGGCGACAAGGTCGCGCTGATCACCGACGGGCGATTCTCCGGAGCCACGCGCGGTTTCTGCGTCGGGCATGTGGGGCCCGAAGCTGCGGTCGGCGGACCCATCGCGCTGTTGCGCGATGGTGACATGATCACGCTCGATGCGATCCGGGGCGTTCTGAGCGTCGCAATCGACGATCATGAACTGGCAGTGCGCAAACAGAACTGGCACAAAAGAGAAACCGATTTTGGCTCAGGGGCAATCTGGAAATATGCCCGGACGGTCGGCAGCGCCAGATACGGCGCGGTGACGCATCCGGGTGCGTCCAACGAGAAGCATGTTTATGCGGATAGCTAAGAAGATCGCGGTTCTTGCCTTGTGCGCCATGTCCGGCCTTGCCGGAGGTGGAGTCGCGTTAGCGCTCGACGGGAGCGAAAGCCCCGCTGGCCTGAAGCCGCCGATGCCTGTCTTCAAGAATTCGCTTCAGGCGCTGAATCACGCGATCGAAGGTCTGCGTACCGGCGACGCCGCGTCGTCCGTCGAAGCGTTGAAATATGCCGCGGCGGGCGGGCAATCACTGGCGCAGTGGAAGCTCGGTCGCATGTATGCGGCGGGCGAGGGCGTGCCGCACGACGATGCGAAGGCCTACGATTACTTCAACCAGATCGTGAACAATTACGACGAGGACAATACGAGCCGTCGCGAGATCGGCATCGTGGCGAGCGCCTATGTGGCCGTCGGCATCTACTCGCTGACCGGCGTTCCGGAGATCAGGCTGCGGCCCGATCCGGCACGCGCGCAGGAGCTTTTTCACTACGCGGCTTCCACTTTCGGCGATCCGAACGCGCAGTATAATCTGGCCCGCATCCATCTCGACGGCGATGGCGTTCGCAAGGACCCGCGCCAGGCGGTGCGTTGGCTGTTTCTCGCGGCGGAAAAGAACCACATGGAGGCGCAGGCGCTCCTCGGCAATCTTCTGTTCACGGGGCAAGGCGTTCCGCGCCAGCGCGCGCGCGGGCTGATGTATCTCACCATGGCGGTCGAAAGTGCGGGCGACGATCCGAAGAACGTCTGGGTGATCGAGTTGCGCGAAAAGGCGCTGAAGGCTGCGAGTGACGTGGATCGCCAGGCCGCGGCCGCGATGCTGGGCGATTATCTCAGCCGGCGCTGAAGCTCACACGGTTTCCGCCTGGTCGCGCGCCATGGGGTGCACGGCGGCCGTTTCGAAGCCGAGTTCGGGAATCGCCACGATCCGGCATTGCAGGAAGTCGGTGCGGCACACGATGGTGCCGATCTGCTCCATCTGTCTGAGCATGCGGCGCGCACGCCCGGGCGAATGACTGCCGAAGAAGCGCGCGATCTCATCGTCGGACGGGCAGGGCTTCTGCGCGACGGCGGCGCGGCAGAGCAGCAGGAAAACGCCCTGCATGTCTTCCGGCAAGCGCTCGGAAATTTCGACGGCCTTGTCCCATGCAAATTCGTCCGCGCCTTCCGGCTGCGTGAGGCGTGCTCTTGCGATGGTCATGCGGCGGCGGAAGGCGGCGGCGTTCGGAACGTCCGTGCCGAGGCGGCGGATCCGGCAGCGCACCAGAAAATCGCGATGCAGCGCTGCGGTTGGCTGGAAGGCTGCCGATGGGTCGGCAATCATCTGCGCGAGGATATCCTCGACGGCGGCGGTGCGTTCCTCGTCGCTGAGGTCGGGAGGCGGTGCGGCCACGTAGGCGGGCGGCGGTGCGCGATCGATGCGCGCCAGCACGTCGTCCGAATCGTCCGCACGCGGTCGCCGCGGTCTCTCGACGGGCATCGCCGGCATGTCGGTCGCGGCGAAGATCAGTTCCCGCGCGTCACCATCGTCGGTTGCGCCGGGGAGGGGCAGGAGCTTGGGCGCGCCGCCGCGGTCCGAGGTTTCGACCGCGCCGATGCGCATCGACAGGGGCCGGCGCGAAATGGCCGGGCCGAGCCCCACGAAGGAGCCGCGCTGCAGGTCCCGGAACATCTCGGCCTGTCGACGCTCCATGCCCAGCAGGTCAGCGGCGCGGGCCATGTCGATGTCGAGGAAGGTGCGGCCCATGAGAAAATTCGAGGCCTCGGCGGCGACGTTCTTGGCGAGCTTCGCCAGACGCTGCGTGGCGATGACGCCCGCGAGCCCGCGCTTTCGGCCGCGGCACATGAGGTTGGTCATGGCCGCGAGGCTCAGGCGGCGCGCTTCGTCGGAGGCGTCCGCCGCGGCCGCCGGTGCGAAGAGCTGCGCCTCGTCGACCACGACAAGGACCGGAAACCAGAATTCACGCTCCGCATCGAAGAGCGCGTTGAGAAACGTCGCGGCGCAGCGCAACTGGCCGTCGACCTCGAGCCCTTCGAGATTGAGGATGACGGAAACACGGTGCTGCCGGACGCGCGCCGCGATGGTGGCGAGCTCGTGTTCCGATTCGGCAGCATCGACGACGACGTGGCCGTAGCGTTCGGCGAGCGTGACGAAATCGCCTTCGGGATCGATGACGACCTGCTGGACGAGGCCGGCGCTCTGTTCGAGCAGGCGGCGGAGCAGATGCGACTTGCCCGACCCGGAATTGCCCTGCACGAGGAGGCGCGTCGCGAGCAATTCCTCCAGGTCGACGTGGGCCGGCGCGCCAGCTCCCGTTTGGCCGATGTCGATGTCTGATCTCATTCAGCTTTCTCGAACTTCCGCAGGTTTGCTTCGGCATGGCCGGCGACGCATCGGGGTAGCACGGAACGAGGCTGTTTTCAGGCTGAGCCATGCCGCCGTGCACAGCCCATTGCGCCGGTCGCCCAATTGACAGCGCGAGGCGCGACGCCTACTGCGAGCCGCGCCGTCTTGACGCATGCGGCGGCGATCCGAGAGGAGCATCGATGAGCAGGCTTGCGCCTCTCGCCTGGCCTTTGCTGACGTTTCTGGCTCTGATCGGCATCGGGTTGCTGATCCCGGCGCTGGCGCAGGTGCTCGATCTTGCGCTTCCGTTCTTCGGCCTCATCCTGCTCGGCTTCTGTCTGGGACGCATCTTCGATGTGCCGGAAGACGGTCTCGCGTGGATGCACCTGTTCGTCGTCTACGTCGCCCTGCCGGCCTTGTTCTTCAACCTGATCGCCGTCACGCCGCTCGACCAGTTGGCGAACTGGGGCTTCATCGGCATCACGACGCTGTCGACCACGATCGCGTTTGCCATCGCGTTCGGGACCGGCATGGTGGCGAGCCGGGGCAATGTGGCGGAAGCGACGATCCAGGGGGTCGGTGGCGCCTATTCCAACGTCGGCTACATGGGGCCCGGACTCACGCTGGCGGCGCTCGGGCCGCAATCGGCCGTGCCGACCGCGCTCGTGTTCGTCTGCGACAGCATGCTGCTCTTCACCCTGGTGCCGTTCCTGATGGGCATTGCGGGCGCCCAGAAGATGAGCCTCGCGCAGACGTCGTGGCTCGTGTTCAAGCGCATCGTCACGCATCCTTTCAACATCGCCACCGTGCTCGGCATCGTCGCCGCCTACATGCACTGGCAGCCGCCGGTCGCGATCGGAAAAATGCTGGGCTTTCTGCAAAATGCCGCCGCGCCCTGCGCGCTGTTCGCCATGGGAGTGACGGTCGCGATGCGGCCGCTGAAGCGCATCGCCCCGGAAATGCCGGTGCTGCTCGCGATCAAGCTCGTGCTGCATCCGTTGCTGGTCTGGACGCTGCTGTCGCTGACCGGCGACTACGGCCGTATCTGGACGTTCACGGCGGTGCTGATGGCGGCGCTGCCGCCGGCGCTGAACGTGTTCGTCATGGCGAACCAGTATCGCACCTACGTCGAGCCGGCGTCCGGCCTGATCCTGCTCGGCACCATCGGGTCGGTGGTGACGTTGACCACAATCCTGTTCCTGATCGCGGTGGGAGGGGTGCCCTACAGGCTTTTCACGCCCTGAAGTCGCATCAGGCTCGGGGCCAAGCCGCGCGGCATCACGCCTTCGCGCATGGCCATGCGGCGCAAGGGAGCGATTGTTGCCAAAGCCGACAGTCCCAGACCGCGGACGGCGTCGACGGCGGCAAAGGGCGTGAGCAGCGAACGGTTGAGCAGATCGACGCCGAGCGTTCGCAGGCGGATGTCTCCCTGCCGGGCCGTCTCGTACCGGGCGAGGACCTCGTCGCTGCCCGGATCGTCGTCGCCCGCGAGGCAATCGGCAAGGTGCGCGGCGTCGCGCAGGCCAAGGTTCAATCCCTGTGCGCCGATCGGCGGGAAACCATGGGCGGCATCGCCGATCAGGACCACGCGGCGCGCACTGAGACTGCGGGCCGTCATGCCCGTCATGGCGAAGCCGCCGCGCCCGGGTTCGAGGCGCATGCGGCCAAGAATGTGATGCGCCTGCCGCTCGATCTCGCGCACCAGCGCGGCATCGGCGAGCGCCCGGCGGCGGCGCGCTTCTTCGGGGGACATCAGCCAGACGAGGCTCGAACGATGGCGTGCTTCCGCGCTTGCGGGAAGTGGCACGAGCGTGAACGGACCCTGGCGCGTGTGGAACTCGGTCGAGGTGTCGCGGTGCGGCCTGTCGTGCTGGAGCAGGAAGGTCAGGGCTTCCTGTTTGTAGGACCATTCCCGCGTGGCGATGTTGGCGGCGGCGCGCAGGCGCGACTTGCGCCCGTCCGCCGCGACCAGCAGGTGCGCCGAGAGGCTGCGTCCGGCGGCCGTGGTGACGTGGCCGTTCAGGTCTCGCAGGTCGATGCCGGTGACGATGTCTTCGACGAAGGTAAGGTTGGGCTCGCGCCGCGCCGCTTGTGCGAGATGGGCCACGAGCCGAATGTTCTCGATGTTCTCGCCAAAGAGATCGAGCCCGATCTCGTGCGCGAGGAACTCCACCGGAGGCGTGCGGAACAAGGAGCCGGTGTCGTCGACGATTCGCATGGTCTCGAGCGCTGCGAGATCCGGCCGCATGCTCTCCAGCACGCCGAGGTTCTGCATGAGGCGCAGCGAGCCTTCGAGCATGGCGACGGTCCGGCCGTTGGCCGCGCTTTCAGGCCGCCCGACGAGCGTGACGCTTCGGCCCGTGCGTGCCAGCGCCAGCGCTGCTGCAAGCCCGGTCGCCCCCGCGCCGATGACGAGAATGTCTGTGTTGTCCCGTGTGCTGCTCATGCTGAAGTTTTAGGGTGAGCCCGGTCGTTTGGCGAGGGCGGCAGCCCGCGACTCGTTGGCTGCGCCGAGCCGGATGGACGCTGGGTTTGCCCGGCCGAGGGCATCCGTGCATTTTAGCGGCATGGCCACTCGAAAACCAAAGCCCGTCGAACCCGCTCCGGCGATATCCGCAGTGACTCCGCCGGCGCGCATGTTCGGCATGGCGATCCATGTCTTCACGGCGATCGGCGCAGGCGCGGGTCTGATGGCGCTGGCGGCGGCCGTGGACGGGCGATTTCCCGCCATGTTTTTCTGGCTGGCGGTGGCGTTGCTGATCGACGGCATCGACGGAACGTTCGCACGTCTGGCGCGAGTCGAGGAAACCGCTCCGCGCTACGATGGCGCTGTCCTCGACCTGGTGGTCGACTATCTGACCTATGTGGTGGTGCCGGTGGTCGGGCTGTGGCGATCCAGCCTGCTTCCCCCGGATGTGGATCTCGGACTGGGCGTACTCGTGATGGTGGCGTCGTCGCTTTACTTCGCGGATCGCGAGATGAAGTTGCCGGACCACCATTTTCGCGGGTTTCCAGCGCTCTGGAACGTGGTCGCGCTCTATCTCTTCGTGTTCGACCTGCCGCCGTGGGTGAACGCCGGCATCATCGTGGTGTTCTGCGCGTTGTTGTTTCTGCCGATGCCGTTTCTGCACCCGATGCGCGTCGTGCGCCTGCGGGCTCTCAGCATCGCCTTCACGTGCCTGTGGTTCGGCAGCGCGGCTCTGGCGGTCACCGAGGGGCTGAACAATATCGACATGTTCGCCAAGAGCGGCCTTCTCGTCAGTGCGGCATACTTCCTGCTGGCGCCGTGGCTGATCCGCCGCCGGGCGGCGTCCTGAGCGGCGACTCGTTGTTCAGGGCCATGGTCCGCGCCTCCTCGACGTCAGGCGCGTAGGAGACCGCGGCGGCGGTCAGGCCATTCGACCAGAGCACGTGACGCACGGCAGGCGATGCTCCGGCGACAAAGACCTGCGTGCCATGTTTTCGAGCTTTGGCGACAAAGGCCGCGAGAGTCTGGGCGGCGGTGGCGTCCGCAAGCGGCACGCCCGAAAGATCCAGGACGAAGGCGCGCGGTGGCGCTCCGATGCGGTCCAGCACGGCCGCGACCGCACCCGCGGCGCCGAAGAAAAACGCGCCAGAGATACGATAGACCACCACGTCGTCGGACTGCGCGGGGCGATAGGGTTCGCGCTGGCCTGGCGTTCCATCTGCCCGGTCTTCATCGATGAGTTGCTCGTGCGTCGTGACCTGAACGATCTCGGCCATGCGATGCATGAACAGGATCGCGCCGAGCGTCACCCCGACGGCTATTCCTTCCGTGAGATCGCGAAACACCGTGAGCAGGAAGGTGGCGAGCAGAACGGCGGCCTCGCCCCTGTCGTGGCGGATGATGTGCACGAATTGCTCGCGCTCGATCATGTTCCAGGCCACGATGGCGAGCACCGCAGCAAGGGCCGCGAGCGGCACGTAGGAGGCCAGCGGCGCGGCGAAAAGCATGAAGGCGAGCAGGAACACCGCGTGCAGCATGCCCGACACGGGTCCATGCGCGTGAGCGCGAACGTTGGTGGCCGTGCGGGCGATCGTCCCGGTGACGCAGAGACCGCCAAACAGCGCAGATGCGATGTTGGCATATCCCTGCGCGACGAGTTCGCAATTCGAGCGATGCCGGCGGCCGGTCATGCCGTCGGCCACCACGGCGGACAGGAGCGATTCGATGCCGCCCAACAATGCGATGGCGATGGCCGCGGGAACGAGTTCCAGGATGCGGGCGAGATCCAGGGCGGGCAGGCCCGGCATCGGGAAGGAACTCGGAATTCCGCCGAAGCGTGTGCCGATGGTCTCGACCGGAAGATCGAAAAGCCACGTCAGGACGGCGGCCCCCGCGACGGCCGCCAGCATGCCGGGAAACCTTGGGGCAAAATGCTTGAGGACGACCATCGTCACCAGGCAGAGGGCGGAAAGCGCCACCGCGAAGGCGTTGAACGTCTCGCGCACGGACCACAGGGCCGAGAGGCGGTCCACCACGGCGGAGGGCTCTTGATCGATCTGAAGCCCGAAGAGATCGCGGATTTCTCCCGCGAAAATGATCACCCCGATGCCGGCCGTGAAGCCGACGAGAACCGGATGCGGGATGTATTTGATGTAGGCGCCGAGCCGGAGATAGCCGATCAGCAGCAGCAGAAGTCCTGCCATGAAAGTCGCGATCATAAGGCCGTCGAAGCCGAACTTGGCGATGGTCGCGGCGACGAGCGCGATGAAGGCGCCGGCGGGGCCGCCGATCTGGAAGCGGCTGCCGCCCAGCATCGAGACGATGAAGCCGCCTACCACGGCGGCGTAAAGTCCCTGCTCGGGTTTGGCTCCAGAGCCGATCGCAATGGCCATCGAGAGCGGCAGGGCGACGATCGCGACAGTCAGACCGGCGAGCGCATCCGCCTTGAATTGCTGCGGGCCGTAGCCCTCCCGCAGGACCGTCACGAGCTTCGGCGTGAACATTTCCGAGAAGGTCGGGATGTGGTGCATCAACATGTCCGTTCGGGCGCGGCAGGAGGCGAGCGAGTCGCGGGGCGCTTTGCGATCATACATCCTGGCGGACCGATTGACGCCTTGCGCCAGCTCAAGGGAGTGGCGGTCCCGGTTGCCTCCGTCACTGCGTCGCAGCATGATGCGGCCGTCCAGGGGTGGAGCATGTCATGACGCGCGCGATTCGGATCCATCAACCAGGCGGCCCCGAGGCCATGTTGCTCGAGGACATCGAGCTCGCGCCGCCGGCGCGCGGCGAAGTGCGGATCAGGCACCATGCGATCGGCCTCAACTTCATCGACATCTATTTCCGCTCGGGCCTCTATCCCGCGCCTTTGCCGTTCACGCCCGGCAACGAAGGCGCGGGCGAGATCGTCGCGCTGGGCAAGGGGGTGGACGGCTGGAAGATCGGCGATCGCGTCGCATATGTGTCGACGCTCGGATCTTACGCGGACGAACGCAACATCGACGCGAAGGCCTTGATCAAGCTCCCGAAGGCGATCTCCTACGAGACCGGCGCGGCGATGATGCTGAAGGGTCTGACCGCGCAATATCTGCTTCGCCGCACCTATCGGGTCAAAGAGGGAGACACGATTCTCGTCCATGCCGCGGCCGGCGGCGTCGGCATGCTGCTTTGCCAATGGGGCAAGGCGCTGGGCGCCACCGTGATCGGCACCGTCGGCTCGGAGGAGAAGGGCAAACTCGCCAAGAAGGCCGGAGCCAAGCACGTCATTCTGTACAACACCGAGGATTTTGCCGCGCGCGTGAAGGCGATCACCAAGGGGCGGCTGTGCGACGTCGTCTACGACGGCGTTGGCAAGTCGACGTTTCCGGGATCGCTCGACTGCCTCCGTCCTATGGGCATGTTCGTGTCCTACGGCTCGGCGTCCGGACAGGTGGAGGCCTTCAACATCGGTCTCCTGCAACAGAAGGGATCGTTGTTCGCGACGCGCCCGACCTTGTTCCACTACATCGCCAAGCGCGAGGATTACGAGGCTTCGGCGCGCGACCTGATGAAGGCGATTTCCCGGGGCGACGTGAAGATCCCGATTCACGCCCGCTTCCCGCTGGCCGATGCCGCGAAAGCGCATGAGGCGCTCGCGGGTCGGTCGACCACCGGCGCGGCCGTGCTGTTGCCCTGACGCCTCCGACCCGGATCGAGACAGTTCATGCCAGAGCCTCAAAGCCCCTCGGCAGGCGCACCGCTCGTGTCGATGCGCGGCATCGTCAAGCGTTTCGGGGCCTTCACGGCCAATGCCGGCATCGATCTCGACATTCACGCAGGCGAAGCGCATGCGCTGCTCGGCGAGAATGGCGCGGGCAAATCCACGCTGGTGAAGATCCTGTATGGTTTGCTGGAGCCGAGCGAGGGCCAGATCCTGTTCCAGGGCGCGCCGGTCCGCTTCGCCAATCCGGAGGCGGCGCGCGCCACCGGGATCGGCATGGTGTTCCAGCACTTTTCGCTGTTCGACAATCTCTCGGTTGCGGAAAACATCGCCCTGGTGCTGCCGCGTGGCGAAAGCCTGCGCAACCTCAGCCAGCGGATCGACGACATTGCGCAGCGCTACGGGCTGCGACTGGACCCAGAGCGGCCGGTCTGGACCCTGTCTGCCGGCGAACGCCAGCGGATCGAGATCGCCCGTTGCCTGATGCAGGATCCCAAGCTGATCGTGCTGGACGAACCCACTTCCGTGCTGACGCCGCAGGAGGCCGAGGCCCTGTTCGCCACGCTGGATGTCTTGAAGCGCGAGGGGCGGGCCATTCTCTACATTTCGCACCGGCTCGAGGAGGTGCGTCGGCTTTGCGACCGCGCCACCGTGCTGCGCGCCGGTCGTGTCGTCGGCGCCTGCGATCCCCGCGCCGAGACCGCGCGCAGCCTCGCCGCCATGATGGTCGGCACGCATGTGGTCGAGGTGCGTGCGAGCGCCGTCGAAGACGTCGGACCCGAGCGACTTGGGCTCAATCACCTGTCTTTGCCGTCGCCCGACCTGCACGGCGTGACGCTGCATGACCTGTCGCTGCATGTCCGCGCCGGGGAGGTTTTCGGCATTGCGGGCATCGCCGGCAATGGACAGGACGAGTTGTTCGCCGCGATCTCGGGCGAGAGGCTTGCGGGCGCATCTGATGCCGTCCGGCTCGATGGGACCTGTGTCGGCCGGCAAGGCATCACGGCGCGGCGTCAGTTCGGGGCGGCGTTCGTGCCGGAAGAGCGCAATGGTCATGCGGCCGCGCCGGATTTTAGCTTGATGGAGAACGCCATCCTGTCGCGCCATGCCACGGGCGGCGTCGCAGGCCGGGCATTTCTGGATCTCGCAGGGGCGCGTTCACTCGCGAGCGACATCATTCAACGGTTCGACGTGAGGGCGGGCGGCCCGGACGCGCCTGCGCGGACGCTGTCCGGCGGCAATCTGCAGAAGTTTCTCGTCGGTCGCGAGATATCCCGATCTCCCTCGGTGCTGGTGCTGAACCAGCCGACCTGGGGCGTCGATGCGTCGGCGGCCGCGGCGATCCGACAGTTGCTCATCGACCTGTCGCGGGCCGGGTCCGCCGTGCTGGTGATCAGTCAGGACCTCGACGAGTTGTTCGAGATTTCGGACCGCATCGCGGTCATACACGATGGCTTCCTGTCGGAGCCGCGGGACACGCGGAGCACGACGCGCGAGGAGATCGGATTGCTGATGGGCGGAGCCAGTATGGCGGACGTGACGCATGCGCATTGATCTGGAGGCGCGCGGCACGCGCTCTCGGACACTCGAGGTCGCGGCGCCACTGATCGCACTCGCGGTCGCCATTCTGATCGGCGGGATCGTCGTGGCGCTGCTGGGCAAGTCACCCGCGCAGGCGTTCCACGTCTATTTCATTGCGCCGCTCTCGGAGGTCTGGTCGCTGCAGGAGGTCGCCGTCAAGGCGGCGCCGCTGGTGCTGATCGCCATCGGCCTGTCCTTCTGCTTCCGCGCCAATCTCTGGAACATCGGAGCCGAGGGGCAGTTCGTCATGGGAGGGCTCGCCGGCGGAGCGATCGGCGTGGCGACGCACGGCATGTCGCCCGATGCGCAGACGTTCTGGATCCTCCCGGCCATGCTGGCCGCCGGTACGTTGGCTGGCATCGCCTATGCGATGATCCCTGCGCTGCTGCGTGCGAAACTCGGCGTGTCCGAAATCCTCACCAGCCTGATGCTGGTCTATCTGGCCGAACGGACGCTCGATTATTTCGCCCGCGGGCCATTGCGCGATCCCAAGGGCTTCAACTTCCCGCAAAGCGTGATGTTCGACGACGTGGCGCGGCTGCCGTTTTTGATGGAGGGCGAGCGGCTGCATGTCGGCGTGCTGTTCGCGCTGATCGCCGTGGCGATTGGCGTGGTGGTCCTCGGCCGGACGCTGTTCGGCTTCGACGTCCGGCTGGTGGGCAGTGCGCCCAAGGCCGCGCGGTTTGCGGGGTTCAGCGATGCGCGCCTGACCTATGCGGCATTCGCGATCAGCGGCGGCGCAGCCGGACTCGCGGGCATTTGCGAGGTCGCCGGGCAGATCGGACAGATCCAGCCGATCATTTCGCCGGGTTATGGGTTCACGGCCATCATCGTGGCCTTCCTGGGCCGCTTGCAGCCCATCGGCATTCTGCTGGCAGGACTGATCCTGTCGCTGTCGACCATCGGGGGCGAAGGCGCGCAGATTTCGATGAAGCTGCCGCTCGACATGACGCGCGCGTTCCAGGGCATCCTGCTGATGTGCGTTCTGGCGGCCGACGTCTTCACACGCTATCGCGTTCGGCTGAGCTTCGGGAGCCGCGCATGAGCCCTCAGATCCTCGAACTCGTGCTCGTCTCGATCGTCATGGCGGCAACGCCCCTCGTGATCGCGGCTCTCGGCGAATTGGTGGCGGAACGCGCCGGCGTGCTCGACCTCGGCGTCGAGGGCATGATGATCGTGGGTGCTGCTGCCGGCTTCGCCGCCGCCATCGAGTCGGGCTCGTCGCTGCTCGGCGTCGCGGTCGGGATTGGCGCGGGCGTCGTGCTGGCGGGAGTGTTCGGCGTTCTGGTGATTTTCATGGCGGCCAATCAGGTCGCCACGGGCCTGGCGCTGACGATCTTGGGCGTCGGCCTCTCGGGCCTGATCGGCAGCGGCTATGTGGGGATGAAGCGCGAGAGCATCGGGCATCTCGACATTCCGGTCCTCAGCGATCTGCCGGTGATCGGGCGGCTGGTGTTTGGACAGGATCCGTTCGTTTATGCGGGCATCGGCCTCGCCATTGCGATCGCGTGGTTTCTGAACCGCACCCGCGGCGGACTGACGCTGCGGGCCGTGGGAGAGAACCACGCCTCCGCGCATGCGCTCGGCATTCCGGTGCGGCGGGTTCGCTTCCTGGCGGTGCTTTTTGGAGGCGGCTGCGCCGGCTTGGCGGGCGCTTATCTGTCGCTCGCCTACACGCCTTTCTGGGCTCCGGGCATGACGGCGGGACGAGGATGGATCGCGCTGGCGCTGGTGGTTTTTGCGTCCTGGCGACCGTTTCGCGCCTATGCGGGCGCACTCCTGTTCGGCGGCGCCACGGTACTCCAGCTTCATGCGCAGGCGGCGTCGATCGGCCTGCCGGGTCAATTGCTGACCGCCGTGCCTTATCTGGCGACCATTCTCGCGCTGGTGGTGTTGTCATTGAGGAAGCGGCGCGGAAGCATCGCACCCTCGTCTCTCGGCATGCCGTTCATTCCGGAGAGGTGAGGACCGGCACGCACCCTCGGGCGCGCCCGGTCCTCGATTCGTCCTAGAACTTGTAGGAAACGCCGACGGTGACGGCCTGTTCCTTCAGGCGGACGTTTCCGACCACGGGGACGAGCGCCACGGCGTTGAAGGTCGCGTTCTTGCGGCCGAAATCCGTGTAGCGATATTCCACGCGGGTCGACCAGTTGTGCGAGAAGGCGAATTCGGCGCCGGCCCCGAGCGTCCAGCCCATGCGCGAAGAGGTCAGCGTGCGGCTCACGCCCGCGCCCGCCAGAGTCGTGTCGACCGACGTGAGAGCCAGGCCGCCGGTGCCGTAGAGCAGGATGTTGTCGATCGCATAACCCACGCGGGCGCGGACCGAACCTTGCCAATCCTGCGCCACCTTGCCGGTGAGGCCGGTCGCCAGACCCGTCGCCGTATAGGTCAGGGCCCGTGAACCCTTGAAGCGCGTGTAGTCCACGTCGCCTTCGACACCGAGGACCAGCGCGCCCGTCTGCCAGTTGTAGCCGGCATGAAGTCCGCCGAGGAAGCCGCCGGGGGACGTCGAGCCGGCGATCGCCGCGCCGTCGGAGTAGCGGCCCTGGGCCTTGCCCCAGGTGTAGCCGGCGTGCGCGCCGAGGTAGAACCCCGTCCAGGTGAAGATCGGCGCCGAGAAGATGGGTGCGACGTTGCGGCGGGGAAGATCGGCGGCGGACGCGGCGGACGTCAGGAGGGCGAGCATCGAGACGCCAAGGGCAATGTTCTTCATTTGAAAACAACTCCAACTACGCAATGCGCCGGGTTTAGAACAACCGCATGGCCAAGCTCAAGTCCGTTTCGTTGAACTCTTCGGGTAAAGAAAGTTTTGCTTAATGAAGAGTAACCACATCACGGGACGCGGGAACGACGACCGTCGAAAGTCTTACGATGGCTTGGTCGTCGTGCGCCGGATGCAGCCCTATGTCCGTCGGGTCCAGAGCGGGGTTCCTCCCTTTCCCTGTTCCCGTGGACGAAAACTTCCAGGCCCGGCCGACTGATGTCATGGCCGGGTTTTCTTTGTGCCGTGCGTCGTGTCAGACGGCGATGCCGTGAAGATCGTAGGCGTCGGCCCGTTCGATTTTCACCGTGACGATGTCGCCCATGCGCAAGGGGCGACGCGAGGCCACGTAGACCGCGCCGTCGATTTCCGGAGCATCCGCCTTGCTGCGGCCCTTCGAAACGGTCGGGCCCGGCGCATCGATGATCACCTGCAGGCGCTTGCCGACCTTGTTGGCGAGGATGCGCGTGCTGATCGTCTGCTGCCGCTCCATGAAACGCCGGTAGCGAATGTCCTTCACCTCGTCGGGCACGAGCTCGAGACCGAGATCGTTCGCGGTCGCGCCGCTGACGGGTTCGTATTTGAAGGCTCCGACGCGATCGAGCCGCGCTTCGCTCAACCAGTCGAGCAGCAGCTCGAAGTCCTCTTCCGTCTCGCCTGGAAAGCCGACGATGAACGTCGAGCGCAGCGCGATGTCGGGACAGATCTCGCGCCAGCGGCGGATGCGCTCCAGCGTCTTGTCCTGATTTCCCGGGCGTTTCATGGCCTTCAGGACTTTTGGCGAGGCATGCTGGAATGGGATGTCCAGGTAGGGAAGGACGAGGCCTTCGGCCATGAGTTCGACGACGTCGTCGACATGCGGGTAGGGGTAGACGTAGTGCATCCGCACCCACGCGCCGAGCGAGCCGAGTTCGCGCGAGAGGTCGAGAAACTTTGCCCGGACGCTGCGATCCTTGAACATGCTCTCGGCATATTTCAGGTCGAGGCCATAGGCCGACGTGTCCTGCGAGATGACCAGCAGTTCCTTGACGCCGGCCTTGACGAGCTTTTCGGCCTCGCGCAGCACGTCCCCAGCCGGCCTCGAAACGAGATCGCCGCGCAACTTCGGAATGATGCAGAACGAGCAGCGATTGTTGCAGCCTTCGGAAATCTTCAGATAGGCATAGTGACGCGGCGTGAGCTTCACGCCCTGCGGCGGCAGCAGGTCGATGAAAGGATCGTGGGCCGGCGGCACCGCCTGGTGCACTGCGCTGACGACGCTCTCGTAGGCCTGCGGCCCCGTGATGGCGAGCACGTTCGGGAACCGGTCGCGAATCTGCTCGGGCTCGGCGCCCATGCAGCCCGTCACGATGACCTTGCCGTTCTCCTTCAGGGCTGCGCCGATCGCATCAAGCGATTCAGCCTTGGCGCTATCGAGAAAGCCGCAGGTGTTGACGATCACGGCGTCCGCACCAGCGTGGCTTTTGGTCAGTTCGTAACCCTCGGCGCGCAATTGCGTGATGATGCGCTCGCTGTCGACGAGCGCTTTCGGGCAGCCCAGGGACACGAAGGAAATTTTCGGCAGCGCCTTCGAGGCGCCTTCTGCGGTCGGAACGAGATCGGTCATTACGTTCGATTGCCATGGGCGCGTCGCCCATGCAACCCGAGCCGCAGGGCCGACATGCGAAAGCCCGGCGCGGGGCCGGGCTTTCTGAATGCAAATGCGTTGAGATGATCAGAAGCGGTAGTTCAGACCGGCCCGGACCAGGTCCATCTTGTTGCTCTGGCGAACCGCGAACTGGAAGACGCCCGTCGTGTCGGTGAGCGTGTAGGTCGAGTCCTTGAAGTGGACGTGCAGGTACTCGGCCTTGACGCTCCAGTTCTGCGCGAAGGCATATTCGATGCCGCCGCCGAGGGCCCAGCCGAACTGATCGCGATCGGAGCCGGCTGCATTGTAGGTCGAGACGACGGCCGGAACGGCATCGAAAGTGGTCAGCTGGCCACCGCCCGCAACCCGGCCATAGGCGAGACCGCCGGTGGCGTAGACGAGAGCGCGATCGAAGGCGAAACCGAGGCGACCGCGAACCGTGCCGAACCAATCCGACTTGCGGCGACCCGTGGCGTCGTAGCTGACGAGGCCGAACGTGGTGGTGTAGGTGCCGGCCGGATCGAACAGCGCGCCGGAGACGTTGCCGCCCTTGCGGTCGACGAAGTTGATGTCAGCCTCGACGCCCGCGACCACGCTGCCGAACTGCATATTGTAGCCGAGCTGCGCGCCGCCCGTGAAGGCGTTCTTGGAGCTGCCCGGATCGCTGAATGCGGTTTCGGTCGCGGGCGAGAAGCCGCCGAGGCCGGTGTCGACCGGCGAATAGGTCGCGCCATTCTTGAGGTTCAGCGCGGCGCCGGCATTGAGGCCGACGTAGAAGCCCGTCCACAAAGGCGCGGCCATCGGAGCCGACACGTATGGGTCGACGCGAACGGGAAGGTCGGCGGCGAACGAGCCGACGGTGGAGAGAAGGAGGGCTGTGGCGCCCGTTGCGAATGCGAGTTTCATGGTTTTCTCCGGCGCCCTGATAGCGTGGTGTCTGCGAGTCGACGGAGCCATTAGGAATTCATAAAGCTTAATGGAAAATTACCACCTTGAGCGAAGCTTACGGCTTTCTCAGTGTCGGCACACGTTTTCGATAAGCCAGTGAGACAAAGGCATTTATCAAACTGTCTGAGCTGACGAAGCGGGAAGCGTTATAATTTTTTCCCGATCTGGGACATCGCCGTACGTCACTGTCGTTAAGATTTGCGGCGGCTGCTGAAAACAAAAAAAGCCCGGTCTTGCGACCGGGCTTTCTCGTATTTGGATCTTTTGGATCAGAAGCGGAAGTTCACGCCAGCGCGGACGACGTCGAACTTGTTCTCGTTCCGCACGCGAATGGTTTCGCCGCCGGCAACGCCGCTGCCGATCGGGCCCGGCAGCGCGGCGAACGTGCGGCTGTTGCTGCCGAGGTCGACGTGCAGGTACTCGAGCTTGACCGACATGGAATTCGAGAAGGCGTATTCCACGCCCGCGCCGAGGGTCCAGCCGATGTTGTTGCCGTTGCCGCCCGTTCCGAGCAGGCCCGTCTCGGTCACGGCGAACACGCCCGGGGCGCCTTCGACGAAATCACGCTGGATCACCGAGCCGCTGCCAGCCTTGCCACCGAAGGCGAGACCGCCGGTGCCGTAGATCAGGGCGCGATCGAACGCGAAGCCGAGACGGCCACGAACCGTACCGAACCAGTTGCCGCTGTTGCCGCCGCCGACCGTGAAGTCGGTGCCGTTGCCGGCGCCGGCCACGAGGGCCGGAAAGGCGCCACGGCCACCGCCGTTGCGATCGAGGTAGTTGATGTCGGCTTCGACACCAGCCACGAACGAGCCGAACTGCATGTTGTAGCCAGCCTGCGCGCCGCCCGTGAAGCCGACGTCGTCATTGCTGCCGTTGCCGAAGATGAAGGGGTTCGGCGCGGCGAATCCGGCCGTGCTGAGGCTGCGGCCGTCGTTCCACGCGCCGCCGGCGTTCAGACCGACGTAGAAGCCGGTCCAGGTGAAGATGGGAGCAGCGGCGATATAGGGAGCCGGTGCAGCGACACGGGCCGGAAGGTCCGCCGCAAAGGCGGAACCGGCCACCAGGATCGCCGCCGACGCAAGAAGGGCGCTACGGAAGGACATGCTGTTCTCCTGATCTATTTTCAAACTCAAAAACCCCACACCCCACCCCCGGGAGAGGCGAACCTAACAAAAGAACTGATCGACGCAAGAAAATGCTCCACTACCTAAGCACTTCGATCCGCCGTGTTTCCAAAAAGACACAAGTTGTCTTTGGCTTGGCTATGAAATTCAAGAACTCACGCATCGATAACCCCGGCATTTGGCTAAATGCGGCTTTGAAGCGGTCACGAATACTTGATGATGCGCAAGACAACGGAAGACAACCTTGTCGGTTTCTTCGGTTTCAGGCTCAGCAGGCACTTAACCCGTCATTTGGGGCGAAGTTCCGGCGAAATCAGATTTTTCTGGGGGCAGCAATTCCCTTAGGATCGTGGTGACGACAATGATCGGGCAGATCCGACACAGGGAGGAGAGCGGGTGACATCCTACAAACTGGCGACCATGCAGACGGCCGAAGGGCCCAGAGCTGCGATGATCATCGAGAACCGTGTCGTGGATATCGCATCCCTGAGCGGCCGGAGGTCGGATGAATCCGTCCTTGAAATCCTGGAGCATCTGGAGGAGTCGGTTTCCCGTCTCGACGCCTTGGCGGCGACGAAGCCCGCCGGCAAGCCCCTGTCCGAAGTCGTGCTGCTCGCGCCGATCCCGGTGCCGCCCGCTATTTATTGCGCGGGATCGAACTACGCAGACCATGCCGCCGAGATGGCCAAGGCCAATGGCCGCGAACCGCCGAAGGATCCGCACGACCTTGGACAGCGGTCCTGGCATTTTCTCAAGTCATCGCGCTCGGTCGTGGGGCCGGGCGCATCGATTCCCATGCCGGAGCATTCGAAGAAGCTCGATTGGGAAGCAGAACTCGGGGTCGTCATCGGCAAGCCTGCTCGGAACGTCGCGGAGGCCGAGGCTCTGGACTATGTCGCGGGCTACCTCATCGGCAACGACTTGTCGGCGCGCGATCTCAGCCGGCGGGCCGGGCTTCCCGAGACCTCATCGTTCAAGAGCGACTGGCTGTCCCACAAGAGCTTCGACGGAGCCTGCCCGTTGGGCCCCTGGATCACGCTCGCGCGCGACGTTGCCGATCCGCACGATTTGAAAATGGTGCTCGACGTCAATGGCGTGGTGAAGCAGGATTCCAACACTGGTCAGATGATCTTCGACATCCGCGAGCAGATCGCTGACCTGTCGGCGCGCATGACGCTTCTGCCGGGAGACATCATCCTCACCGGCACGCCGGCCGGCGTGGGCAATGGTCGCGGAGAATATCTGCACAGCGGAGACGTCGTGACGATTCGCATCGAGGGGCTGGGCGAGTTGGTCACGCGGATCGCGTGACTTTCGCGCCGCCGGCCTCACAAGCCGGTGGCGCGGGCTTCCAGCAATTCGAGAGCCACGCCAAGCGCCGCGCGGCGCACAAACGCACGGCCGATGTCACCGAAGCGCATTTCGCGCAGCACGGTTTGGCCGTCGCGTTCGCAGCGTGCGAAATGCACGAGCCCCACGGGCTTATCGAAACTGCCGCCGCCCGGACCTGCAACTCCCGTGACCGATACGGCGATCGCCGCGCGGGAGTGCACGATCGCGCCTTCCGCCATGGCGCGCGCCACCGGCGCGCTGACGGCTCCGTAGAGCGACAGCAATTCGGGATCGACCCCGAGCATGTCCCGTTTGGCGTCGTTGGAATAGGTGACGAAGCCGCGATCGAGGACGGCGGACGACCCCGGGATTTCGGTCAAAAGTCCGGCCAGGAGGCCGCCCGTGCACGACTCGGCCGTTGCGATCTTCAGTCCGAGGCCCGCGCAGGTCGCTACCAGCGCGTGGGCCCGGCGGAGCAATTCGGCATCCGCGAACAGGCTGGGTTGAGCGTCCATGTCCATTGCCTCCGTCATGAGCCGGAACGTTCCAACGGCAGCCGGATGGTCGCTGTCGCTATGGCGGCGATACCCTCTCGACGTCCGGTGAAACCGAGCTCTTCCGACGTCGTCGCCTTGACGGCGACGCGATCGAGCGTCAGTCCGCAGATTTCCGCCAGCCGCGCCCGGATGGCGTCGCGATGCGGGCCGACCTTCGGGGCTTCGCAGATCACCGTCCCGTCGACATGAGCCAGCATGCCGCCGCGCTGGCGCAGCAGGTCCACCGCATGCCGGAGGAATCTGTCCGAGGACGCGCCTTTCCAGCGTGGATCGCTCGGGGGGAAATGCGAGCCGATGTCGCCTTCGGCGAGCGCGCCCAGAATGGCATCGGTGATGGCGTGCATCAGAACGTCGGCGTCCGAGTGGCCAAGCAGCGCATGGGTGTGCGAGATCTCGACGCCCCCCAGCCAGACGCTGGCGCCGGGCCCGAACGCATGGACGTCGTAGCCCTGTCCAATCCGCACATCCGGCAGGCCTGCCAGGAGCCGCGCCTCGGCGGCCGCGAAGTCGCCGGGCTGGGTGATCTTCATGTTGTCCGGGTCTCCTTCGAAGAAGCCGATGGGAAGTCCTGCCCATTCGGCCACGGCCGAATCGTCGGGAAAGTCCACACTGCCGCTCGCGGCAGCGTCACGATGCGCCACGAGGATCCGATCGAACGCGAAGGCCTGGGGCGTCTGGATGGCGCGAAGCGCAGTACGATCCAGAACGCGGCTCGATGTTTCCGAGACCTCCCAGATCGTGTCCGTCATCCGAACCGCCGGAACCATCGCTGGCCCGGTGCTGTCCGCGGCGCGGCGAAGCAGGGCGCGGCTGGCGAACGCGCGGGCCGCATCGTGGATGAGGACCCTTTCGGGTGGGGACCGCCGTGCGAGCGCTTCCAGCCCTTCCTTCACGGACAACTGGCGCGTCTCGCCGCCGATGACCGGGGGCAGAACCAGCGCCCGTATCCCTTCGCGCAGTTCCGCCAGGCTGGCGGCGAAATCCGATGCGTCCGCCGCGCCGATGACGGGCTGGATCGGCGCGCCCAGCGTGGCGACCGCCTCGATGGCGTGGGCAAGCAAGGTCCGGCCAGCGACCCGGACGTATTGCTTGGCCTGCTCGCGGCCCGCGCGAGACCCTTTGCCGGCGGCGACGAGGACGATGGCGACGGGCAGGGCGGGAGCTGGCGAAGACATGATTTCTCCTTCGCGCGGATCGCGTGAGCGGTCAATCGTCGACATGAAGGCGCACAAGAGCCGGGATTTGCGCAGACGTTAACGCTCCGTTCACCAGGGCAGGGCGATTTTGGCGCATGGTCATTCGTCGCCGCCTCCGCGCCGTGCTGATTCCGCTCGTGCTTTATGCCTTGTCGGGATCGGCAGCGAGCTATTTCGTCTGGCATGCCATCAATGGCAGCAGAGGGTTGAAGGCCAAGGAGGAATACCGTCGGCAGATCGCCACCTTGACGGACGAACTTCACGTGCTGCAGGACCAGCGCGCCGCGTGGGAGCGCCGCGTGCGGATGATGGTCGCGGATTCGATCGAGCGTGATCTCCTCGAGGAGGAGGCGCGGGTGGAACTCGGGCGCGTCCAGAAGGATGAGCTGGTGGTGTTCTTTCCGACCGGCGCCTCGGCGAACGCGGCGCGATAGGCCGTCGTGACGACGCACGCGTGTGAGCCTGCGACCGCCTTTTGTTCTCTCCGCCTAAAGTTTGAGATGGTGCAACTTGCCTGCTTACAGGGCGTAACCGAAACCCAGTTTATTTTTGTGCATAACGGCAATCCGGTTAATTCCTGTAACTAGCTGATTTGTTTAGTTAATACTCTGTCATTTTGCTGGTACGGCGCTCTCGCCTTCCTGCACGCCCTGCATTACTTTGTAGAGTGTGCCCGTGAAGTCGCCAGACCGGCGATGGGACAAAGTTTCAGGGAGTGGTCATGGCAGCAACTGCCTCCTCGCGGTCGAAACCGGCGTCTGGAAAACCGGAAGCCTCGACCGAATTCACCAAGGATCAGGAACTTCTCGCCTATCGGGAAATGCTGCTGATCCGACGATTCGAGGAAAAGGCCGGACAGATGTACGGCATGGGTCTCATCGGAGGCTTCTGTCATCTCTACATTGGCCAGGAAGCAGTCGTCGTCGGGATGCAGATGGCGTCCCGGGACGGAGATCAGGTGATCACCGGATATCGCGATCATGGCCACATGCTCGCCTGCGGCATGGAAGCCAAGGGCGTCATGGCCGAACTCACCGGGCGCCGGGGCGGCTTGTCGAAAGGCAAGGGCGGCTCGATGCACATGTTCTCGAAGGAGAAGCATTTCTACGGCGGCCACGGCATCGTCGCCGCGCAGGTGTCGCTGGGCACCGGGCTGGCCTTCTCGAACCGCTATCGCAGCAACGGCAACGCATCGCTGATCTATTTCGGCGACGGGGCCGCCAATCAGGGCCAGGTCTACGAGAGCTTCAACATGGCGGAGCTCTGGAAGCTTCCCGCCGTCTACATCATCGAGAACAATCGCTACGCGATGGGCACGTCGGTGTCGCGCGCCTCGGCGCAGTCGGACTTCTCCAAGCGTGGACTGTCGTTCAACATTCCGGGCGAGCAGGTCGACGGCATGGACGTGCGCGCCGTGAAGGCCGCGGGCGAGAAGGCGCTGGCCTGGTGCCGCGAAGGCAACGGTCCCTACATCCTCGAGATGCAGACCTACCGCTATCGCGGTCACTCCATGTCCGACCCGGCGAAATATCGCTCGAAGGAAGAAGTGCAGAAGATGCGCGAGGAGCACGATCCGATCGAGCAGGTTCGCGGACGACTTCTGCGTGACAAGCATGCGACCGAAGACGAGTTGAAACAGATCGACGCAAAGGTGCGCGCGGTCGTCGCCGAGGCTGCCGAATTCGCGACCAACGATCCCGAGCCGGATCCGTCCGAATTGTGGACGGACATCGTACTTTAAGGGAGGGGTCGACCATGGCTGCCAATGTATTGATGCCGGCTCTGTCCCCCACGATGGAACAGGGCAAGCTTTCGAAATGGATCAAGAAGGAAGGCGACACGGTCAAGTCCGGCGACGTGCTGGCCGAGATCGAGACCGACAAGGCCACGATGGAAGTCGAGGCCGTGGATGAAGGCGTTCTCGCCAAAATCCTGATTCCGGACGGCACCGAGAATGTGCTCGTCAACACACCCATCGCGGTGATCACCGCCGAGGGCGAAAGCGCCGACACCGCGCCCGCGGCGCCTCCGGCCCCGAAGGCGGAGACGCCGAAAGCCGATGCGCCCATGCAGGCAGGGGGCGAAAAGCCCGCCGCCGTCGCCAAGACCGAAGACGACGCGCCGCTCTCGCCCGCCAAGGCATCGGGACAACCCGCGACCCCGGCGGCTCCGGAAATTCCGGCCGGCACCCAGATGGTTTCCATGACGGTTCGCGAAGCGCTTCGCGACGCCATGGCGGAAGAAATGCGCGCCAGCGACGACGTCTTCGTCATGGGCGAGGAAGTCGCCGAATATCAGGGCGCCTACAAGGTCACGCAGGGCCTGCTGCAGGAGTTCGGCGCGCGTCGCGTCGTCGACACGCCGATCACCGAGCACGGGTTCGCGGGTCTCGGCGTCGGCGCCGCGATGGCCGGGCTGCGTCCGATCGTCGAATTCATGACCTTCAATTTCGCCATGCAGGCGATCGACCAGATCATCAATTCGGCCGCCAAGACGCTCTACATGTCGGGTGGACAGATGGGCTGCCCGATCGTGTTCCGCGGGCCCAATGGCGCGGCTGCCCGCGTCGCCGCGCAGCACAGCCAAGATTATGCCGCCTGGTACTCGCAGATCCCTGGCCTGAAAGTCGTGGCGCCCTATACGGCGGCCGACTTCAAGGGCCTGCTGAAATCAGCGATCCGCGATCCGAACCCGATCATCTTTCTGGAGAACGAGATTCTTTACGGGCAGACGTTCGAAGTGCCGAAGCTCGATGACTTCACGGTGCCGATCGGCAAGGCGCGTATCGCGCGGGCCGGCTCGGACTTGACGCTCGTGTCGTGGTCGATCGGCATGACCTACGCCATCAAGGCCGCGGACGAACTCGCCAAGGAAGGGATCGAGGCGGAGATCATCGATCTGCGCACGATCCGCCCGATGGACACCGAGACGATCATCCAGTCCGTGCAGAAGACGGGCCGTTGCGTGACGGTGGAGGAAGGCTGGCCGCAATCGGGCGTCGGGGCCGAGATTGCCGCGCGCATCATGGAGAAGGCTTTCGACTGGCTCGATGCGCCCGTCCTGCGCGTCACCGGCAAGGACGTTCCCATGCCCTATGCCGCCAATCTCGAAAAGCTGGCTCTTCCCACCGTCGCTGACGTCATCCAGGCGGCGAAAGCCGTGCTCTATCGCTGAGGAGCGCCGCTCATGCCCGTCAACATCCTGATGCCCGCTCTTTCGCCCACGATGGAAAAGGGCAACCTTGCCCGTTGGCTGAAGAAGGAAGGGGACACGATCAAGTCCGGCGACGTGCTGGCGGAGATCGAAACCGACAAGGCGACGATGGAAGTCGAGGCCGTCGACGAAGGCGTGCTGGCGAAGATCGTCGTGCCGGATGGCACGCAGGACGTCGCCGTCAACGATCTGATCGGCATCATCGCCTCCGAAGGTGAAGACGCGAAATCCGTCGGGGCAGGGGGCGGCGCTTCCGCCGCGCCCGCCAAGGCGGCGCCGCCTGCCGAGAAGGCGCAGGAGAAACCGCCTGCTGCCGCACCTGC
>JAQGJH010000107.1 GCA_028290705.1 Hyphomicrobiales bacterium
TCGTCGAGGTGGACCTGCCGCGGCCAAGGCCGCTGTCGATGAAGCGGACGCCGGAGTTCGTCAAATACGTCGACCACATCTGGAAGCTGATCGAGGACGACGTGCGCGCCTCCGTGCTCGAGGAGCATGCCTGATCAGTCGAGGATCTGGCCGCCGTCCCAGCTCATCGCGAGCCTCCCGGTCATGACCCGGAAGGCATCGCTGTCGACGAGTGCGCGATAATAGTCGCGCAGCGACGCAGCATCGATGTCGTCGAGTCCGCTGCGCGCCTCGGCGAAGCGCCCGCCCGGAAACAGGCGGTCGATCACGGCGCGTCGGGCGGCGGCATCGGGCTTGCGGGCGAGTTCCTCGGGTGCGATGCCTCGCGTCAGGACGTTGACGAGCGTTTCGCGGTCCATGGCCGGAAGGCTCGCGAGCAGGCCGCCGACGAGATCGCGCGCGAAGGCGTGATCGGGATGATCGTCGCGGAAGGGCGCGCGGTTGGTGTGGCCGAGATGGGGAACGACCAGCCAGTCGGCTTTCTCGCGCGGGAAACGGGCCAGAAGCTCGGCGTCGCGCCGGTCCACGTAGAAGCGGTTCAGCCCTTCGAACAGGACGAACTCATAGTCCTGCGCCAGCAGCAGGGGCTCCCAGGCCGCATGCGCTTCGGCCATGCTGCCGGGCGCGACGGCTTCGAGCAGGATGACGCGGGGACGCAGCCTCGACCAATCGTTGCCGGCGAGCACGTCGCCTTCCGCGCCCTCGACGTCGATCTTCAGGAAATCGACGCGCGGGAGGCCGTGGTCACGCGCGATGGCGGCCAGCGTCGTCATCGGCATGCGGCGGGAGACCACCCTGGCGCCCAGTTCGCGCGCCGCCTCGGCGGCATCCGCCATCGTGGTCGAGAAGCCGTGCAGCTTCTCGACGTGGAAAAACTCGACCTCTCCTTCGCGGGAGCCGACGAGCGAGGCGAGCGCCACGTCACGCGGCCGCACATGCGCGTAGAGCGCCGCGAGATCGGCCTGCGGCTCCACCACGATGCCGCTCCAGCCGCGCAGGTAGAACCAGCACGACACGTTGTCGGCCACCGGGTGCCCCGCGCCGACGTCGATGTAGAAGCCCCGCTCCTGCCCGGCGAAAGCCAAGGCGAGATGGTAGTCCTCGAGATGCTGGGCGTAGGAGAGATCCATCGGCGTTCCGCTCGGGCAGGGAGAAGGCGCGCGAGCCTACAGCAGCGCGAGCCGCCTGCAAGCTTGGCCCGCGCTTGATTTGTTGCGCCGCATCCCCGATCCTGCGGGTGAAGCCGGCTCGAACCGGCGGACAGCCCATCGCAACGAGGGCCGCAGGGAGGATGGGATCGCGATGCCCCGCGCGATCATGTTTTTTCCAGCTCTCGGCGGCAGCTTTCCGCCTCGCGTCCCGCACGGCACGAGGCAGGAGAGAGAGATGGATTTCACGCTTCCCGAGGAATTGCGGCTGCTGAAGGACAACGTCCGGCGCTACGTCGACTCGAAGATGATCCCGGTGGAGCGCGAGACGCTGGCCAACGACGAACTGAAGCCGGAATGGCGCGAGACCTTCCAGCGCGGCGCCAAGGATCTGGGCATCTGGATGATGGACGTGCCCGAGGAACTGGGCGGCCCGGGCCTCGGCATCATGCCGCGCGTGATCGTCTGGGAGGAACTGGCGCGCACGATCGCGCTGCCGTCGCGCGGCGAAAGCATGATGGGGCCGAACGTGCGCGCCATCCTGTTCTCGCTCGAAGGCGAGATGCGCGAGAAATATCTCATGCCCGTGCTGCGCGGCGAGAAGCGCGCCTGTTTCGCCCAGACCGAACCCGATGCGGGCTCGGACCCCGGCTCGATGCGCACGACCGCGGTGCGCGATGGCGACGATTACGTGATCAACGGCGTGAAGCGTTACATCAGCCATGCCGACAAGGCCGACTTCGCCCAAGTGATGGTGGCGACCGATCGCTCGAAAGGGTCGCGCGGCGGCATTTCCTGCTTCCTGGTCGACATGAATACGCCCGGCGTGAAGATCACGACCAAGTACCAGACCATGATGGGCGATGCGCCCTGCGAGATCGTGTTCGACAACGTCCGCGTGCCGGCCAGCCATCGCGTCGGCGCGGAGGGCGAGGGTTTCAAATTCGGCCAGAAATGGCTCGGCGTCGGGCGTATCAAGCACGGCGCGCGGGCTCTGGGCGTCGCCGAGCGCTGCCTCGAACTGGCGGTGTCCTACGCCAAGCAGCGCGTGACGTTCGGCAAGCCCCTGGCGGACCGGCAGGCGATCCAGTTCATGCTGGTGGATTCCTACGTGGAACTCAAGGCGGCCCGGCTGATGGTTCACGAGGCGGCGTGCAAGCTCGACGCGGGCGAGGACAATCGCGTCGACGCCTACATCTCCAAATCCAACGCCGACGAAATGGCGTTTCGCGTCGCCGACCGCTGCATGCAGATCCACGGCGGCATCGGGCTCACGACGGATCTGCCGATTGAAAAGATGTGGCGGCAGCAACGCAGCTACCGCATCACCGAGGGGGCCACGGAGGTGATGAAAATGGTCATCGCCCGGCACGTGTTGAAGACGTATTGACGGCGGGTGCGTTTCGCCGTGCAATGACCCGAGGGACCGGCGCAAGATCGGTTCATCGGGAGGACGACATGCCGGAACAGCTCGAACGCGGCGGATTGCGCGCGTTTCCGATCAAGATGCGGCCTCGCGCGGCGACATGCGTCGTGGTCTCGCTCACGCTTGTCCTCGGGGCATCCACGGGCACGCAGGCCGTCGCCGACCCGATCGCCGAGTTCTACACCGGCAAGACCATCCGGATGATCATCCGCTCGGGCGTGGGCGGCGGCTACGATCAATATTCGCGACTGCTCGGGCGGCACATCGGCAAGCACATTCCGGGCAATCCTCACGTGCTGCCGGTGAACATGCCGGGCGGCGGCGGCATCGTGGCGGCGAATTACGTCGCCAATGTCGCGCCGCGCGACGGCACGATCCTGACGATCGTGAGCCAGGGGCTGGTGGTCGATCAGGCGCTCGGGCTGAACAAGACGTTCAAGGCGGATCTCCGCAGCTTCGGCTGGGTCGGCAATCTGAGCAAGTCGAACCAGCTCACTGTCGCGTGGCACACGTCCAAGACGAAGACGCTGAAAGACGCCATGACGCACGAGACGCTGATCGGCGCGACCGGCGCGGGATCGATCTCGACGCAATTGCCCGCCTTCTACAACAATGTGCTGGGCACGAAATTCAAGATCGTGCACGGATATCCGGACGGGTCGGACGTCAATATGGCGATGGAGCGCAACGAGGTCGAAGGACGGGGCACGAACCCGTGGGCGAGCTATCGGGCGATGACGCCGCGCTACGTCACCGACAAGATGATCGTGCCGCTGATTCAGGCCGGCCTCAAGAAGGAGGACGACCTGCCCGACGTGCCTCTGCTGCTCGACGTCGTCAAGCCGGAGGACCGGCCGCTGGCCGAGTTCATGTCCAAGTCCGTGAGCGTCGGACGGCCCATCGCGACGACGCCGGGAACGCCGCCCGAACGGCTGCAGGCTCTGCGCCGCGCCTTCGACGCGGCCTTGAAGGACCCGGACTTCATCCGGGAGGCAGAAACGCAGCGCGCCGAGATCGAGTCGATGGACGGAGAGGAACTGGAACGCATTGTGCATGAACTCATCGGCGCGCCGCAGGAAACGCTCGATCGTGTGAAGGTTGCATTGCAGCCCAAGGACAAGGATATGTCGGCAGCTCCGAAGCCAGCCAAGGCGGCGAATGGCAAACCGGAGGCCGCGAAAGAATGAACGGGGGAAGCAATGACGCGCATGCTGGGTGAGATGATCGCGCGCGACTGGTCCTCGCTGGCCGGGCGGGACATGTTCAGCGTCTCGGTCACGGGTGATGGACAGGGCTCGCCCGAGGAGGAGACGGAGCGCGTCATCGCCGCGGCCATCGTCGAAATCGAGGCCGCGGGCTTCGCGCGCGACCACATCGTGCGCAGCCGCCTGTTCGCGCGCAACACCGAAATGCGGTCGCGCGCCAGCGATTGTCGACGCGCCTTGTTGATCGGCCCGCTGCGCGGCTCGAGTTCGAGCTTCTGCGACGCAGAGCGCCTGCCCGGCCATGCGCGCATGAGCCTCGATCTCATGGCGATCCGGCCGCGCGATCCGCAGGCGCGCAAGGTCGTGCGGGACTACGAACCCGCCATCGCGCCGCCGATGTTCGTGTCGCTCGACAGGATGGTGTTCCTGTCGGGTCTGACCGACACGATGGCGGCGCTGGACGATCAGATCCCCGCCATCGCGCAGGCGATCCGGCATTCGCTGCGGCAGGCGGGATCGAAGATCACCGCAGCCAAACGCGTCGACGTGTTTCTGGCCAAGTCGGAGGATCCGGCGCGCGCCATGAAGCTGATCGCTGCTGAATTTCCCGACCTTCCCTGCCCTCTCGGCCTGACCACGGTCGAGGGCTATTCGGCGCCCGAGAAGCGCATCGAAATCGAGGTCACGGCCGTCTCGATCGAAAGCGTGTGAACGCAGCGGCCACCGTGCGGCTTGTACAAAAGTCTTAGGCGCGAGATAAACGTTCTCGCGCGCGCGATGCTCCCTCGCAAGCGTCCGCGCACCCTTCAACAAAGACCGGGATGGAACACAGATGGGTGAATTTGCGCTCGGACAGGCCGTGCCACGCTTCGAGGATCCTCGGCTCATCAGGGGCGGCGGACGTTACGTGGACGACCTTTCGATGCCCGGCATGGCGCATGGCGTCGTGCTGCGTTCACAATATGCCCATGCCAAGGTTCTCTCCATCGACACCAGCCGGGCGCTCGCGGCGCCCGGGGTTCTGGCGGTCCTGACCGGCCGGGACTGGCAGGAGTCCGGCTACAACGACCTGCCGATGCCGAAGGGGCGCAAGCGTCGCGACGGATCGCCGATGCACACCGGCAAGTTCCCGGCGCTGGTCACCGACAAGGTGCGGTGGGTCGGCGATTACGTCGCCTTCATCGTGGCGGAGACGCGCTTCCAGGCGCTCGATGCGGCCGAACTGGTCGAGGTCGACTACGAGGTTCTGCCAGCCAATGTGGTGACGGGTGAAGCGGCCGATCCCGGCAAGCCGCTCGTCTGGGACGATTGCCCGAACAACATCTCGTTCGTGCATCTGGAAGGCGACAAGGCACAGACCGAGGCGGCCTTCGCACAGGCCGACCACGTCGTGCGGCGAAAGTTCGTGATCAATCGCGTCACCGCCGCCACCATGGAGCCGCGCGCCTGCGTCGGCCATTACGATCCGGCTGCCGACCGCTACACGATCCACACGACGCTGCAGCGCGCGATCCATTATCGCGGCGCGCTGGCCCGCACGCTTCGGGTGCCGGAAAGCAAGGTGCATGTGATCGCGGGCGACATCGGCGGCAGCTTCGGCATGAAGTCGGGCGTCTACAACGAGGTCGGGCTGGTGCTGCTCGCCTCGAAGCTGACCGGCCGCCCGGTGAAGTGGAACAGCACCCGGTCGGAAGCCTTCCTGAGCGACGCGCAGGCGCGCGACAACGTGACGGAAGCCGCGCTGGCGCTCGACAAGAACGGAAAATTCCTGGGCCTGCACGTCAAGACGATCGCCAACGTCGGGGCCTATCTGCAGCCCGGCGGAGACGGCGGCGCGACCAGCAATCTGGGAACCTTGGCCGGGGTCTACACGACACCTGCAATCCACATCGACGTGACCGCCGTTTTCACCAACACCAATCCGATGAGGCCGTATCGGGGCAATGGACGGCCCGAGGCCGCCTACGTGCTCGAGCGCATGGTCGATCTCGCGGCTCGGGAACTGGGGCTCGATCCGGCGGAGATCCGCCGCCGCAACCTCATCCCGCCGGAGGCCATGCCCTACAAGACGCCTCTCAAGTTCCGCTACGACTCGGGCGAGTTCGAGAAGGGCATGGACATGGTGCTGGAGATGTCCGACTGGGCGGGCTTCGAAGCGCGCCGCGCCATGTCGCGCAAGGCCGGCAAGCTGAGGGGCATCGGCCTTTCCAACTCGATCGAGAAGGCCGCGGCGCCCGGGTTCGAGGGCGCGGAGATCCGCTTCGATCGTTCGGGCACCGTGACGATCCTTTCGGGTGCGGTGACGCAGGGTCAGGGCCATGAAACGGTGTTCAAGCAGCTCGTCTGCGACCGGCTCGGCGTGAAGCCCGACGACGTGCATTACGTGCAGGGCGACACCGATGCGGTCTTCTTCGGCGAAGGCACGGGCGGGTCGCGCACCGCGACCGTGGCGGGCTCGGCGCTTCACCTCGCGGCCGAGAAGATCCTCGTCAAGGCGCACAAGATCGCGGCGAAGATGCTGGACGTGGACGACATCGAGTTCAAGGACGGAATTTTCACCAGCCGCGCCACCAATCGCAGCCTGTCGATCGGCGAAGTGGCGCGCGGCTCGACCAATCCTAAGAACCTGCCGGAAGGCATGGAAGCGGGCCTGATCGCCAATGCGGTCTATTCCAACGACCTGATGAACTACCCCAACGGCAGCCACGTCTGCGAACTCGAGATCGACGAGGAGACCGGCAAGGTCGAGATCGTCGGCTATCACGTGGTGGATGATGTCGGGACCGTTCTGAATCCGCTCATTCTCAAGGGCCAGATCCATGGCGGCGTGGCGCAGGGCGTCGGCCAGATGCTGATGGAGGATCTCACCTACGATCCCTCCACGGGCGAATTGCTGGCCGGGTCGTTCGTCGATTACGCCATGCCGCATGCGGATAATTTCTGCCCGATCGAGGTGAAGAGCAATCCGGTGCCGACGGCCACCAACCCCTTGGGAGTCAAGGGTGCGGGCGAGGCCGGCTGCGTCGGCGCACTGCCGGCCGTCGCCAATGCGCTGGCCAATGCGCTGAGCGTCTACGGCATCGACGACGTGCCCATGCCGGCGACCGCGGTGCGCATCTGGCACATGATCCAGGAGGCGAAGGCGAGAGGTGTCGCTGCGGAATAATTCGACACCAATTCCTTCACCAAGCCG
This sequence comes from Hyphomicrobiales bacterium, assembly GCA_028290705.1. Taxonomy (GTDB): domain Bacteria; phylum Pseudomonadota; class Alphaproteobacteria; order Rhizobiales; family Beijerinckiaceae; genus Terripilifer. The sequence continues at coordinate 7,012 of JAQGJH010000107.1, forward strand.
CATCAATGAAGCGCGTTATTTTAGATAAAACCCCAGCTTTTCTTCGAACCGGAACAGGCGCAGTTAAGAAAGCAGGGGCAAATTCGGGCGAATGCAATTTCATGACGTGAGGATTGCCACATGAGCGCACAAGACGGCAATAAAGCCAGGCACACACGACCTCTCCCCCTGCCGCCCGTTGCGGAAGGGGGCCGGGAATGGCTTCGGCAACTGACGGAATGTCTCGCACCGTCTGAATGCAGCGGCGCCGTTTTCGCGTCTCCCAACGATGTCGTCGGCGAATTGCCGACGATGCGGCTGCGCGGCTTCGGAAGCCTGCGGCAGAAAGACGGCGCGCCCGTGCTGATCGTGACGCCCATGACGCTGCACGATTCGGGGATGGCCGACCTGATGCGCGGCCACTCCGTCGTCGAGGCCTTGCGGGCTTCGGGAGCGGGACCGATTTATCTGACGGACTGGAAGTCCGCGGATGCAAGCCTGCGGGACTGCGGGCTCGACGCCTATGTGTCGGACCTGAACGTCGCGATCGACGACCTGGGCGGGACCGTGGACGTCGTTGGACTGTGCCAGGGCGGGTGGCTGGCGCTCGTCCATGCCGCGCGCTTCCCCGAAAAAATTCGCCGCCTCGTGCTCGTCGGCTCCCCCATCGACACGGGCGCGTCGCCCTCGCCCATGACGCAACTGGCGGACCGCGCCCGTGCCACCGAAAAACGCGGCGACGAAAAAGTCTCGGGGCGCGACGTCTTTGCCCCGCTGGGCGCCGGCTATGGCGCGGAGCAGGCGGCCATCTTCGCCCTGCAGCGCAATCCTGCATCCTTCGCGGATGCGGACATGCGCGCGATCTCGGCTTATGAGCGATGGAGTCGCCGCGCGCTCGACCTGCCCGCGCCCTATGCGCAGGCGGTCGCGACGCATCTCTTCGCCGCCAACAGCCTCGCCAAAGGCACGCTCACCGTGCTGGGAAAGCGGCTGCGGCTGAAGTCCGTGAAGATACCGATCTTCACGCTCTGCGGCGAGATGGACGAGGCGACGCCGAAAGCCCAGACGCTGGGCGCTCTCGCGCTGGTCGGGACGCCTCGTTCGCGCGTGCGCAGCCTCAGCGCACCCTGCGGACATTTCGCACTGTTCACCGGCGCCCGCGTCCTGCGGCAGGAGTGGCGGACGATCGCCACCTGGCTCACCTCGCAGGCGCCGCTGGGCGGCAGGCCCCCGGCACGCGTCGGCGCTGCCGAGGACGCTCCCGCCGCGCTCACACCATCGGCGGCAGCGCGCTGAGCAGGCAGCCGTAGCCGCTGCGCGGCTCGTTGACGTGGAGGCGGCGCTGGAACTCCCAGACGCGCGCCGTCACGGGGTGGACGACCGGCACGCCGAGATCGCGCTCGAGCATGTCGACGATGTGCAGCGTGCGCCAGCCGGAACCCAGCATGTAGATGGCATCCGCGCCCTTGTGCTTGAGGAAGCTCTTCTTGATGTGCGCATAGACCTGTTCGCCCGAGAGTTCCTGCACCTTGTTGAACGGCACGTCGACGCCGTCCATGCAGCGCACCTCGAAGCCAGCGTCGCGGAAGTAACGCGCGAAGGTCTCGTTGATCTCGCCCTGGAAGTAGGTCGCGCCCACGATGGACTTCGCGCCCAGGGCGCGCAGCGCCGCGATGTGGTTCTGGCCGGCGGTGAAAATCGGAGTCTTGTATTTTTCCTCCCAGCCTCGCACCAGGCGGGTTTCCTCCTCGCGGCCCAGCACCATGAAGGGCGGCGCGCCATTGGGATGGATGGCGTCGCAGTCCTGCTCGGCGCAGAGGGCGACCTGCTGTTCATAAGCCGCCATCATGGTCTTGAACTCGTCGGTGGTGCCGCGGCGAATGTTCGTGAAGAGCGGGATGACGCCGATGCCTTCGGGCAGCAGGCGGATGAACTCCTCGGTCGCACCAGGCCTCAGCGTCGGATGAATGATGCCCGCGATGCCGCGCCAAGCCGAAAAAGCCATTGGATCCTCCCTCGTGTGCGGCCACTCGCGTCTTGATGACGCCTGTTCGTGGCCCCCGCCATTGTCGCGCAAGCGCGCGCCGGTTGGAAGGGGAGTGCGCGCCCGTCAGGCGGAGCGCTGGCGCGGCTCGGCCGTATGCTCGCGCAGGCCATTGCCGTGTTCGTCGACCTCGCGCAGCAGCACTGGATAGCCCCAGAGATCGGCGAGATACCCCAAAACCTCGCCGGCATCGCGGCCGGCCAGCAGCCTGCCGTCGCGCACGGAATGCTGCAGGATGAGCCGACGGTCGCCTTCGAGATCGACCGACACGACCTCGATCTGCGGATCCGTGTGGCCGAGATCGTATTCGCGCGCGAAAGCGCGGCGCAGGCGTCGATACCCACGTTCGTCGTGAATGGCCTCGACGCGCAGCGTCGGCTCCTTGGGGTCGTCGACGAGCTGGAACATGCGCCAGTCGCGCATGACGCGCGGCGAGAGGAATTGCGAGATGAAGCTCTCGTCGCGATAATTGGCCCAGATATCCTTCAGGGCATTGACCGGATCGTTGCAGCCGGCGAGTTGCGGGAACCAGTCGCGATCCTCTTCGGTGGGCTTGACGCAGATGCGCTCCAGATCCGTCATCATGGCGAAGCCGAGCGCATAGGGATTGATCGCGCCGAAGCGGCGATCGTCAAAGCCCGGCTGGAAGACGACATTGGTGTGCGAGCCCAGGAATTCGAGGAAGGCTCCGTCGGTGATGTTCCCGCACTCGTGCAGCCGGTTCATGATCTTGTAATGGACATAGGTGGCCGTGCCTTCGTTCATCACCTTGGTCTGCCGCTGCGGATGGAAATATTGCGCCAGCAGACGGACGATGCGCAGCAGCTCGCGTTGCCAAGGCGCCAGGCGCGGCGCGGTCTTCTCCAGGAAGTAGAGAATGTTCTCCTGCGGCAGTTCGAGCAGGTCGGCGAGACGCTCCTCCGGGCTGCGCATCACCGTCTTGGGCATGCCGGCCGGGAGGGTCTGCCAGAGCTCGTTGTAGATTTTCTCGTCATGGGCGCGGCGTTCGGCGGCGCGCGCCTGCTCTGTTCGGAAATCGGTCTTGCGGCGGCGCGGCGAGCGATGCACGCCATGCGACATGAGCGCATGAGCCGCGTCCAGCAGGCTCTCGACCGCGCGTTCTCCGTAGGTCTCCTCGCAGTGCGCGATATAGGTCTTGGCGAATTGCAGATAATCCAGAATGCCGGTGGCGTCCGTCCATTCCTTGAACAACGTGTTGTTGCGGAAGAAGTGGTTGTGCCCGAAGGCTGCATGCGCAATGACGAGCGTCTGCATCAACGCCGTATTGCCTTCCATCACGTAGGAAATGCAGGGACTGGAATTGATCACGATCTCATAGGCGAGGTCCTGAAAGCCCTTGCGATAATGACCTTCGTGCTGGACGAAACGCTTGCCGAAGGACCAGTGGCTGTAGTTGATCGGCATGCCGGAGGCGGCATAGCCGTCGAGCATCTGCTCGGCCGTGATGATCTCGATCTGGTTGGGGTAGACTTCGAGCTTCATCTCGCCGAGGGCGATTTCCTCGACGCGATCGTGGATGCGCTGGATCGTGTCGAAGCTCCAGTCGGCTCCTTCGAACAGAAGCGCGCTCATGACGAGGCCTCCGCGTCGGCCCGACGTTTGAACAGCTCGCGAAACACCGGATAGATCTCCTGGCGGCTGGTGACGCGGCGCATGGTGGGCCCGGGGTCCAGATGCGCGTAGGTCTTCCACAAAGTGGACATGGGCGAGTCGCTGTGGGGTTCGTCGACCTCGAGATAGGCGAAGTACTGGCTGAGCGGCAGAAGTCCTTCGCGCATGAGCGCCAGCGACTTCTCGCTGTCGCCGCTCTCGTTGTCGCCGTCCGACGCCTGAGCGATGTAGATGTTCCAATCGGCTACGGGATAGCGCTCCTCGATGATGCGGAGCGTCTCCTTCAAGGCCGACGACACGCGCGTGCCGCCGGTCTCGCGGCTCTCGAAAAAGGTTTTCTCGTCGACCTCGCGGGCCTCGTCGGTGTGGCGGATGAAGACGATCTCGACCTGCTTGTAGCGGCGTTCGAGGAAGACGTAGAGCAGCATGAAGAAGCGCTTGGCGATGTCCTTCATGTGCTCGGTCATGGAGCCCGACACGTCCATGACGCAGAACATCACCGCCTGGGCGATCGGCCGGGGGGACGGCTCGAAGCGGCGATAGCGGATGTCGATCGGGTCGATGTAGGGAATCGAGCGGGTGCGCAATTCGAGCGCTTCGAGTTCCGCCCGCAAGGCTTCGCTCTGCTCTTCGTCGTCGCCGAGTTCGGCATCGGTCGCGGCCTGCCGGGCGCGCTCGATCTCTTCGGGCTTTGGACGCTTCAAGGCCATGCGCCGCGACAGCGCATTGCGCATCGTGCGGGTGAGCGCGAGATTGGCGGGGGAACCGCCGCGCTGGTAGCCGGCGCGACGCAGGCCCGTGGAATCGGTGAGCGACAGCTTGCGGCGTTCGAGATCTGGCAGTTCGAGATCTTCGAGGAACAGGTTGAGGAACTCCTCGGCCGACAGCGCGACTTTGAACTCGTCCTCGCCGCCGCCGCCTCCGCCCGCGTTGGAGCCCGACCCCTTGCCCCGGCCGGACCCCGAGCCGCTTTGCCGCGCAATACGGTCGCCCTCCAGAAACTCCTTGTTTCCAGGGAGAACCCGCGAATGAGCGCCGTCACCTCCCGTGTGGAAGGACGGTTCCTCGATGCCCCGCGCCGGGATGATGACGACCCCGGCGTCGCCGATCTCGCGGATGGGTCGCGACGACGAAAGATTACGAACGGCTTCGCGCAGGATCTTTCCTGCCCGCCGGAGGAAGCGCTGCCGGTTCGGCAGGCTTTTTCCGGAGGGATTCAGGCGGCGGTCGATGACATACATCATGCATCTCCGTCACGCGGACTGCTTGACCCGCATGTACCATTCCACGAGGCGACGGACCTGACGCTCGGTGTAGCCGCGCGCCATCATGCGCGCGACGAAATCGCTGTGTTTCTTCTCGCTCTCGCCGTCCTTCTTCGATCCGAAGCTGATCACCGGCAGAAGATCCTCGACCTGGCTGAACATGCGCCGCTCGATGACTTCGCGGATCTTCTCATAGCTCGTCCAGGACGGGTTCTTGCCGCCGTGCGCCGCGCGCGACCGCAGCGAGAACTTGACCACCTCGTTGCGGAAGTCCTTCGGGTTGGCGATGCCGGCCGGCTTCTCGATCTTGGTCAGCTCCTGGTTGAGCAATTCGCGATCAAGCAATTGGCCCGTGTCGGGATCCTTGAAGTCGAGATCCTCGATCCAGGCGTCGGCATAGTCGACGTAGCGATCGAACAGGTTCTGGCCGTAGTCGTGGTAGGATTCGAGATAGGCCTTCTGGATCTCGTGGCCGATGAACTCCGCATAGCGGGGCGCGAGCTCGGCCTTGATGAATTCCAGATAGCGCTTCTCCGTGTCGGGCGGCAGTTGGTCGCGCCGGATCGCCTGTTCGAGAACGAACATGAGATGCACCGGATCGGCGCCGATCTCCACCGAGTCATGATTGAACGCGGCGGCCAGAACCTTGAAGGCGAAGCGCGTGGAAATGCCATCCATGCCTTCGTCGGGCCCGGCCGCATCCTTGTACTCCTGCAGGCTTCGAGCACGCGGATCGGTCTCGCGAAGGCTCTCGCCATCGTAGACGCGAAGCTTGGAGAAAGCGCTCGAATTCTCGTGCACGCGCAGGCGCGACAGGACAGAAAAACGCGCCAGCATTTCGAGCGTGGCCGGCGCGCAGGGGGCGGCGGCGAGCTCCGAGCCGCGAATGAGCTTGTCGTAGATCCGCTGCTCTTCGGTGGCGCGCAGGCAGTACGGCACCTTGATGAGATAGATGCGATCCAGGAACGCTTCGTTGTTCTTGTTGCTACGGAAGCTCTGCCATTCCGACTCGTTCGAATGCGCCAGGATGATGCCCGAGAATGGAATGGCTCCGATGTTCTCGGTGCCGATGTAATTGCCTTCCTGGGTCGCGGTCAGCAGCGGATGCAGCATCTTGATCGGCGCCTTGAACATCTCGACGAATTCGAGAATGCCCTGGTTGGCGCGGTTGAGGCCGCCCGAATAGGAATAGGCGTCGGGATCGTTCTGGGCGAGCGACTCGAGCTTGCGGATGTCGACCTTGCCGACCAGAGATGAAATGTCCTGGTTGTTTTCGTCGCCCGGCTCGGTCTTGGCGACGCCGATCTGACGAAGGCGCGAGGGCATCAGCTTGATGACCTTGAACTTCGAAATGTCGCCGCCGAATTCGTCCAGGCGCTTCAGGCACCAGGGCGACATCAGGCCGCTGAGGCGACGGCGCGGCACGTTGAACTGCTGCTCGAGCTCGGCGCCCATGGTGTCGGGATCGAACAGCACGAGCGGCGATTCGAACACGGGACTGATCTCGTTGCCGGCCTTCAGCACGTAGATCGGCTTGACCTCCATGAGCGCTTTCAGACGCTCGGCCAGCGACGATTTTCCGCCGCCGACCGGGCCGAGCAGATAGAGGATCTGCTTGCGCTCCTCGAGGCCCTGGGCGGCGTGACGGAAGAACGCGACGATGCGCTCGACCGTCTCTTCCATGCCGTAGAATTCCGCAAAGGCCGGGTAGGTGCGGATCGTCCGGTTCGAGAAGATGCGCCCCAGCCGGGCATCTTTGCTCGTATCGACGACGACGGGTTCACCGATGGCGGCGAGTATCCGCTCCGGCGCGCTGGCGTAGGCCAGAGGCTCCGTACGGCAGAGTTCCAGATATTCCGGGACCGACATCTCGGCTTCGCGGCGGTTCTGGAAGTTTTCCGAGTAACGGGTCAGGAGATCGTGCGCAAAGGTCATTTCCATCCTCGATCCGAACGGTGACTGCAATACGACTCAATCAATCAAGGCTTGCGGGTACGGCCTCGCTTGTCAACGCGACCTCTTCGTCAGGGTTTCACCCCGATGCACTCCGGTGCATCACCGCAGTATCAATGTTTTGGCGGCCTTATGGTGGCGCACTTCCATCACAAGTTCGAATGAAACTTCGTTCATGAGCGCCGCTTCACGCGGTTTTCACACGCGCGAAGCCCGGATACGCTGCGAAATGAAGCGAAACGGCCGTCCGTCGATGAAAGCCAGCCCGAGCCCGATGAGCGCCATGCCGACAAAATGACGCGGCTCCAGGCGCTCGCCCAGCACCATTGCGCCCATTGTCACGGCACTGACGGGAATCAAAAACGTGACGAGTAGCAGATTTGTCGCACCCGCTGCCGCGAGGATCCGGAAGTAGACGACATAAGCCAGCGCGGTGGACAGAGCCGCGAGCCCGAACAAAGCGCCCCAGACCGGCAGGCTTGGCGGCGGCAGGGTCCAGGGCTGATCGAAGACGAGGGCAATCGGCACCAGGATCAGACCCGAGGCCGTCACCTGCCCGGTCGCGGTCAGCAGCGGCGTGACGCCCATGCGCGCAAAGCGCCGCCCGTAGACTCCCGCACAGGCATAGGAGACACCCGCGAGAACGATGGCGAGCTGCGCGAAGACGTCGGTGCCCAAGCCCGCCAGCAGCATCTGCGGGCCGACCATGGTGGCGACGCCAAAGAACCCGACGAGGACGCCCAGAAGGCGTCCGCCGGCCATCTTTTCGTCCGAGGTCGCGAGATGGGCCACCACGATCGTGGACAGCGGCGTCGTGGCGTTGAGGATGGAGGCAAGGCCGCTCGGGATGTGGCTTTGACCCCAGAAGATCAACGCGAAGGGAATGACATTGTTGATGACGCCCATGACCGCGAAAGCGAGCCAGATGTGGCTCCCGGATGGCAATCGGAGGCCGACGAGCGGCAGTGCGGCGTTGAGAATGAGTGCGGCCCCGGCGGCGCGTACGGCCGCGACCGTCAGGGGCGGCACTTCCTGCACGGCGACGCCGGCGAAGAAGAAAGACCCTCCCCAGAGGATCGACAGGCCGATCAGCATCGCCCATTGGGCCGGCGACATCACCCGCCTGCAACTCTCTGCCATTCCCGCCCTTCCGACGCGCCGGCGAATCCGGCCGGCGGCGCAGCTTCCCACGAAGGCGTCGGCAGAGGAACGCCTGAAAAGGCCCGCTTCCCGAACGGGAAGCGGGCTAGTCAGGGAGGAAACGCCCAAGAGGGCGCACCGCACGCGGAACGGCTTCCGAAGAACGTCCGCGCGAGCGGCCCTTGCCAGCAAGGATCGCGCCAGAGAGATCGCGCGGGGCAGATCAAGGCCAAGCTCACGCTAAGTAACTTTGCATTAAGTATTTGCCGAGCGTCCGAAACTGGACATTAATGAGCTCCAGCCAGACGCCCGGCTTCCTGATGGCGTCTCGACGATCACAGGGGGGTGCCATGCGTTCCATCAAGCTTGCCATCGCGGCCGCGGGTTTTCTCGGCCTGTCTTTCCTGCCGGGCCAGGTCTCCGCCGCGCCTCTGGCACTCAGCGGCTCGGCCGTCGAGCGCAGCGCCGACCTTGTGCAGGATGTTCAATATCGCGGCGGCCGCGGTGCGGTTCGGGGCGGCGTCGTACGGGGCGGCCCGCGCTACGCCTACCGGGGCGGATATCGGGGTGGCTACCGCGGGTATCGTGGCGGTTACCGTGGCGGCAACGGCGGCGCGGTCGCGGCCGGCATCGTGGGCCTCGGCCTGCTGGGCGCCATCGCGGCGGCGGAAGCCAATCGCCAGCCGAACTGCTGGGTCGAGCGTCGCTCGATGTATAATCGCTACGGCAATTACACGGGCACGCGACGCGTTCGCGTCTGCAACTGATCCGATGCCTTCAGACGAGAAAAAGGCGCCCGATGGGCGCCTCTTTCATTTAAGGGGATCCCTCAAGGGCTGCCGATGCGGAAGCCCCCTTACGGATCGGTCAGCGATTGCTGTAGCAGCGCGGATCCTGGCGATAGGACGGGTCCGAGCAGGCATCGCTGCCGACGCCGACGCCGCTCGAGGTCCCCGGACCCCGCTGGTAGGATGAGCCACGGCGATACTGGCCATATTCGGAGGGGTCGCGATCCACGTAGGTTTCGACGTAGCCGCGCTGCTGCGCATGGGCCGGAGCGACCATGGCGGCGGTCGCAGGCAGGAAAGCCGCGGCCGCGGCCAGGGCGAGAATGGTCTTGGACATCATGAGATCGTCTCCTTAGGTTCGGCTCGGCAACGGGCCAGAACGCTGCAAGTTCGAAGCGGCGGAACAAGGAATCGTGAGCCGTCCGGCTGATCCAGAATTCCGGAGCCCGGTTTCAGGGCTTTTTTGACGCCTCGGGCGGCCTCCGCTATTGAGCCTTGGTGACGCGCTCGCGCGCCATTGCTCCCACGGTCCAGCCTCGATCCCGCGCATCCGCGCCGTCGATCTCAATCCGGTGATTGCTCATGCCCGCCTATCGCTCCCGTACCACCACCCACGGCCGCAACATGGCCGGCGCGCGCGGCCTGTGGCGCGCCACAGGCATGAAGGACGCCGACTTCGGCAAGCCGATCATCGCGGTGTGCAATTCGTTCACGCAATTCGTGCCGGGCCACGTGCACCTGAAGGACCTCGGACAGCTCGTCGCGCGCGAGATCGAAGCCGCTGGCGGCGTCGCCAAGGAGTTCAACACGATCGCGGTCGACGACGGCATCGCGATGGGCCATGCGGGCATGCTCTACAGCCTGCCGTCGCGCGAGATCATCGCCGACAGCGTCGAGTACATGGCCAATGCGCATTGCGCCGACGCGCTCGTGTGCATCTCCAACTGCGACAAGATCACGCCCGGCATGTTGATGGCGGCGCTGCGCCTGAACATTCCGGCGGTCTTCGTGTCGGGCGGGCCGATGGAAGCCGGCAAGGTCAACATTCGCGGCAAGCTGCAGTCGCTCGATCTCGTCGACGCCATGGTGGCGGCGGCCGACGACCGGATCTCTGACGAGGACGTGGCGACGATCGAACGCTCGGCCTGCCCGACCTGCGGCTCCTGCTCGGGCATGTTCACGGCGAATTCCATGAATTGCCTGACCGAGGCACTGGGCCTCTCCCTGCCGGGCAATGGCTCGGTTCTGGCGACGCATGCGGATCGCCGACGCCTGTTCTGCGAAGCCGGCCACACGATCGTCGATCTGGCGCGTCGCTATTACGAGCAGGACGACGCCTCCGTGCTGCCGCGCAACATCGCGACCTTCTCGGCTTTCGAGAACGCCATGACGCTCGACATCGCCATGGGCGGCTCGACCAATACGGTGCTGCACCTGCTCGCGGCCGCCCATGAGGGTGAAGTGCCCTTCACCATGGAAGACATCGACCGCCTGTCGCGCCGCGTGCCGGTGCTCTGCAAGGTCGCGCCGTCGATCGCCGACGTGCATATGGAAGACGTGCACCGCGCCGGCGGCATCATGGGCATCCTGGGCGAACTCGAGCGCGGCGGCCTCATCGACACGAGCGGCCCGACGGTGCACAGCGCCACCATGAAGGACGCGCTCGACCGCTGGGACGTGAAGCGCACGTCGAGCGAGAGCGTGCGCACGTTCTACATGGCCGCGCCGGGCGGCGTGCCGACCCAGGTCGCATTCAGCCAGGAGCGCCGCTACGAGTCTCTCGACGACGATCGCGACACGGGCGTCATCCGCAACGTCGAGCACGCCTTCTCGCGCGACGGCGGGCTGGCTGTTCTCTCCGGCAACATCGCGCTGGACGGCTGCATCGTGAAGACCGCCGGCGTCGACGAAGGATCGCTGGTCTTTGCCGGACCGGCCCGCATCTTCGAGAGCCAGGACGACGCGGTCGACGCCATCCTGCGCGGCAAGATCGTGGCGGGCGACGTCGTGGTGATCCGCTACGAGGGTCCGCGCGGCGGGCCGGGCATGCAGGAAATGCTTTATCCGACGAGCTACCTGAAATCGCGCGGTCTCGGTAAGGCCTGCGCGCTGATCACCGACGGGCGCTTCTCCGGCGGCACGTCGGGCCTGTCGATCGGCCATGTCTCGCCGGAAGCCGCCGAGGGCGGCGCCATCGGGCTCGTCGAGGAAGGCGACCGGATCGAGATCGACATTCCGGGCCGGACCATCCGCATCGCCATCTCTGACGACGAACTCGCCCGTCGCCGGGCCGCGATGGACGCCAGGGGCGCCAAGGCCTGGAAGCCGGTGTCGCGCGACCGCAAGGTCTCGACGGCGCTGCGCGCCTATGCGGCGATGACGACGAGCGCCGCACGCGGCGCCGTTCGGCACGTGCCCGGCGAAGACTAGAGGATCGCCGGCCGGCTGCTCCGCCGGCCGGTCTTCCACTCGCTCGGCCGAGAACAAGACGAACAAGGCGCCCGGCATGACGTACAAGATCCCGCCCCTCATCAAGCGCAACATGGCGCTGTTCGCGCTGTCGCAGAGTTTTACCGGCGCGGGCATGCAGTTCGTCTACGGCCTCGGCCCCCTGATGATCATCAGCGTCAGCGGTTCGGCCGATCTCGCGGGCCTTTCGGTGGCGCTGATCGGGCTCAGCCGCTTCCTCGTCTCCTATCCGATCGGCCAGATCACCGACAGGTTCGGTCGCAAGCCCGGCATCCTGCTCGGCCTCTCGCTGGCGCTGGTCGGCACTCTGGTGGTCGGCGGCGGCATGGACGTGCGCAGCCTCTGGCTGCTGGTCGTCGGCATGCTGATCTTCGGCATGGGGATGAACGCCGCGCAGCAGATGCGCGTCGGCGCGACCGACATGTTCCCCCCGCAACTGCGCGGTCAGGCGCTCGGCTATGTGGCGCTGGGCGCCATGGCGGGACTGGTGCTCAGCCCGCTGCTCGTCGGCATTTCGGAGCGGCTGGCGCAGACCAGCGGATCGGACCCCATGGTCCTGCCCTGGCTGATGCTGCCGGCGCTGATCGTCATCGGCATGGGACTGGTGTATTTCGTGCGCCCCGATCCGAAAGAGATCGGCATGAACCTCGCCAAATATTATCCGGGCTACAAGGAAGCGCCGCGCGCGCCGGGCCAGGGCGCGGCCGACTTCTCCATGCGGGGGCTGCTGAGGCACCTGCCGACCCGGCTGGCGATCGCCACCAATGCGGCCGCGCAGGGGAACATGTCGATCGTCATGGTGCTGACGTCGCTGGTGCTGGCGCATCACGGCCACTCGCTGACGATGATCGCGACCTCGCATCTGTTTCACTCGATGGGCATGTTCGCTTTCACGATTCCCATCGGCAAGCTGGCCGACCGGATCGGGCGCGAGCGCGTCATGTATCCGGGCGTGGCGCTGACGATCCTGGGAGCGGCGCTGGTGGCCTTCACGTCGGGCTACGGGCTGATCACGCTCGGGACCTTTCTGGTCGGCATCGGCTGGGCCGCCGCCAATGTGGCGTCGACCGCGCTGCTGGCCGACGAGGTGGAAACGGGCGCGCGCGGACGCGCCATCGGGACCAATGATTCCTGCGCGGGCGGCGTCAGCCTCGTGCTGTCGCTGATCACCGGGCCGCTCATCAGCCATTACGGCCTGCCGGCCGCGGGCCTGTTCGCCGCCATCGTGGCCGCCGTGCCGCTGCTCATGTATCTGGCGGCGCGCCTCGGCGCCTCCCGGCAGGCGCTGTACAAGAACTGACGTTCATCCGCGGGCCACGTGCCGGCCGGTCGAGCGACGGAGCCGACATGACGCTACCGATAGCCACCCTGCCGCCGCGCCACGTCTTGCTGGCGGTCGCCGTCATGGCCGTCTGGGGGACCAATTTCGTCGTCATCAAATCCGCGCTGGAGCATCTGCCGCCGCTGTTCTTCGCGACGCTGCGGTTTGCGCTCGTGGTCGTCCCGGCGGCCTTTTTCCTGCGCCGGCCGAACGTGCCCTGGCGTGAACTCGCAGCCTATGGGGTGCTGATCGGCGCGGGGCAGTTCGGACTGCTCTACATGGCCATCGACGGGAGGATCTCGCCCGGCCTCGCCTCGCTGGTGGTACAGACGCAGGTGTTCTTCACCATCGGCCTGGTGATGTTCATCGATGGCGAACGGCTGAAGCCATTCCAGTATGCGGCCCTTGGGCTGGCGGTGGCGGGTCTTGCGACCATCGGCTGGCACACTGATGGTACGACGACCATCCCCGGCCTGGTGCTGGTCCTGCTGGCTGCGCTGAGCTGGTCGCTGGGCAATCTCGTGGCGCGGTGCGCCGGCCGGGTCGACATGCTGGCTTATGTGGTCTGGGGCAGCATGTTCTCGGCGCCGCCGCTGCTGGCCATGTCGCTTCTGGTCGAGGGCTGGCCCGCCATCGCGCGGGGGTTCGTGGAGGCCGACGTCTGGACGTGGCTCGCGGTGGCGTGGCAGTCGGTCGGCAACAGTCTGTTCGGTTATGCGGCCTGGGGATGGCTGCTGGCGCGCTACCCCGCCGCCAGCGTGTCGCCCATGGCGCTGCTGGTGCCCGTGTTCGGCATCGCGGCCTCGGCCTTCTGGCTCGGCGAGGACCTGCCGGTGTGGAAGCTGACCGCGGCCGCGCTGGTGCTGGGCGGACTGGCGGTGAACCTATTTTGGCCGATGCTGGCCCGCCGGTCGAGTTAGGGCGCAGGACGCTCGTAGTTCAGCGATCTCGCCAATCGGCTCGGCGCCGCATGTTCGATCGCGACGGTGAGGTCGACCAGCGCCGACATGGCGTTCATGCGCGCCTCGGTCAACGCCGGAGAGGTCGTGCGGTCGCCGTCTTCTGCCAGCACTGCCGCGTGGGTGAAGTCGAGACAGGACCAGATCGCCATCTGGCAGCTCCGCTCGATGTCGGGCGTGGGCTCCACCAGGCGACGGATGTCCGACATGCGCTCGAGGACTTCGATGTCGAGCAGGCGCCAGTTGTGCCGATTGGCCGCCGTCGCCTCGATACTGGACCGGACGATCGCCACGAGCCCGTGAAGTATTTCCCCTAGCAGCACTGAACGTTCGCCCTCGCGGATGATGCGCAGCTTGCATCACTTCCCGCGTGCGGCGTCAACCTTGAGGCTGGCCGTGTCCGGCGAAATGCAATTCGGCTCCGCTCCTATGGTGATGAGGACGATCGTGTCTGACCGGGCTCGCACACGCGATCCGGATGGCGTCGCGCAATTCGGCGCCGGTGAAATCGCGTGAGATGCAGCCGTCGAGTTCCGGCATGCGCGGCACCGCATGGTCCGTGGCGATGACGACGCGAATTCCCGGGCAGAAATCATGCGCCAGAGCGGCCAGCGCCCTGCCGACCTCGGCTTCGTCGTCGACGGACATGACCAGCAAGGGATGGCCCGTGCGCAGCAGCGGATGATCGCCGCCCATGTTCAAGATGATCTCCAGCGCCTCGCCGGGCGTATGTGCGGGATGGACGATGTAGCCGAACGTCTTGACGATCTCGGTCGCGGTCCAGCGTCTCGCGGCATCCGGATCCGACACGATGGCGAAAGGCTCGCAGGCGAAGAGTCCCATTGGCTCAACCCTTTCAGGCTTGTGCGATCATGCTTTCGAAAGGTCAACGCCGGACGGGACGTTTTGGCGCAGGCAGATCGGTTCCATGGTTACCAGAGGGTTGAGACGTCGCACGGCGGCAGGGGCCGACGTGCCGATTGAAGGTCACGGGACGATGGTTCATGGTTCTGTTCAACAAGAACCCAAAGCGGGAGACGGAGAACGTGACGGCCAAGACTGAGCGGCGCAGCGGCAGGCGAAAGGAACCGGCCGGCCCGGACGTATTCACGCCTCCCCTGACGGTGTCGCATCCCGCGCTGCTCGACCCGACAGGCGACAGCGCCTTTCGCCAGACCCTCTACATGATGGTCACATCGTTCGGCCGACTGCAGACATGCCGGGACGCGTTCGGCCGGTCGGTCGACCTGACCGGCTCGCAATTCACCGTGCTGATCGGCGCGGCCTACACGCAGGGCGAAAACGGCGTGACGATCCGGCAACTCGCCGACCACGTCCAACTCGCGGCCACGCACGTGACGACGGAGGTCGGCCGCATGTGCCGCCTCGGACTCCTGAAGAAGCGCGTCAACGCGCTCGACCGCCGCAGCGTGCTGGTGCAATTGACGGCGAAGGGCGAGCAGCGGCTGATCGAATTGTCGCCCTTCGTCAGGGCCGTGAACGACCTGCTTTTTTCAGGCATCGGCCGGCAGCAGTTTCGTGAACTCGACGCTTTCCTGACGCGTTTCGTCGACAATACCGAGCTGGCGCTGGAAGAAATCCGTCGCCGGGAAAAGGCGCCGGAGGCATGAGCCGGGATGGAGAGACGACCGCCATGACGGACCCGAACGGCAGCGGCGCCGAGGCACTGGAAGCACGGCTGGATGCACTGGAAATGCGCCTCGCCTACCAGACCGAAGCCATCGAGGACCTGAACTCCACCATCACGGAACAGTGGAAGCAGATCGATGCCCTGAACCGCCGACTCGTGCTGCTGACCGACCGGCTGCAGGAGGCCGAGGCGCGCGCCGCAGCGGGACCGGCGGCCGAGGACGAGCCCCCGCCGCCGCACTATTAGACGCCATAGGGCGGCCGCGCGGCGGCGCGCTGCGCCTTGAGGGCCTGCGCGTACCATTCGAACTCATCGAGGAACCGATCCGCGGCCTTATCGATCCAGGGCTCCGTGGCGTCTCCGGCCTCATCCAGCGCCTTGCCGATCGATGGAATGGCAAGGTTCGTGGGCAGGCTCGGCATGCCGAGTTCGGTCAGGATGGTGCGCAGCGCGACCGCCGCGCGGACGCCGCCGAACCGGCCTTGTGAATAGGACATGATGCTCGACGGCCGCCAGAAATATTCCTCGAGAAAATGATCGAGCAGGTTCTTGAGCGCGGGCGGGACGGACTGGTTGTATTCGGCCGTGCAGAGAATGAACCCGTCTGCACGGCGATAGAGTGTTGCGAGATCCTGCAGCACGGCGGGCGCCTGCCCCGGGGCATATTCCTTGTACATGCGATCGAGGAGCGGGAGCTTCTTCTCCATCGGGTCGACCAGCACGGCCTCGTGGCCGCGCTTCTCCAGCGCCTTGACGATATAGCGTGCGGCCTTGATGCCCTGCCGCTCCGTGCGTACGGAGCCGAGAAGAACCGGAACCACGAGTTTCATGCCAACCTCCGCGCGCGTGACCCAAGCACCCAAGGTGCGCGGAGACGGCGCGTGCGCCAAGCCCTCAAACGAGATCGTGTTTGCGCAGGAAGCTCAGCATGGCGTCGCGGCATGCTTGCGGGTTCTCGATCTGCAGCAGGTGGCCGGTTTCGTGGATGGCCTCGTAGTCGTAGCCGCCCTCTTGCGCCAGCGCCCGGTTGGCGACGCCGGTCGGAGGCGCGCCGCGCCATTCGGGATCGGCGCCGATCATCTTGACCGGACCGCCATAGGCGGAGGCCGGCGGCCACAGCTCGAGCGTCAGCGCCGCCAGATAGATCGAGGCTTCGAGTTCGCGCCGGCAGGTCAGCGTCTGGCGTCCGGCGCCGTCGTCGCGCAGCACGGCGCGGGCCATGTCGGCGCGCGCCTGCGGAAGCCAGCGGCTCTGGCCGCGGCTCTCGTCGAAGAGCTTGTTGAGATCGGCGACGGTGTCGAACGTGTCGGGCCTGTTGAGCGCGAAATCGACCAGCTTGGTTTCGAAGACCCGCATGGCCTCGTAATGCTCGTGGCCGCGCGGCGGCACGTTGGGCGGATCGAACAGGACTAGCGCCTCCCAGACCCATTCCATTTCCACCGCATGTTTCATGGCGGCGCGCGACGACATGGAGTGGCAGACGCCCACGGTCTTCTTGCGGCCGAGCTCCTTATCGATCCCGCGGCGGATCGTGCCGATGTCACGGGCGAGCTGCAGATAATTATGCCCGTCCGCGCCGCTCGGAACGTTGCGGCCGTGGTTGCGCATGTCGAAGAGCACGACGTCGAAATCTGCCAGCAGCGGCTCCCAGAAGACACGGTATCCATCGACCGCGAAGCCATTGCCGTGGGTGATCGCCAGACGCACGCCATCGGGCTTGCCCAGGCGTCGGCATTGCACCGAAACGCCGTCGTCCATCTCGATGGTGAAGGCGTGTTCCGATTGCGCCGCCGCGTTCATGTGGTTGCTCCGATGCGAGGCTGCGCCTCAGTGCCTGGCGAGAAAGGCGTCCAGCACCTGCTGGAAGCCCTGAGGATTCTCGAGCGCGGTGATGTGTCCCGCGTCGGGAATGATCGCGTGTTCCGCGCCTGGAATCTTGGCCGCCGCCGCCGCCAGCGCCTCGGGCGGCGCGCCCTTGTCCTTGGCGCCGCCGAGGATCAGCGTGGGGGTGCGGATGAGGTGAAGCCGGGGCCCGAAGGCCAGCGTCTTCAGGGCTTCGCAGCAACCCTCGTGGCCGACCGGCGTCGTCGTGCGGATCATGTTGCGCACCTTGTCGAGAACCGGCGGATTTGCGGCGCGCGTCTCGGGCGTGAACCAGCGCTCGATGGTGGGTTCGACCACGCCCTCCATGCCCTTTTCGCGCGCCAGATCGATGCGGTGCTGGAAATAGGCGGCGTAATCGGGCGGCGCGTCGGGCCGAGAGTCGCAGGCCGTGAGGCTGATCAGCCGTTGGGGATGTTCGATCGCGAGACCGTAGCCGATCATTCCCCCGATCGAGAGGCCGACCCAATGCGATTTTTCGACGCCGAGCTTGTTCCAGAGGCCCAGCACGTCGTCGATCAGCATCGGGAACGTATAGGGCCCCGGCACGGGAGGGCTTTGGCCATGACCGCGATGATCATAGCGCAGGACGCGGAAACGATCCGTCAGGCTGGCCGCGACATCGTCCCAGAGCGTCAGATTATTCGCCAGCGCATGCGACAGCGTGATCCAGGGAGCGCCTTCGCGTCCCTCGACCACGCAATTGAGCTGCACGCCGTTGGTGTCGATCAGCATCCTGCGTCTCCCGTGCAAAAGTCCCTGGCGTCGGCTTACTTGTTGTCGCCGACGTATTCCAGCTCGTCCGTCACCTTCAACTCGATCAGGACGTTTTCCTCAGCCGACTGCTCGCACAGCATGGAGCGATGCGCGATGCCCTTGGGGATCACCAGCATGTCGCCGGGCAGCATGGTCTTGGTGCCCATCTCGGTTTCCCACTTCAGCGCGCCCTTGATGCAGATGATCACTTCATGCGCGTCGATGTTGCGATGCCAGAAGCCCATGTCTTCCTTGCTGCGCTTCGAAATGTCGATCTTGCAGCCATCCGACGTGTAGACGCGCAGCGGCGTGCCGTCGGCCTTGTTGAAGTTGCTGGGCTGATACTTGTCATCGAAAATGTTGAGCATGCGGAAGATCTCCGCGCGCTCGAGAACGCCCGCATTGCGGACCGGCGGCTCGTCATGCGCGATGACGACGTTCTTGCCGCCGATGGTGATGAGTTCGCGGAATTTCTCGGACATGGTTGGCTCCCTTTGCTTGATAGATTTCGTTGACGTGTCACGCGCGCCGGAGCGCGCGATAGCGGATCGTCCCCGCACCATCCTCGATGACCTCCAGCTCGCCCAGGGCAAGAAGATGATTGAGGTGTGCGAGCGCTTCGCCCATGGCGAAATAGACCTGTTGCCCGTCCAGAACGAAGCCGAACAGGTGCTTCATGCATTCGGCCCCGGTCATGCTGTCGCAATCATCGAACAAGGCGCGGATGAAGTCGAGCCGCGAGGCGTGATGCGCCTCGAGTTCGTCGATCCGGCCATGCAGGCCGCGGAACGGAGGACGATGCGAGGGCAGCACGAGCACGTCGTCGGGAATGGCGGCGCGCAGGCGTTTCAGGCTTTGCCCATACAGCGCCAGGGGGTCGCCGAGCGGCTCCCAGTGCACGACGCTGATGTTGGGCGTGATCTTGGGCAGGATCTGGTCGCCCGCGATGTAGACGCCAAGCTCGGCGCAATGGAAGCCGGCGAGCGCCGGCGAATGGCCGCCGCCGACGTGGACGCGCCAGACACGGCCGCCGATCGCGAGCACCTCGTCCTGCGCCAGCGCGGCATAGCCCGCCGGCAGCTCGACGCAGGCGGAGTAGAGGATGAAGCCCTCGTTGTAGACGTCGATCTGTTCAGGCGAAAGTCCGTGTCGCACGAAGAAGGCCGACGAGGCGGCGAGATCGTCGGTGAAGAGATCGCGCACCGCGAGCTGCGCGGCCATCCATTCGGGCGAGGTCATGCGGGGGCGCAGGTTCCAGCGTTGCGCGATCCAGGCGCAATTTCCAGTGTGATCCGGGTGAAAATGCGTGACCAGCAGACGGGTGATGGGACGGCCCCCGAGCGCGGCCGCCCAAGCGGCCTCGAGCTGGGCGCGAACCTCGTCGCTGCCGTAGCCGCAATCCACCATGGTCCATCCGTCGCCATCCTCGATCAGCCAGAGGTTGACCTGGCGCAGCCCGCGGAACGGCAAAGGCGAGTCGATGCGCAGGACGCCCGGCGCCACCGTCTCGAACAGAGGCGCGCCAGCTGTCGCGGATGCGGCCGGATGGTTCATACCGCGCCTATGTCGCGCTGCGGCGGCGCATGGGCCTCGACGACGTCCATGACGGCGTCGACGATGTTGGCATAGCCGGTGCACCGGCACAGATGGCCACAGAGCACGTCGACGACCTCGTCGCGGCTCGGCTCCGGATTGCGGCGCAGGAAATCCGTGAAGGACATCAGAATGCCCGAGGTGCAGAAGCCGCACTGCAGCGCGTGGTGACGCCGGAAAGCTTCCTGCAGCGCATTCATGCGGCCGTCTTCATCGGCGAGCGACTCGACGGTTTCGATCGTGGCTCCGTCCATCTGCACCGCGAAGGCCAGGCAGGATCGCGCCGCGACGCCGTCGATGATGACCGTGCAGCAGCCGCAGACGCCGTGCTCGCAGCCGACATGCGTGCCGGTCGCGCCCAGTGTGTGGCGAATGAAGTCGGTCAGCAGCAGGCGCGGCTCGGCATCGCCCGTCACCTTGCGTCCGTTCAGCGTGAGGGTCACGCGCTGCTTCGGCTTTTGTTCGATCATGAGCGCAGCTCCGAAATCACCGCGGGGGCGAGGCGACGCACGAGGTCGCGCCGCATGCGCTGGCTGGCGTGCAGATCCTCGTAGGTCTCGAGTTCCCAGGCGAGCGCTTCGATCTCGCTCATCAGGTCGCCGCCGTTCGACGCGTAGCGCCGGACCACGGGCCTGTCGGCAGCGCCGCCGATGCCCACGAGAATTTCGGAAGGTGAGAGACTGACGGCCCCCACGGCCACGATGGCGTAGTCGCCGTGCCGCCGCGCGACCTCGCGGAACGCCGCCTTGCCGCTGCCCGTGGGGAACCGCACCGCGACGATCATCTCGTCGGCCTCACGCGCGGTCGAGAGCATGCCGGTCTGGAACTCATCGGCCTTGAGCACGCGGCGGCCGCGTGGCGATTGCAGCACCACCTCGCCGCCCAGCATGGCGAGCGACAGCGGGATTTCCGAACTCGGGTCCGCATGCGCGATGGACCCGCAGACTGTGCCGCGGTTGCGCGTCTGGAAATGACCGACCCACGGCATCGCAATGGCGAGCAGCGGCACGTGCCGGGCGAGATCGGGCCAGGACAGAAGCCTGTTCTGCGTCACGGCTGCGCCGACCTCCAGCATGTCGCCATCGAGGCGGATGTGCGAGAGATCCGCAATGTGGCGGATGTCGACCAGCGCCAGCGGCTCGAGCAGCCGGAAGTTCAGCATGGGAATGAGTGACTGGCCGCCGGCGAGAATGCGCGCGTCGTCGCCATAGCGCGCCAGCGCCTCCACGGCTTCGTCCACAGATGCGGGGCGCAGATATTCGAAGGAACGCGGCTTCATCGGGCGTCTCCCGCGCCGGCTTCCGGCTCGTCGCGCGTCAGCATGTCGTGGATGCGGCGCGGCGTCGCCGGCAGGCGCACGTCGGTCACGCCCAGCGCATCCGCGACGGCGTTGGCGATGCAGACCGGCACGCTCATGCAATTGCCTTCGCCCAACCCCTTGGCGCCGAGCGGCGTGAAGGGCGACGGGCTCTCCATGTGGATGATTTCGAGCGGCGGGACTTCGCACACGGTGGGGATGACGTAATCGGCGAACGTGCCGGTCTGGAAGCCGCCGCCCTCGTCGTAGATGAACTCCTCGTAGAGCGCGGTGGCGATGCCCTGCACGAAGGCGCCGTGGATCTGGCCTTCGGCGATCAGCGGATTGAGCAGCGCGCCGGCATCGTGCATCGAGACATAGCGGTCGACGCGGACCTGGAACGTCATGGGATCGACCTCGATGCCGCACATGTCGAAGACGAAGCCATAGGTCAGCGAGGTGTTGATACCGTCGCCGCTGGTCGGCGGCTCGAGCTCGGGAGGCGACCAGACCGCCGTCTCGCGCAGGCCAGGCTCGACGCCCTCGGGCAGCATGATGGGAGACCAATGCGCCGTCCCGGCCACGCGTCCAAAAGCCAGTGCGTTGTCGGGATTGCTGCGCGAGCGCACCTTGCCGCCGGACAGGACTACGTCTTCGGGCAGAACGTTGAGCTGCTTCGCGCCGATCCGCGCCAGCTTGTCGCGGATCTTCTGCGCGGCGAGATGCGCCGCGACCGCGGTGCCCGGCGAAAAGCGGCAGGAGTAATTGCCGCTCGCGATCGACCACTGATCCTTCTGGGTGTCGATCTCCAGATTGACGGTGATTTCGTCGGGCGACAGTCCGAGCTGGTCGGCGACGATCTGCGACAGGACGGTGATGTGCCCCTGCCCCTGCGCGGGCGTGTCGGCCGTGACCGAGACCGCGCCCAGCGGATCGATGTTGACGGTCGCCATGGAGACCGCGCCGTTTTTCGGGCCGGACCGCTCGCGCGCGGCGAGCGGCAGAAGTGTCGACAGATAGCCCATGTTGGACATGCCGGGCTCGACCACCGCCGCATAGCCGATGCCGTAGAGTCGGCCCTGCGCGCGCGCCTCGTCGCGGCGGCGGCGAAGATCCTCGAGCCGGCCATCGCCGGTCGCAATCTCGATCGCCTGCGGGTAATCGCCGGAATCGTAGAGCGCTCCGGCGGCGGTGCGATATGGGAACGAGCCCGCCGGAATGAGATTGCGGCGCATGACGTCCAGCGGATCCATGCCGAGCTCGACCGCGATGCGCTGCACGATGCGCTCAAGCGCCAGATAGATCTGGGGACCGCCGAACCCGCGATTGAGCGCCGCCGGGGCCTTGTTGGTCAGAACGATGCGGTTTGCGACCGCGAGATTGCGGATGTCGTAAGCGCCGGTGAGCGCGCCATGCATGCGATAGAGCGGGCCGGGCATGGGCGCGCGCAGATAGGCGCCGTAGTCTTCGAGCTGATCGAGACGAAGGCCGGCAATGCGTCCGTCGTTCATCACCGCGGCCTCGACCTTGGTGATGCGGTTCGGCCCCGTGCTGGCGGCCAGAAGGTGCTCGAGGCGGTCCTCGACCCATTTGACCGGGCGGCCGACGATGCGCGCCGCAAGGCCCATGAGCACGATGAAGGGGAAGACCGAAAGCTTGATGCCGAAACTGCCGCCGCTGTCGGGAGGCGTGCGCAGGCGGAGCTTGCTGCCGGGAATGCGCAGCGCCCTCGCCATCACCGGATGAGCGCTGAAAGGCCCCTGGAAATTGGCCAGTACGTCGTAGCTCTGCTCGGCGCGCCGATATTCCGCGACCACGACGAAACATTCCATCGGCGTGTAGGAGTGACGCGGAAATTCGACGTCGAGCTTGACGATGCGATCGGCCGACGCGAAGGCGGCATCGGGATCGCCATAAACGAAGTCGCGCCGCGACAATTCATTGGAGCCGACTGCCTCGTGCACCAGAATGGCGTCTGGTCCGACGGCCTCCAGCGGATCGATCACGACCGGCAACGGCTCGTAGTCGATCTCGACGAGTTCGGCCGCATCCTCGGCGACATAGCGGTCGCTCGCGACGATGAGCGCGACGGGCTCGCCGACGTAGCGCACGCGCTCCACCGCGAGCGACCATTGCGGAATCGGCTCCTTGACGGCGACCAGAAACGGATCGGACAATTTGGCGATGTCTTCGCCCGTGATGACGGCGCTGACGCCCGGCAGGTCGAGCGCAGCCGCGACGTCGATGCCGCGGATGAGTGCGTGCGGGTGCGGCGAGCGCAGAACGTGAGCCACCAGTGTGCCGGGCGGCACCGGCAGATCGTCGGCATAGCGGCCTGCGCCCGTGAGCAGCGCCTCGTCCTCACGGCGGCGGAGCGGCTTGCCGACATGTTTCGACCCCGACCGAGCGTGAGCGCCTGCGGCTTCCCGTGCGGATGGCTCCTTGCGGGCCGCTTGATCCTGGACGTCGGTCATCGGAACTCGTTTCTTCCCACGGCGGAGGTCTTCAGCCTGCCTGTCCGGCGCAAACACGAGGGGTCGCGCTCAAACGTATTTCCGTATTATAATGCCGAAATAGGCCAAGACAAGCAATCAGACGGCAGCGCGCGTGCGGCAAATGCTTCGGCGCCGCGGCGCCGGCCAGGCGGAGAAACGACCATGCAGGCGGGTGTGCAGGCCAGCCATAACCAGATCACGATCGACGACGTCTGTCTGGCCGACATCCCGCAGATCATCGAGATCGACTCCGAGATCACCAAAATCGCCAAGCCGGAGCTTTGGTACAGCTATTACGCGCCTGCGGGCCGCAGCCAGCCCCGCTGGTTTCTCGTGGCTCATGAGGACGCGCGCGTGGTGGGCTATATCCTTGGGGAAGTTCGCGCGTGGGAATTCGGCTCGCCGCCCTGCGGCTGGATCTTCGCCATCGGAGTCTCGCCCGACCAGCGGATCGGCGGAATCGGCACCCGGTTGCTCGACGCCATGATCGAGCGTTTCCGTCCGACCGGAGTGAAGACGATCCGCACGATGCTGCATATCGACGAGAACGTGTTGATGTCGTTCTTCCGGAGCCAGGGACTGGCCGCCGGGCCGTTCATCCAGCTCGAGGCAAGTATCGACCTGTGACCTCCCGCCCCTCACGCCAGCGAAACCCGACATGAAACTCAATCAATCAACACGTCTGGCGATCTGGTCGATCGTCGAACTGGCATCACGGCCAGGGGAGCAGGTGCCGGTCAACGAGATTGCGCAGATCTATGGCATTTCGCAGCATCATCTGGCGAAAGTGCTGCGGACGCCCTCGCGGGCGGGGATCGTCGGTTCGACGCGCGGGCCGGGCGGCGGATGCGAATTCACCGGAAATGCGAACCGGCTGACCCTCTACGACATCGTGCAATTGTTCGAAGGAGACCGCGAGGAGGAAGAGACGCCGGAAGTGCCCTCCACGCCGGTGGCCGCCGAAGTGGCGCGCGTCCTCATGGAAATCGACCGCATCACGACCGCGACGCTGAAGTCCGTCACGCTGCAGACGATCATCAGAAATGCTGAACGCAAGGAAGAGCGCCGCAAGGAAGCGAGCCGGAAGACAGCGCCGGCCGGCGAGACCGACATGGCGGACGGGGTCGAACCGGCGAGCGAGAAAGCCTGAAGAAAAGGCCGGAGCTTTCGCTCCGGCCTTTGTGGGTTCATCAGACGACCTTCGGCTCCTTGGCGTCCAGGCCGAGTTCCTTCCAGCGCTTCATGACGGCCGCATGGTCGTCCTTGCTGGGCCAGACGGTCGGCGGGAAACGCGCGCCGCCAAGATCCGGATCGGGATCGTAGTCGAGGTTGATCGTGGCGTCGATCAGCATGCGGTTCCACTTGCCGGTGCCGAACAGAGCCGCGTTTCGGTCACGCCGGCGGGTCGACGGATCGAGACCGGCCCCGAAGGTCGCCGGCATGATGACGATGTCGTTCTCGCCGGCATTGACCCGATAGGCGATGGCCCAATCCACCGCTGCGTAGTCGTGGATGTCGATGTCGTCGTCCACCACGGTGATGTGCTTGTAGCGCACGTGCGCGGCCGAACTTCCCCAGATCGCGTTGGCGGCCTGCTTGGCCTGTCCGCGATAGGACTGTTTCATCTGCACCAGAAGATTGATGCCGGCGTGGACGGGCGGGCACCAGACGTCGGTGATGCCCGGGACACCGGCGCGATCGAGCACGTTCCAGGCGGTTGCGGCGCGCATGATCGACGAGCAGACGGCGTTTTCCGAATAGGAGCCCGGCATCGAGCCTTCGATGCTGCCGCGCAGGATCGGATCGTTGCGGTGCGTGATGCAGGTGACGCGCGCGGTCGGCTTCGGCGACTTGTCGCCCGCCACATAGCCGGTGAATTCCGCGAACGGCCCTTCCATGACGTAGGATTCGGGGTCGAGGCCGACCATGCCCTCGATGACGATCTCGGCCGTGGCCGGCACGTGCAGATCGACGGTCTCGCATTTCACGAGCTCGACCGGCGCGCCTCGAATGGCGCCCATGACGTCGAACTCGCTGACGCCCTTGGCGACCGGCTGACCGGCGCAGAAACCGAGCGACGGCTCCCAGCCGATGACGAAGGCGATCGGCATTTCCTTGTGGCCGGCATTCTGCCAGGCGGTGAAGTGATGGCCGATATGCTGGGCGCGCCACATCAGCATCGGGATTTCGGTCGCGCTCGCGACCATGCCGCGATAGATGCCGACGTTCACCACGTTGGTGACGGGATCCTTGGTGATGCAGGCCGCATAGGTGAGGATGTAGCGGCCGCCGTCGACGCGATTCCAGATCGGCGACGGAAAGTCGTAGAGATTGACCTGATCGCCCTTGAGGATGTTCTCCTTGACCGGGCCGGTCTCGACGATCCTGGGCTCGATCCGCTGCGAAAGGATGTCGCGGCCAAGCTTCACAAGTTCGCGGCGATGCGTGTCGGCCGGAAGGCCGAGCATCATGCACAGGCGCTTGTAGCTGGACAGGCCGCAGCCGAAGACGCGGCGGCAGCGCGCGTCGACGGCATTATAGTCCTTGATGTTGTTGAACAGCAGAGCCGGACCGTCGCCGGCGCCCTGCGCCAGACGCATGATGGTGCCGAGCTCGACGTTCCAATCCACCTCGGCGTCGATTTCCTTGATCTCACCGGCCTCGCGGAGCGCGTCGATCCATCCTCGCAGGTCGCCGTATGCGACTGGCTTGCGTTCAATGCTCATGTTCGGACTCCTCGACTTCAGTGGCCCGCCGGCGCCTGGGCGCGCGACATCATGGTTGCGATCTTCTTGCTCTTGCGCATGCGGTTGCGCCATCTCGCATGACGGCGGGCTTCCCATGCGCCCGACGTCCGTTTCTGCAGTGCGCCGAGCGGCCCGGCGCACCTGCTCACGTCCCGTTTATGTCACGCTCACTTGGGCGCGTAGGTTTTCCAGATCGGCTCGAAGGACGCGTCCACGGCCGTTTCATACGCCGGAGCGGGCTCGTCGATCAACTTGTTGCGCAACAACAAATCCATGTTGTTGTCGATCATGACCTTCGGAAAGGCGGGACGGAAGGCGTTGTGGCTCGCCTTGATGGAAGCCTGCAGCGCGGTCTTGTCCATGCCGACCAGAACCTTGGAGGCGAGTTCGGTCGCCTCCGCCTCGTTCTTCGGATCCGAGATGAAGTTTTGAGCCTTGACCATGGCCCGGACCATCTTCTCGGCGGCGGGGCGGTTCTTGGCGAGATATTCGCGGGTCGTCTGCAGGGCGATGAATCCGAGATCGTGGAAGATCTTCGGCCCTTCGCCCGCCGTCACGTCGACGACGTAGACCCAATCCTTCATCTGCTCGACCGCGATATAGCCGGAGGGATCGACCAGGGCGTTGGCATCGAGTTCACCGGCCCTGCCGGCGGCGAGCTGGCGATCGGCGCCACGGACGGGCGTCAACACCGCATCCTTGTCGGGATCGATGCCCTTTTCCATCAGCATGTATCGCGTCGATACGTCGGTGAAGCCGCCGCGCGCGAGCGTGCCGATGCGCTTGCCCTTCAGGTCCTCGATCGTTGGCTTGCGGCCGAGCTTGTCGGCCAGGTCTTTGCGCATCACGATCGAGCCGGTGTAATCGGCGATGACGGTGCCGATCGCCACCAGCGGCTGACCCTGCTTGATGGCCTTCAGCATGTCCTGCGGCGCGGCGACGAGAAACTGCGCCGACCCGCCGATCAGGGCAGCTGTGGCGGGCGGGCCGCCGGTGAAATATTCCAGACTGACGTCGAGGCCCTCTTCCTTGAAGTAGCCCTTGCCTTGCGCGACCATCATGGGAAGGGACGAGATCGAGCGATTGGCGACGGCGACCTGCACCTTGGTCTGCGCCAATGCGGGAGCCGCGAAGGTGAGCGCCAGACCCATCATGGCTGCGCCCAAGGCGAATGCGGAAGACGGCCGATTTTTCATATGCATTTCTTTCCTCCCAGGCTTTTCAGTTGCGGCGTCGCTTGGCGAGCCGCAGGACCGCACGCGCGGCGGGGATTGACGCGTCATCTTTGGTCGGCCGGGCGCCAGTGCAGCATCCGGTTACGGAGCATAACGAACAAGCGGTCGAAGGTGAACGTGACCAGCATCAGCACGATCAGCGGCATCAGCATTGCGGTGACGTCGAACGCGCCCGCGGCCGTATCGATCATGTAGCCGATGCCGGCGCGGGCGGAAATGAACTCGCCCACGATGGCACCGATCATCGCGAACGAGATCGAAACCCGCAGCGCCGAGAAGATCCACGGGATGCAGTTTGGCAGCAGCAATTTGAAGAAAGTCTGCATGCGCGAGGCTCCGACGGTGCGCAGCAGGTTCACCAGCACGGGGTCGGTCGAACGAATGCCTTCGAACACGTTGATCATCATCGGCACGACCACCAGCGAGAACGCGAGCGCGAACTTGGACGCAAAGCCGATGCCCAGATACATGACGATGAGCGGCCCGAGCGCCACGCGCGGCAGACAGTTCAGCGCCATGATGAAGGGTTCGATGATGGCGCCCACCAGGCGGCTGACGCCCAGAACCATGCCGAGGAGGATGCCGACGACCGCGCCGAGCGCGAGCCCCGCCACGGCTTCGCTGAGCGTGACGCCAAGATGCCTGGGCAGTTCGCCGGACGTCAGCGACTCCCAGAATTCCGCCGCGATCCGGAACGGACTGCTTGTCCAAGTGACGTTGCTCAGGCCGAGGCGTGCGCTCACCTCCCAGAGGATGATGAAGCCGATCAGCGTCACGAACTGCGAAATGCGGATCACGGCCGCATCATTGCTGCGGGATGCGGCGTTCATTGCGCCACCTGCATGGCATTGGCGGCTTCGTCGCGCAGCGCCGACCACAGCAGGTCGTGATATTCGATGAAACGCGGATCGGACCGCAGTTTCTCGCCGTTGCGGGGGCGCGGCAGGTCGATGACGTGATCGGCGATGATCCGCCCCGGACGGGCGCTCATGACCACGACGCGATCCGACAGCGAGATGGCCTCGCCCAGGTCATGCGTGACGAACAGGACGCTGCGGCGATGCCGCTCCCAATATTGCAGAAAGATCTCCTGGATAAGGACCTTCGTCTGCGCGTCCAGCGCACCGAAGGGTTCATCCATCAGGATGAACTCTGGCTCGGCGACGAGCGTGCGCGCGAGCGAGACGCGCTGGCGCATGCCGCCCGAAATTTCGCTCGGGTAGTGATCCTCGAACCCCGCAAGCCCCATCTGGGCGAGCACGTCACGGCAACGGGCGCGCCTCTCGTCACGCGACTCGCCCTTCACCTCGAGACCCAGTTCGGTGTTTTCGATGACGCTGCGCCACGGCAGCAGCGCATGCTGCTGGAAGACGTAGCCGACCTTCGTGTTGAAGGATCGCACGGGGGCGCCCAGCACCTCGAGTTCGCCGCTCTGGACCGGCAGCAGATTGGAGATGAAGTTGAGCAGCGTGCTCTTGCCGCAACCGCTCGGCCCGACGACCGAGACGAACTCGCCCTCGCGAACGTTCAGATCGACGTTGTCGAGGATCGGCCGCATGGTCTTGCTGCGGTCGAGCAGCGCATAGCTGAGCCCCCTGATAGACAGGCTGAGTGCCTTGTCGCGTGTCACGATCCCTCCCGAGCGGCAGTTGCGGAGACAGAACGGTCCCCGCAGCATCCAATGGTCGCTGGCCGACCTATTTCGGTATTCAAACACCGATATTAAGAAACCGCAACCGGCTGAGCTGTTCCGAAACGGTGAAAATTGCCCAAGGATCTGCTTCGCGGTGGCACACCAAGCCTCGCGCCAGCGGCGAGCATTCGTACAAAGCGCCGTGCGAAGGCCATGTTCGTGCTTGGCTCCCATCGCGGGGAGACGCGGGACCTATTCCGGACACTGCATACCTTATTCGGCTTTACCGACATCCGGCTGCGTGCTAATTCGAAGGCAAGACAGGCGTGCGGAAAAGCGCCGGTCATCAACGAGGTCGATCGGGAAGAGGGACAGGGCCATGGAGCGCAAAGTCGAGAGCATTACGGCGCCGGAGCGGACGAAGCATCTGCGCGACCTCCGCAGCACGCTCGAATGGCTCGACGCGCAAGGCGACCTGATCACCACCGACAAGGAAGTGGATCCGGACCTCCAGGTCACCGGCCTGCAGAAGCTGATGGACGGCGGCAATCCCGTCCTCTTCAATCACGTCAAGGGCAAGCCCCACCATCGCGTGCTGACAAATCTGTTCGGCAGCATGGAAATCATGAACAAGATGTTCGGCTGGGATAACGATCGGGACCGGACCGAGAAGCTGGCGCGGGCGCTCGCGAAGCCGATGCCTCCGGTGGAAATCGATCAGGCGGACGCGCCCTGCCAGCAGGTGGTGATCGAAAATCCGAAGGACGTGAACGAATATCTCGTGCCGATCCGTCATACGGAGCTCGAGTCGGAACTGACGGTGGGATCGGGCATCCGCCTCGTCTCCGGCAAGGCGTTCGGCGACGGCACAGACGTCGGTTACAACCGCATGAACTTCCGCTGGGGCAATGTCGGGACGTTCCAGATTTCGCCCGGCTCGCACATGTGGCAGGTCACCAGCGAAGCCTATCGCCGCAAGGAACGCGTGCCGATCACCATGTGCTTCGGCGTGCCGGCGGCCTGCACCCTGCTGGCCGGAGCCGCGTTCGATTACGTGATCCTTCCGTATGGCTGCGACGAACTCGGCGTCGCCGGTGCGGCGCAGGGCTTTCCAGTCCGCGTCGTCAAGGCCCGCACGGTCGACGCCTGGGCCATCGCAGATTCCGAGGTCGTGATCGAAGGCTACATCGATCCGCGCGACACGCGCTTCGAGACGGCCGAGAGCGAGGCCGACAAGCAGCAGGGCCGCCACCATTTCCACCCGGAATGGGCCGGCTACATGGGCAAGGCCTACAAGGCCCCGACGTTCCACATCACCGGCATCACCATGCGCAAGCCTGAGTCGAAGCCCATCATCTACTGCCTGGGCGCGCATACGCTCGATGAGCACAACATCGACACGTCGATCCGCGAAGCCGCCATGTACGAGCTGTGCAACCGGATGCAGCCCGGCATCATCCAGGACGTCAACATTCCGTATTGCATGACGGACTGGGGCGGCGTGATCATCCAGGTGAAGAAGCGCAACCGCATCGAGGAAGGCTGGCAGCGCAACTTCATCTCGGCATTGCTGTCGACATCGCAAGGCATGCGCGTCGCCATCGCGGTGAGCGAGGACGTCGATCTCTACAGCATGGATGAAGTGATGTGGTCGATCACCACGCGCGTCAATCCGCGCACCGACATCCTCAATCCGACGCCAGGCGGGCGGGGCCAGACGTTCATGCCGGCCGAGCGCATGACGGCGGGCGACAAGGAATGGACCGCCACCAACACGAGCTATGAAGGCGGCATGGGCATCGACGCCACCGTTCCTTACGGCTACGAGAGCGACTTCATGCGTCCCGTCTATCCGGTCCACAAGGTCAAGCTCGAGGACTTCCTCGAGACGGATCAGATCAAGACCATCAAGGGGCACATGAAAGGCTGGACGGAGCTGCTGGCCAAGACGGGACGCTGATGCGTCCTGCTCGCGCGGCGTAACGAGACCGGCTCCGCAGCCGGCGACAGACCAAGGGGACGGAAAAGCGATGTCAAACGTCTTCGGCCAGCATGAACTGGCCCTTCCCTTCCGCTCGACGGCCGACCTGCTGTCGAGCTATCGCACGCGCGATCCAAACAAGAAGGCGATCGTCGATCTCGACCAGGGAACGTCGATCACCTTCGGTTCGCTCGACCAGGCAACGATCGACGTCGCGACCGAGATGAAGCGGCGCGGTGTGGGGCATGGCGACAAGGTCGTGGTCCTGTCCGACGAGGTGCTCGAAAAGCTCATCGTCTGGCTCGCCTGCTGGCGCATCGGCGCGGTGGTCTGCCCGCTCAACGTCGAGCTGAACAGCGAGCACGTCTCGTCGCTGACGGCGCTGATCGGACCGAAACTCATTCTCGTGCACAAGGATCTCGACAAGGCGGCGTTCACCGTCGGGGCAGCCGCGCCCGTGTCGGTGTTCGGCGCATGGAGCGACGACCCTGCGAACGCCGATCCGGCCGACGAGTTCTTCCGTGCCGTACCCCGGGGGGCCGATGCGTCGGGACTGCCGGAGCGCAATGCCGCCGAAGACGTGTCCTGCATGTTCTGCACGTCGGGCACGACCAGCAAGCCCAAGATCGTCGTGTACGATCATGCGGCCTATTGGCTGAGCGGATTGTCCACTCTGGACATCCTCGGCCTGACCGAGAAAGACAACACGCTGGAGTATCGCTCCTTCGGCTGGAACTCGGCGCAGATTCTCAGCCTGCTGCCGTTCCTGCAGGTCGGCCTGACCATGCACATGGCGAAGCGCTTCTCACACAGCAAGTTCTTTGAATGGATCCAGAAATACGAGCTGACATTCGCGGCCGGCGTGCCGACCGTCGTCAACATGCTGCTCAACAAGCCGCTCGGCTACACGGCCAAGGATCTGCCGAGCCTGCGCCTCATGACCTGCAGCACCGCGCCTCTGTCGGGCGAGCAATGGGCGCGGTTCGAGGAAATGTACGGCGTCACGCTTCTGCAGCTTTATGGAATGTCGGAGGCCGGCTGGATCTGCGGCAACCGGCATTACAAGCGCAAGATCGGCACCGTCGGACCGCCGGCCAAGCATCAGGAATTCGCCATCGTGGACGAGCAGGGCAACGTCTGCCCGCCAGGCGTCGAGGGTGAAGTGACGATCGGCGGCCCGCAGACCGCCATCGGACTTCTGAAGGACGACGGCACGATCGATCCGGTCCGCGGCCTGCGCATCAAGACCGGCGATCTCGCGGAAATGGATGCCGAGGGTTTCGTGCGCGTCACCGGACGCACCAAGGATCTGATCATTCGCGGCGGCATGAATATCTCGCCCGTCGAAGTCGACGAGGTTCTGCTCGCCTGCCCGGGCGTGGCGGATGCCGCATCCGTCGGCGTGCCGGATCCCATCTACGGCGAAGAGGTGGTGGGTTTCGTCGTTCTGAAGGACGGCGCAACCGAGGCGGAGGTGATGGACTTCTGCGCGTCGAAGCTGCCGCATGCGAAACGTCCCAAGCAGGTCTTCGTGACGGACCAATTGCCCAAGAGCGATCGCGGCAAGGTGCTGCGCGACAAGCTGCGTGACGAATGGACCCGACGCACCGACGCGAAGAGCTGAGGTGCGCATGAGCGAAGCAGCCTACGACGGATTTCGGCTCGATCTCGACGCCTCGCGCGAGCGGGCCGACATCGTGCTCTGCCGTCCTCCCCTCAACGTCATTTCGATGGCGCAACGCGATCAGTTGCGCGAGGTTTTCGAGCAACTCGATTGCGACGATCGTGTGCGCGTCATCGTGCTGCGCGCCGAGGGCCAGCATTTTTCGAGTGGCGGACAGATCAGCGGCTTTCTCGACACTTCGCCTGAAGTCGTTTCACGACTGGCCTGGAACATCGCCGCGCCTGCCCGTTGCCACAAGCCGGTAATCGCCGCGAACCGCGGCTATTGCTTCGGCGTCGGGTTCGAACTTTCGCTCGCCTGCGACTTCCGCCTCGTCTCGGACACCTGTCAGTATGCCTTGCCTGAGCAGAAGCTCGGGCAAATTCCCGGCTCGGGTGGTTCGGCACGTCTGCAGAAGATGATCGGCATCACACGCACCAAGAACATCGTGATGCGCTCGCAGCGAATCGACGCCGTCAAGGCCGTCGACTGGGGCATTGCAACCGAGCGTTTTGCAGATGCGAATCTCGAGGCCGCCACGGACGCGCTCGTCGACGAGTTGCGGGCTTTCTCGCCACTTGCTCAACGCACGGCCAAGAAGTTGCTGAACGACACGGAAGACACGAGCCTGTCGATCGCCATCGAACTCGAGGGCCATTGCTACAGCCGGCTGCGATCATCCGATGATTTTCGCGAGGGCGTGCTCGCCTTCGGAGAGAAGCGCGCGCCAAAGTTCACCGGCACGTAGCAGAACTCCGGGGCTCACTTGCCCCGGGTTCCACATTCCAAAGATCAGTTGGTCTTGATCGCTTCGCGCGCCTTCTTCAGCACGTCTGGCTTGACGTTGTAGAGGCGGTTGACGAGCTGCGCCATCTTCTCCCCGGGCATCGGCTGATTGAGCTCGATCTTGAGCTTGTCAGCCTCCGCCTGAACGTCCTTGTCGGCCATCATGGCGTCGAAGGCGCCTCGCAGGGCCTTGAGACGATCGTCGGGAATTCCCGGGGGTCCGAAGATCGCGCGGCCCATGGATGACTGGGCGAAAATCAATTGCAGGACGTCGCGCTGTTCGTCCGTTTTCGCCAGTTCGACGACGGTCGGAACGTTCGGCAGGTCCGGGTGCCGCTCCAGCGCCAGCTGTACCAGAATGTTGATCTTCTTGTCGCGCAGCCAATCGGGTTTGTTGGCCAGCACTGACGAGAAGTTCATGCCGCCGATGCCGAACGTTTCGCCGCGCTCCATCGCCAGAGAAGTGGCTGCGCTTCCGCCATATCCGGGAATGAGCTTGAACTTCGTCCCAAGAATCCGGTTGAGCGCCGTCGGGTAGAGCACGGATTGATCGGTCGCGCCGCCGCCCCCCACGATGAGCTCGGTCTTCATGAGATCGTCGGCATTCTTGACCGGCGCCGTATGCCAGGCGAGCGAAACGCCGACGTCCGCGTTCATGCTGCCGATCCACGAGAGCTTGCGCGCATCGTAGCGCGCGCCCGATGCGCCGAAGAGGTCGGCGGTGCCGATCGACCCGGGTCCGAGCCCGATCACGGTTCCGTCGCTCGGCTGTTGCGTCGCCATGCTGTTGGCCATGACGACGCCGGCGGCGCCGGGCATGTTCTGCGGCACGACGTTGGGATTTCCAGGCAGGAACTTCGAGAGGTGGCGGGCGAAGAAGCGCGCGTAGACGTCGTATCCGCCACCCGGCGGATGACTGATGAGCATGCGGACGTCTTTGCCCTTGTAGAAGTCCGCCACCGTTTCGGCGCGCGCCTGCGTGGTCCACGCAAATGCGACACCCAGGATCAACGCGGCACGAAGCGCCGAGGCCTTGGTCATGATCTCCTCCATGGTCTTTTGTTCTGGGCTCGTCGCTCTGTCGCGCGGCCTTTTTTTCTTATCTGGAATTATGATACCAGTATTCGGATAGGGGTCGAGTCAAAACAAAACGAGGGAGTGTCGAACGTGACAGCGAAGAACAACCCACCGGCGCGCAGCTATCCCGATCTTCACGATCATATCGCTTCTCTCGACGCTGCCGGGATGCTCGTTCGCGTCGACCGCTTGATCAACAAGGATACGGAAATGCACCCGCTGGTGCGTTGGCAGTTCCGCGGCGGCATCCCCGAACACGAACGCAAGGCATTCCTCTTCACCAACGTCACCGACAGCAAGGGCAAGCAGTACGACATCGACGTCGTGGTCGGTGCGCTGGCGGCCAATCGCGAGATCTATCGCATCGGGCTCGGCTGCGATCTCGACAAGATCGAGCAGACCTGGAACCGTGCGACTGCATCGCCGATTCCGCCCAAGGTGGTGGAGAATGCGCCCTGCCAGGAGATCGTCATCCAGGGTGAGGAACTCGATCGCGAGGGCATGGGACTCGACGCCATTCCGGTGCCGATCTCGACGCCCGGCTGGGACAACGCGCCCTACACGACCCTGTCCCAATACATCACCAAGGATCCTGACAGCGGCGTCCAGAACATGGGCAATTATCGCGGGCAAGTGAAAGCGCGCCGC
Source organism: Hyphomicrobiales bacterium (assembly GCA_028290705.1). Classification (GTDB taxonomy): domain Bacteria; phylum Pseudomonadota; class Alphaproteobacteria; order Rhizobiales; family Beijerinckiaceae; genus Terripilifer. The sequence continues at coordinate 42,005 of JAQGJH010000107.1, forward strand.
CGCCTCGGCATGAACCCGTCGCTCGAGCTGCGGCCCGGCATCTACCAGCACTTTCTGAAGTACAAGGAACGCGGCGAGAAAATGCCCGCCGCCGTCATTCTCGGCGCGCCGCCCGCCATCACCTTCACGTCGACGCAGAAGATTCCCGAGCGCCTCGACGAGCTCGAGGTTGCCGGAGCACTCGTGGGTTCGCCCATCAACGTGGTGCGTGGCGTGACGGTCGACCTGATGGTGCCGGCCGAAGCCGAGATCGTGATCGAAGGCTATATCGAGACGGAGTGGCTCGAGCCCGAGGCGCCATTCGGCGAGTCGCACGGTCACGTCAACCTGCAGGAATACAACGCCTACATGGTGGTGACGGCGATCACCCGGAAGCGCAAGGCGATCCTGACGTCGATCATCAGCCAGGTTACGCCGAGCGAGTCGAGCCTGATCAAGCGCATTTCGCTGGAGCCGCTTCTGCTGCAGCAATTGCGCGACGTCCTGGGCCTGCGCTGCGTCAAGCGCGTGGTGATGCACGAGCCGCTGACGAACCTGCGGAAGCTGGTGACGCTGATCATCGAGAAGAACACGCCACGCGTCGAAACATGGCGCGCGCTGCACGCCATGGCGACGCAGCATCGTGCCATCGGCAAGTTCATCATTGCGGTCGACGACGACATCGATCCCGACAATGCCGACGCTCTCTGGTGGGCCATGGCCTATCGCTGCAATCCGGCGCTCGACATGGAGGTCGTGAAACACCGCGATCAGGGCCATGGGCCGCGCAGCCAGCGCAATGGCGGCGAGGATGCGTCGGTGCTGTTCGATGCGACGCTGAAGGAGCCCTTCCCGCCGATCTCGCTGCCCAAGCGCGAGTATATGGAAAAGGCGCGCGAGATCTGGGAAGAGTTGAAGCTGCCCGCGCTGAAGCCGCAGGCGCCGTGGTTCGGCGTCTCTCTCGGCGAGTGGGCGCCCGAATTCGACGTGATGGCCGAGCGCGCCACGCGCAGCGAATACTGGACGACCGGCGAGATCATTGCGCAGCAGCGGCGCAACGACGTCCCGATGAACACCGAGACGCGCACGTTGCGCGACAAGGATGGCGACAAGGGGCCAACTTGACGGGATCTGTCTGCTCCCCTCTGCTGTTGGTCCGCCCGAAGTTGGCGGAGGGGAGATCGACATGAGCCAGGCGTTCGACAGCATCGAGGGTCAGCGAGCATCCTCGCGTCCGACGAGCCGCGAGGTGGTTCTGCTGGATGCGGATACGGACGCTCCCATCGGGACGATCGGCAAGCATGCAGCGCATCAGGCGGGGCTGTATCACGCGGCGATTTCGGTCATCCTGGTCGACCGGTCCGGACGTCAATTGCTGCAGCAACGCGCGTTCACGAAATATCATTGCCCCGGCGTCTGGTCGAATGCGTGCTGCAGCCACCAGATGGCGGGCGAGACATCGCTGGCGGCGGCGCAGCGCCGGCTCTACGAGGAGTTGCGACTTCGGACCGTCCTGCGGCCTCTTGCGCGCGTGCGCTACAGGGCGCGGGTGGGACGCCTGATCGAGCACGAATGTGTCGACGTGTTCGTGGGTCTCTGCAACACGAGGCCGCGTCCAAACCCGAAGGAATGCGCCGACATCGCCTGGACGCCGGTCGGCGATTACGAGGCCTTCGCGCCGCTGACGCCCTGGTCGGAACATTATTTTGCGCTGTTCGGCTGGGAGTGGCCGCGTGAACGCGCCATGGGCGACGCCGGCGACGCGCCGCGCGATTTCGGGCCCGTTCAGGTGCTGGCGCACTAGCCTGTCGACAAGTCGAACACGCGCGCATTCGTCTCCCGCCATTAACCGATCGGTTACCTCGATGGGTGAGTTTCGACCCGTCTGAGTAAGCAGGAGACAAGCATGAGTGGACCGGGCGGAGTCGCGGGCGATCAATTGCGGGCGTTCGTCGAACGCATCGAGCACGTCGAGGAAGAGATCAAGGCTCTCAACGAGGGCAAGAAGGAGATCTATGCCGAAGCCAAAGGCGAAGGCTACGACGTGAAGATCCTCAAGGAAGTGATCCGCATTCGCAAGCAGGACGAGCGCGAGCGTGACGAAAAGGAGTCGCTGCTCGACCTCTACCTGCATGCCATCCAGGGTGCGGGCGTCGCCAAGGCGGCCTGAAACGACAAGCCTGCGCGCCGGCGCGCAGGCTTTCATGCCGTGGATTCTCAGCCGTTTTCACGCGCCGCGCCGAGGCCATCCAGGATCGGACAATCGGGTCGCGAGTCGCCGTGGCAATGAGCCACCAATTCACGCAATGACCCCGCCATCGCCTGCATCTCGGCAATGCGGCTCTCCAGATCCTGGAGATGCGCCTGCGCCACCCGGCGCACGTCGCGACTCGGCCGTGCATCGTCGCGCCACAGCGCCAGCAGGGTGCGGATTTCCTCGATGGAAAAGCCCAGTCGCCGCGCGCGGCCGATGAAGCGCAATTCATGGACCTCTCGATCGCCATAGTCGCGGTATCGATTGTCGCGCCGCAGGGCCGGACGCAACAATCCTATGGCCTCGTAATGGCGGATCATCTTGGCGCTGACGCCTGCCTCCTCGGCGGCGGCTCCGATATTCATCGCAAATCTCCCGGCGACAACGCTTGACCTTCCAATGGTGGGAAGGTGTATCCCTCGATCATGTCCGAAGGAAGGCTTGGCCGCGGGCCAGGCCAGCAGGAGTTCCGCCGATGAACGTCAAAACATCCTCTCCGGGCCATTCATGCGGTTGCGGACACGATCATGGCGACGCCTCGCAGGCGTCCGGCAAGGACCCGGTCTGCGGGATGACCGTCGATCCCGCCACGGCCAAACACACAGCGACGCATGAAGGAGTCGAGCATGTCTTCTGCTGCGCAGGCTGCAAAGCCAAGTTCGAGGCCGATCCGTCGAAATATCTGGCGACCGCCGACGGCCCCGCGAAGGACCCCGTCTGCGGGATGACGGTGGAGCCCGCCAAAGCGAAGCACAAGACGCAGCATGCCGGCGTCACCTATTTCTTCTGCTCGTCGGGCTGCGAAGCCAAATTCGAAGCCGATCCGCAGAAGTACCTGACGCCGCAGCCAGCCGAGATCATGCCGGAGGGCACGATCTTCACCTGCCCGATGCATCCGGAAATTCGACAGGTCGGTCCCGGCGCCTGCCCGATCTGCGGCATGGGTCTCGAGCCTGAAACACCGAGCCTGGAGAGCGGCCCGAACGAGGAACTGATGGACATGCAGCGGCGATTTCTGATCGCCCTGCCCCTCACACTGCCGATCTTCGTTCTGGAAATGGGCGCTCATCTCACGGGTATGCACTGGCTGCCGCAGCAGACGTCCAATCTCGTGCAGTTCGCGCTGGCCACTCCCGTGGTTCTCTGGGCCGGATGGCCCTTCTTCGTTCGCGCCTGGCAGTCGTTCCAGACGCGCAACCTGAACATGTTCACGCTGATCGCCATCGGGACGGGTGTCGCCTACGTGTACAGCCTCGTGGCGACGTTCGCGCCGCAGCTGTTCCCGTCGGCGTTCCGCCATCCAGACGGGTCGGTGCCGATCTACTTCGAGGCTGCGGCCGTCATCACCGTGCTGGTTCTTCTGGGCCAGGTTCTCGAATTGCGCGCGCGTGAGCAGACAGGCAGCGCCATACGGGCGCTTCTCGACCTCACGCCCAAGACCGCCCGGGTCATTCGCGACGATGGCCGCGAAGAGGACGTGAGCCTCGATCACGTTCATGTCGGAGACCGGCTGCGGGTGCGGCCGGGCGAGCAGGTCCCGGTGGACGGATCATTGATCGAAGGCCGAAGCGCCGTCGACGAATCCATGGTGACGGGCGAGTCCATGCCGGTGACGAAGGAGTCGGGTTCGCGCCTGATCGGCGGAACGATGAACCGCACCGGCGGCTTCGTCATGAAGGCCGAAAAGGTCGGGCAGGACACGATGCTGTCGCGCATCGTCTCGATGGTGGCCAATGCGCAGCGCAGCCGGGCGCCCATCCAGCGCCTCGCCGATCGCGTCGCGGGCTGGTTCGTGCCGCTCGTCCTTCTGGCGGCCGTCCTGGCCTTTGCCTCATGGTCGCTGTTCGGGCCCGAGCCGCGCTTCACGTTCGGGCTCGTGGCCGCCGTCTCGGTGCTGATCATCGCTTGCCCCTGCGCCCTCGGGCTCGCCACACCCATGTCGATCATGGTCGGCGTCGGACGCGGTGCGCAGGCGGGCGTGCTGATCAAAAATGCCGAGGCGCTGGAGCGGTTCGAGAAGGTCGACACGATCGTGATCGACAAGACCGGCACGCTGACGGAAGGCCGGCCCAGCGTCACCGCGATAGCGGCTGCACCGGACTTTTCCGAAGAAACACTGTTGCGTCTCGCCGCTAGTCTCGAACGCAGCAGCGAGCACCCGCTGGCTGCTGCCATCCTGGCGGCCGCGCAGCAGCGCGGTCTCACGCTGACCGATGCGAAGGATTTCGACTCGCCTGTCGGGAAGGGCGTCATCGGAACCGTCGACGGCCGGCGCGTGCTGATCGGCCACGCCCGCTTTCTCGATCAACAGGGGATCGACACGCGCGATTTCGAGGCGCGCGCCGAGACGTTCCGGCGCGACGGCGCGACCGCTGTCTTCATCGCGGTCGACGGGCACGCCGCGGGCGTGATCGCCATTGCGGATCCCATCAAGGAAACCACGCGGGCGGCGCTTGCGGCGTTGCGATCGGACGGCATCCGGATCGTCATGCTGACGGGCGACAACCGCACGACGGCGCTGGCGGTGGCGCAGAAGCTCGGCATCGACGAGGTGGAGGCCGAGGTTCTACCCGAATCCAAGCAGAGCATCGTCGATCGCCTGAAGCGGGAGGGTCGCGTCGTGGCGATGGCGGGCGACGGGGTCAACGATGCGCCCGCGCTCGCAGCGGCTGACATCGGCATCGCCATGGGCACGGGCACGGACGTGGCGATCGAAAGCGCCGGCGTCACCCTGCTGCAGGGAGATCTGCAGGGGCTGGTGCGTGCGCGCCGGCTCTCGAAGGCGACGATGAGCAACATTCGCCAGAACCTGTTCTTCGCCTTCGTCTACAACGCCGCCGGCGTGCCGATCGCGGCGGGCATTCTTTATCCGACGTTCGGCATTCTGCTCTCGCCGATCATCGCAGCCGCCGCCATGGCGCTCTCGTCGGTCAGCGTCATCGGCAATGCCCTGCGTCTGCGCGTCACGTCCCTCGACTGATTTTCGAACCTTCTCATCTCACGGAGAGACCCATGAAAACCTTGCTGACCTCGATCTTCGCTCTCTCGCTCGTCGCCGCGCCGGCCGCCGCGCAGATGAACCCTTCGCATGGACATGCCGGCCATGGGGCCGCCGCGACGTCATCGGCTGCGAAGCCCGCCGCATCTGACGAGGCCTACCGTCAGGCCAACGAGAAGATGCACCGCGAGATGAGCGTTCCGCTGACCGGCGACGCGGATCGCGACTTCGTCCAGGGCATGATCCCGCATCATCAGGGCGCGGTCGACATGGCTCGCATCGTGCTGCAATACGGCAAGGATCCGGAAATCAAGAAGCTCGCCGAGGAGATCATCGCCGCGCAGGAGAAAGAAATCGCGCTTTTCCGGGCCTGGCTCGCCAAATCGGGGAAATGATCAGGCCGCGCGGCCGTGCGCGCCATGCGCAGCGTGTCGCAGGAGCACCCAGGCGCAAGCCGCTCCCGCGACCGCGATGATGACTCCGGCGAGAGACGTGAGCGCGAAGGATTGCGAGAAAGCGTCGCGCGCCACGAACAACAATGCATCGGCCTGCGTGGCGGGCAGCGCGGCGGCTGCCCCGACCGCGCCACCCAGGGTGTCGCGCGCCGCCGCCTCTGCCTCGGCCGACAATGAAACCGGCAACGGCCCCGACATGGCGGTTCTGTAGATCGCCACACCGATGCTCCCCAGCAGCGCTATGCCCAGCACACCGCCGAATTCCGCGCCGGTTTCTGAAATCGAGGCGGCTGCGCCGGCACGCTCGGGCGGGACCGAGCCGAGCATCAGGTCTGTCGTCAGCACGAAGATCGGTCCGAGGCCAATCGAGAAGATCATCGAGCCTGCGACCAGCATCGACAGGCAGCCGCCGCGCGGCATGCAAGCCAGAACGGCGAGCCCGAAGGCGATGAGCAGAAGTCCTGCCGAAATGACGAGAGCGGGCCTGAAGCGCGCGACCACCACGGGGGCGAGCATGGAGCCGAGGGTCACCGAGAGGGCATAGGGCAGCGACCAGAGACCGGCGGTCAGCGGCGAGAAGCCGAGCACCAGTTGCAGGTATTGGCCGATGTAGAAGAACGCCCCGAAGACGACGAAGCAGCCCAGGACGTTGACGCCGAGCGCCGTCGCGAAGGTGCGGGACCTGAACAGGTCCAGATCGAGAAACGGATCGACCAGCTGCGTCTGGCGTCGCACGAACAAGGCTGCAATCCCAACTCCGACGGCAATGCTCCCCAGCGACGTCCAGGACAAGCCGTGTTCGGCAATTTTCTTGAGTCCATAGATGCTCAGGAGAACCGCCGTCAGCGACAAAATTGCGCTGACGAGATCGGGACGGACTGCCTTCGCATCGCGAAACTCAGGCAGAAGCGCCGGCCCTGCGGCGAGCAGAAGCAGCATCACGGGAACGGCGAGCAGGAAGACCGAACCCCAGCTGAAATATTCGAGCAGCACGCCGCCGAGCACCGGCCCGACGGCGCCGCCGGCGGCATAGCTGGTGCCCCAGACGCTGAGCGCGAAAGTGCGTTCGGCGGGATCGTGAAACATGTTGCGGATGAGCGAAAGCGTCGAGGGCGCGATGGTCGCGCCCGCCACGCCGAGCAGCGCGCGCGCCAGGATGAGGAGGCCGGGCGTGCTGGCGAACGCCGCGAAGATCGATGCGGCTCCGAAGGCCAGCGCACCCAGAAGCAGCAGGCGCCTGCGGCCGATGCGGTCGCCCAGCGTGCCCATGGGGATGAGCATGCCCGCCACCATGAATCCGTAGATGTCCACGATCCAGAGCAGTTGCGTAGCCGTGGGTTTGAGATCCTCGGTGAGTTTCGGCACCGCCAGATTCAGCACCGTCAGGTCCATGGCGTAGAGGAAGCATGGCAACGCCAGCACGGCGAGGCCCAGCCATTCTCGTCGTGTTGCCTTCCCGGGGACGCTTGGATCGCTCACGTGTCGTGCCTGCCGTCGCGGCTCTGGGGCGCGCTGAGGTTGTCGATATGGATGCGAATCTGGGCGGCTTCGGCCGGCGTATTGGCCAGCGCAATGGCGCGGTCGAACGCCACGCGGGCCTCTTCGGACCGGCCCAGCCGAAGCAGCATCGCGCCCCTGACGCCGTGAAAATGAAAATAGCCCGAGAGACGCGCCGCCAGTGGCTCGATCATGTCGAGTGCGGCCTGCGGTCCGCGCACCTTGGCGACGGCGACCGCGCGGTTGAGCGTGACGACGGGCGAGGGCTGCGCATGTTCGAGCGCCGAGTAAAGGAGTTCAATCTGCGTCCAATCCGTCTCGGCCGCCGTGCCGGCGCGCGCGTGCAGCGCCGCGATTGCCGACTGGATCTGATAGGGACCCGGCCTCGCGTGCCGCATCGCCTTGTCGATCAACGCGACGCCTTCGTCGATCATGCGCCGATCCCATGACGTGCGGTCCTGATCTTCCAGCAGAACGATGGCCCCCTCACGGTCGAAGCGCGCCGGCAATCGGGCGTGCTGCAGGAGCATGAGGGCTGCGAGACCCATGATCTCGGGCTCGGCTGGAAACAGCCTCAGAAGCAAGCGTGTCAGACGGATCGCTTCGTCGCACAGCGGGGCGCGCTGCGAGACTTCGCCATGGCTGGTGGAGTAGCCCTCGTTGAACAGCAGATAGAGCATGGCGGCGACGGATGCGAGGCGCTGCGCGCGCTCGACGGCGCCCGGCGCTTCGAAGGGCACGCCGGCGGCTGAAATGCGCGCCTTGGCGCGCGTGATGCGCTGCTCCATCGCGGCTTCGCTGACCAGAAAGGCGCGCGCGATCTGGCGCAGCGGCAGGCCTGAGACGATGCGCAGCGCCAGTGCGATCTGCTGCGTCGCCGGCAGATCGGGATGGCAGCAGACGAACATGAGACGCAGGATATCGTCGCGATAGTCGGCCGCGTCGAGCCGCTCGGCGGACGCGGCTTCCTGATCGTCGAGATCCGACAGGACGGCCTCGTCTGGGAGCGCCGCGAGACGGCTGCGCCGCCGCACGTGATCCAGCGCCGCGTTCCGCCCGACGAAGATGAGCCAAGCCGCGGGATCGCGCGGCGGACCATTCTGCGGCCAATGCTTCAGGGCGCGCAGGCATGCTTCCTGAAAAGCTTCCTCGGCGATATCCATGTCGCGGAAATATCGCAACAGGGCGGCGAGCGCCTGCGGGCGCGCAGAGGTCAGAGCCGAGTCGATCCATCCGAGATCCGTCATGTCGCGGACGTCGCTCCACCGGGATGAAAGATCGAGATCGGCCTGATCTCGTAGGCGCCGCCCGGATTGGCCTTGGCGAGATCGCGCGCGGCGTCCAGCGCCTCTTCGAGCGACGCGCAGTCCACGACATAGAAGCCGAGCAATTGCTCCTTGGTTTCCGCGAAGGGACCGTCGAGCACCAGCGGCGGCTCGCGATCCTTGCGAAGCGTCGTCGCAGCCGTGGTGGGCAGCAGTCGCACGACGGGACCGAGTCGGCCCTCGCTCGCGAGCTTGTCGTGCACGAGCGCAAGCCGCGCCATGACTGCGTCGTCCTCCTGCTTGGTCCAGGCGCCCACGATGTCTTCCGAGTGGTAACAAAGAATGGCGTATTGCATGTTCGACCCTCATGACAAGAACGCTGGATCATGCCTGGAACCGACATGATTTCGAGACAAATCTGAAGGCCTGGTTGCATCGGCCGTGCGTGACCGAACGATTGCCCGCGCGATTGACCTGACGGACCGGTTCTCCTAGTTTCGGCCCGTCCAAGGAGAGTCCTTCGTGAGGGCTGAGAGGCTGGCCGCGCAAGTTTGCGCAAGTCGGCGATCCTTCGAACCTGATCCAGATCACGCTGGCGAAGGGATGGGTCCGGCCGAGACGGCGTCTCATTTCCCACGTGATCTTCACCCGGGGTCCCGCCCTACGCGCGACCGGAGGAGCGACATGAAGGTCACGGTGATTGGCGCAGGAGTCGCGGGGCTCACGACCGCGTTGGCGCTCGTGGAGCGCGGCGTCGAGGTTCTCGTGCTGGAGCGCGGCGCAAGCGTCGGCGTGGCGTCGTGCTCGCGATTTGCCGGCGGCATGCTGGCTCCCTGGTGCGAACGCGAGAGCGCGGAAGATCTCGTGGTCACGCTCGGGCGCGAAGCGCTGGACTATTGGCCACAACATGCGCCGGACGTGATCTCACGCGGCAGCCTCGTGCTGGCGCAGCGCCGCGACGAGCCGGATCTCGAGCGCTTCGCGCGCCGGACGAGTCGCGGCCAAGTCGTCGACGCGGGGCAACTCGCGGAGCTCGAGCCCGATCTCGCGGGGCGCTTCCGGACAGGTCTGTTCTTCGCGCAGGAAGCGCATCTCGATCCACGCCGCGCGCTCCCGGCTCTGGCCGCGAAGCTCGAGCGGCTCGGTGTCGAGATCCGGTGCGGCGTCGACGCCTCGGTGCGGGATGCGCCCGGCGACGCCGTCGTGGATTGCCGTGGATCCGCGGCTCGCGACGTCATTCCCGATCTGCGCGGCGTGAAAGGTGAGATGCTGATTGTGCATTGCCCCGAGATCGAGCTGTCGCGACCCGTGCGCCTCGTGCATCCGCGCTTTCCGCTCTATGTGGTGCCGCGCCGGGAGGGCATTTACATGATCGGCGCGACCATGATCGAAAGCAGCGAGCGCGGCCGCGTCACGGCGCGCTCGATGGTCGAACTGCTCAATGCGGCCTACGCGCTGCATCCGGCTTTCGCGGAAGCCGAAATCGTCGAGATCGGCAGCGACGTGCGGCCTGCCTTCCCGGACAATCTGCCGCGCCTGCGCCGCAACGGCCGCGTGTTGCAGGTGAACGGGCTTTTCCGCCACGGCTTCCTGCTCGCGCCGGCGCTCGCCCGCATGGCGGCCGACGTGGTGCTGGACGACGCATTTTACCCGGAGGTCATGCATGAAGGTCATCGTCAACGGTCAGTCGCGTGAGCTTTCCGCACGCACGCTTGAAGACGCGCTGGTCGAACTCGGTTTTGAGAACGCGGTCGTGGCCACGGCGGTGAACGGCGACTTCGTGCGCAAGGGCGCGCGCGCTGTTCAATCGCTGGCGGACGGAGACCGGCTCGAAGTACTCGCGCCCATGCAGGGAGGCTAGAATGAAGGTCTATGGCGTTGAACTCGAATCGCGGCTGCTGCTGGGCACGGCGCTTTACCCGTCGCCGAAGATTTTGGCCGATGCCGTGAACGCGTCAGGTGCGCAGATCGTCACCGTGTCGCTTCGGCGTGAATCGGGACGCGAACGCGCCGGCCAGGATTTCTGGCGCCTGATCCGCGAGCTCGGCGTGCGGGTGCTCCCCAACACGGCCGGCTGTCACACCGTGGCCGAGGCCGTCGCCACGGCCCAGATGGCCCGCGAGGTTTTCGATACATCCTGGATCAAGCTGGAGGTGATCGGCGACCACGACACCTTGCAGCCCGACGTGTTTGGCCTGGTGGAGGCCGCGGGACTTTTGGCGCGCGATGGGTTCGAGGTTTTCCCCTACACGACTGAAGATCTCGGCGTGGGCGAGCGCCTGCTCGATGCGGGATGCAAGGTGCTGATGCCCTGGGGCGCGCCGATCGGCACCGGACGCGGTCTCGCGAACCCTTACGCGCTGCGTTCCTTTCGGGCGCGTTTCGCGGACGTGCCGCTCATCGTCGACGCCGGCATCGGCCTGCCCTCGCATGCCGCCCAAGCCATGGAGTTGGGCTTCGACGGCGTGCTGCTGAATACGGCCGTAGCCAAGGCCGGCGATCCAGTTCTGATGGCGCGCGCATTTCGCGACGCCATCGCGGCGGGTCGTGCAGCTTTCGTGGCCGACCCTATGGAGCAACGCGACATGGCCTCGCCTTCGACCCCGGTTTTCGGTATGGCATTCAGCACATGACAAATCTCGATCCCTTCTACCTCATCGTCGATTCCTGCGCGTGGCTCGAGCGGCTGCTGCCCGTCGGCGTGAAGCTCGTGCAATTGCGCATCAAGGAGCAGCCGGACGATGTAGTTCGCGCGGAGGTGCGCGCCGCCCGCACCTTATGCGCGGCTCACGGGGCGCAACTGGTCGTCAATGATTACTGGCGCATCGCGCTCGACGAAGGCTGCGATTTCATCCACCTCGGACAGGAGGATCTCGCCGAGGCGGACGTCGCGGCGATCCGCGCCGCCGGATGCCGGCTCGGCGTCAGCACGCACGATCACGACGAACTGGATCTCGCGCTCTCGATCGCGCCCGACTACATCGCGCTGGGCCCCGTCTTTCCGACGATCCTCAAGCAGATGCATTGGGCGCCGCAAGGCGTTCCGCGCGTCGGCGAGTGGAAGGCCAGGGTCGGCGACGTGCCCCTGGTCGCCATCGGAGGCATGACGCCGGAGCGCGCCCGCGACGTGCTGGATGCCGGCGCCGACAGCGCGGCAGTGGTGACGGACATTCTGCGTCATCCCGACCCGGAGGGGCGCACCCGGCAATGGCTGGCGGCAACACGGCGGATCTGAGGTCCTGGCTCATGCGCGGGATGTTGGACCCGCGCTCCGGCAGCGGTCCGAGCAATATCTGACCTCGTCCCAGACCTTTTCCCATTTCTTGCGCCACGCAAAAGGCCTGCCGCAGGCCTGGCATGTCTTTTGCGCGAGGTCGCCCTTCTTGCGCATCTTCGCCATCGAGCCATCCTGCCGTTTGCGATGAACCATGCGACGCGCCTGCGCGTAGACGCGAAGTCCCGTCATGGCGGATACGCCGGCGGCGGAGGAATGGATCGCGCAGGATATTGATTGATGAAGACGCTCCGCCTCATGTTGGGCGACCAGCTCACACGCGACATGTCGAGCCTCGACGGCCTCGCGGACGGAGACGTGATCCTGCTCGTCGAAGTGGCCGAGGAAGCCACTTACGTGCCGCATCACAAGCAGAAGATCGCCTTTCTGTTTTCTGCGATGCGGCACTTCGCCGAAGACCTGCGCGGCCGTGGCCTGGACGTCGATTACGTCGAGCTCGACCACCCGGAGAACAGCGGCTCCTTCACCGGTGAATTGGGGCGCGCGATCGCTCGCCATAGACCTGATCGCATCATCATCACAGAGCCCGGCGAATGGCGGGTGCGGGAGATGATGCTCGGCTGGAGCGAGCATTTCGGACTGCCGGTGGAGATCCGCGAGGACGACCGCTTCTTCTGTTCGCGCGGTCGCTTCGCGCGTTGGGCCGAGGGGCGCAAATCCTACAGGATGGAATTCTTCTATCGCGACATGCGACGTGAGACCGGGCTGCTGATGCAAGGCGACGATCCGGAAGGCGGCGCGTGGAATTACGATCGCGAGAACCGGCGGGCGCTCCCGGCGCGCCATCGGCCGCCGCCGCGGCGACGCTTCGAGCCAGATGCGACCACCCGGAAGGTGATGGATCTGGTGGCCGCACGGTTCACGCGGAATTTCGGCGATCTGGAAAACTTCGGCTGGGCCGTCACGCGCGAGGATGCGCTGGAGGCCATGCAGCATTTCCTGCAGCAATGCCTGCCACTTTACGGCGATTACCAGGACGCGATGAAAACGGGCGAGCCGTTTCTCTATCATGCCATTCTGTCGCCCTACCTCAACGCGGGATTGCTCGGCGCGCGCGAACTCTGCATGGGCGCTGAACGCGAGTACAAGGCGGGGCGTGCGCCGCTCAATGCCGTCGAAGGATTCATCCGGCAGGTTCTGGGCTGGCGCGAGTATGTGCGCGGCATCTACTGGCTGCGCATGCCAGACTACGCCCGCACCAACGCGCTGCAGGCATCCCGGCCTTTGCCATGGTTCTACTGGTCGGGCGAGACGGAGATGAACTGCATTGCACAAGTGGTTGCCGAGACGCGCGCCAATGCCTATGCGCATCACATCCAGCGGTTGATGGTGACGGGCAATTTCGCACTGCTGGCCGGCGTCTCGCCACCCGAGATCGAGGAATGGTACCTTGCGGTCTATGCCGATGCGTATGAGTGGGTGGAGCTTCCGAACACGCATGGCATGATCATGTTCGCGGACGGCGGGCTGCTCGCCTCGAAGCCCTATGCAGCATCGGGCGCCTACATCAACCGCATGTCGGATTATTGCGGCGGATGCGTCTACGATCCAAAGTTGAAGAGCGGAGAAGGCGCGTGTCCGTTCAATCCCCTTTACTGGCACTTTCTCATCGAGAACCGCGAGCACCTTCAGGGCAATCCGCGCATGGGTATGCCTTACCGCACGCTCGATGCGATGAGCGACGAGAAGCGCGCCACCATCTTGCGTGAAGCCGGGGCATTTCTCGACGCGCTGAATAAACCGGCCACGGCGCCGCAGGCCCCGCAGGGCTCGCTCGACCTCTGAGCGGCGCGCCCCTTCATGCATGTGCCGCATCAGCCTGACGCATCGTCACGTGCGACGCATCGCGATCCTGACCCTGCGTCAGCCTGAACGAATGTGCCTTATTGCTGCGGCCCAGAGGTTTCTCTTCACGCTGCCTTCATGGAACATTAATCCAAAGAGCTTCAAATCATCTCCATGTTCGCCTGCTTCGCGGTTCATCGTCGTCCCTTTTCATCCGGAATCACTTTTCATGTCCGACGACGCCATCCATCTGGCTGAACGTTTGCAGTTCATCATGTTCGACGATCGATCACGTCGGCTGTTGCGCGAGTTGCAGCCGTTGCTGAAGCGCGTCGTGCCCGGCGCGCTGGACACGTTCTACGAACAGGTGCGCGCCACGCCGGCGACCAGACGCTTTTTCTCGGACGAAAGCCGCATATCCGGGGCCAAAAGCCGGCAGGAGAAGCACTGGGACGATTTGGCGAGCGCCGAGTTCAGCGATGCCTACGCACGTAACGTCGACGCCATCGGTCAGGCCCATGCGCGGATCGGGCTCGAGCCACGCTGGTACATTGGCGGCTATGCGCTGGTCATGGACCGTCTGATCAAGGCCATCGTGACGGATCGCGAATCGACTGCGCTCAAGAGGCTGCGCAACGACCCCGCGGAATTCGGCGAAGTCCTGGGCGTGCTGGTCAAGGCCGTCCTGCTCGACATGGATCTCGCCATCAGCACCTATCTGGACCTGCTGCGCATCCAGCGCGAACAGGCGGAGCAGGAGCGCGCGAGCAACATGCGCCAGCAGATGGAGGCGCTCACGGCCCTGACGGCCTCCCTCTCGCAGATGGCGAGCGGCGACTTGATGACACGCATCGATCAGGATCTCTCGCGTGATTTCACCCAGGTGAAGCAGGATTTCAACTCGACGGCCGAGAAGCTGCAGGACGTGATCGGCGCCGTCATCTATTCGATGGTGACGATCGAGAGCGGCAATCGCGAACTGGCGCAGGCGTCGGACGATCTGGCGCGGAGGACCGAGCAACAGGCCGCATCGCTGGAGCAGACCACGGCGGCCCTGTCGCAGATCACCGACGGAGTTCGCGCCACGACCGATGGCGTCAGGCATGCCCGGACAGTGGCCGAAACGGCCACGAAGGACGCGGCCCATACCAGCGAGATCGTGTCGCGCTCCAAGGCCGCGATGGACGCGATCCAAAAGGCCACGGCGCAGATCGGGCAGATCACCGACGTGATCGACGAAATCGCGTTTCAGACAAATCTGCTCGCGCTCAATGCCGGCGTCGAAGCCGCTCGGGCAGGAGAAACCGGGCGGGGCTTCGCGGTGGTGGCGACCGAGGTTCGCTCGCTGGCGCAGCGCGCGTCCGATTCCGCGAAGGACATCAAGGGCCTCATCGATCATGCAACAGCGAGTGTCGCCGAGGGCGCGAGCCTCGTGTCGAGCACCGACGACGCGCTGAGCCGCTTCGTTCTCCAGGTCGCCGAGATCTCGAGCGTCATCGGCAGCATTGCCGAGACGGCGCAGGACCAGGCGACCGGCTTGTCGGAGGTCAATCTTGCGATCGGCGATCTCGACCGCGCCACGCAGCAGAACGCCGCCATGGTCGAGCAGGCGACCGCCGCAACACAGTCGCTCTCCAAGGAGGCGTCAAAACTCGCCGGGCACCTCGAGTTCTTCAAGGTCACGAGCGCCAAGGGGGCTGCGCGAAGCCCCGTTGAAAATAAAAAATCGAGGTCCGCGCCACCTCCTGTGCATGCGCAGAAACGCCGCGCCGCAGCAGGGTCGACCGAGAGAATTCCGCAGCGTGAACCCGAAAGCGCAGGCTGGGAAGAGTTTTAGTGCTGAGCTGAAACATAGGTAGGATTCAACTAGGAATTCGCTCCACGGAGCGCTGGATGTCGGCTCGTCAACGTGACTGCATCTCGACCGAGGCTCGGCCCTGAAACGCGGCAGGAATCGTTAAGCTCTCGCTGCTTGACTATACGTCAGCAGCGGGCTGAGTGATTTCCTCTCAATCTCATGGCATGACGCCGAACCTCTGCACCGGTGAAAACCCGGTATGTCCCCAGTATCAGTTTCCTTTGGGACATTTCAGATGACCAGTCTTCTCACCAACGCGTCCGCCATTACGGCACTTCAAAACCTGACTTCGACCAACAAGACGATGCAGACGACGCAGGACCGTATTTCCACGGGCATGCGCGTCTCGACGGCTGCCGACAATGCAGCCTATTGGTCCATCGCCACCACCATGCGATCCGACAAGGCGGCGATCTCGACCGTGTCGGATGCGCTCGGTCTCGCCTCGGCCACCATCGACGTCGCATCGTCGGCCATCGATTCCGCCGGCAAGGTGGTCAGCCAGATCAAGGAGAAGCTCGTCGCGGCGCGCCAGGTGGGCGTCGATCGCACGAAGGTGCAGGCCGAGATCAAGCAGTTGCAGGACCAGATCAAGAGCGTCGCCGATTCATCGGTGTTCTCGGGTCAGAACTGGTTGTCCGTCGACTCGTCGGCGACCGGCTACAATCCGACGCGCAGCGTCGTGGCCTCGTTCATCCGGTCGGGCGGCTCCGTGTCGATCGGAACGATCGACGTCGATCTCTCGACGACGGCTCTTTACGACGCCAGCGCCACCGGCGAGGGCATCGTCGACAAGTCCCGCACCGTCAGCGGGACGACCGCCTCGGTCTCCACGCTGGACATTTCCACTCTGACCGACTCCGTCGCGGATACGACCACACTCAACAACTACATCAGCGTCGTGGAGGCTTCCTTGACAGAACTGACGACGGCCGGTGCAAACCTGGGCGCGGCGAAGAACCGCGTCGGCCTGCAGTCGGACTTCGTCGGCGATCTCATCGATTCGCTGACAATGGGCATTGGCAAGCTTGTCGACGCGGACATGAACCAGGAATCGACGAAGCTCCAGGCCCTCCAGGTCCAGCAGCAGCTCGGTATCCAGTCCCTGTCCATCGCCAACCAGAGCAGCCAGCAGATCCTCGCCCTGTTCAAGGGCTGATCTCGCGCGTCTGCCCGGAGTCTCGTGAACCGAGGTGTCCGGGCGCCCGACGGATTGACGCGAGCGCCGCTGCTGGTATCAACGTGCGGCGGCGCTCACCTCGGGCGCCGATCGAGCGATGGTGCGATGGCGCAAGCGACCCGAGCCAATCTCCGCGACCGTCTGCGCGAGCTCTATTTCGGCGCGGGGCCGGCCGGGCGCAAGTTCCGGTATGGGCTGATCGTCTTCGACCTCGTGACGCTGGCGATCTTCATCATCGCGTCCGTGGCGCGCGAGCAATGGTGGCTGCTGCCGCTGGATGCGCTGCTGGGGTCGCTTCTCACTCTGGAACTCGCCGCACGCGTGTATGCGGATCGAAACCGCCGGGAAGCCCTGATCAATTTTTCGACCCTGGCGGATCTCATCGTCATCGCGTCGCTGTTCCTGGCGCTGTTCATCGACAATCTGGGCTTCCTGCGGGTCGTGCGCTCCTTGCGGCTCCTGCGCTCATTCCAGCTGTTGCGCGATCTGCGCGCCGTCTCGCCGTGGTTCCGGCGCAACGAAGACGTCCTGCAGCGCAGCCTCAACCTCGGGGTCTTCATCTTCGTCATCACGTCGATCGTCTACGTGACGCAGAACGACTTCAATCCGAGCATAGCTTCCTATGTCGACGCCCTTTATTTCACCATCACGACGCTGACCACCACCGGCTTCGGCGATATCACGCTGATCGGCCCGGGCGGTCGCATTCTGGCGGTGATCATCATGGTGGTGGGCGTGGGTCTCTTCCTGCGGCTTTTGCAGGCCGTGTTCCGCCCCTACAAGGTTCGGCACGAATGCCCGGATTGCGCCCTACAGGTGCACGACATCGATGCCGTGCATTGCAAGCACTGCGGCCGCGTGCTGTTCATCAAGAACGAAGGCGAAGTGTGAGCGCGGCCGTCAGTTGCGCAAAGGCAGGATGAGTTCGTCGCGGATCTGTTCGACGGCCGCGACTGTGGGGACGAACTTCAGCAGGAAGAATTCGATGCCCATGTCGGCATAGGCCTGCAATTGCGCGCGGACCTCCGCTGGTGAGCCGACGCAACCGGTCTTCATGGCGGGAGCGATGCGTGACTGGATCTTGCGCTCGTCTGCATCGGGACCAAGCGTCAGCAAGGCCATGGCGTTCCGCCGCGCGTCCTCACGCGTTTCTCCGAAGGCCACGAACGGATTGAGCGCGTACCTGACCTTGCGGCCGAGCCGCGCCGCCTTCTCGTCCATGGCGGCGATGGAGCCGCGAAGGCTGTCCATCACCTGCTCGATCGAAGTCGCATCCTTGTCGTAGTCGAGAAACCACCAATCGCCGCAGCGGGCCACCATGTCGAGCCCGCGCGGACTCCGGCTGGCCGTGAAGATCTCGGGGAGCGTAGGACCGGCGGGCTTCAGTCGCAGTTCCGCTGCTGCAATGTCGAAGATGCGTCCCTTGAAGGAATGGGGAGTCTCGCTCCAGACGCCACGCAGCACGTCGACGAATTCCTCCGCACGGGCATATCGATCCTCGCTGCCGAGTTCGATGTCGCCGCCGAACATCCGGGCTTCCTCGACGTTCCAGCCGGTGACCAGATTGATCACCATGCGGCCGCGCGCGATGCGATCGAGGGACGCCGCCATCTTGGCGACCATCATGGGATGCCACAGGCCGGGATGCACCGCCACCATGGCTTTCAGGTGTCGGGTCTGCGCCGCGATGGCGGAGGCCAGCACCCAGGCTTCGAGATCCGCGCCCAGATGACGCTCGGCGAAGAGCGCAATGTCGAAGCCTGCTTCATCCGCCGCCAGCAGAACGTCACGCGCGAGTTCATAGGCGGGATCGGCCGTGCCGGGCGCGAGCGGCGCAAGCGCGCCTACGACCGAGCTGTGGATCTCGGGTGAGCCGACCGTGACGTGCGGGAGCGGCGCATAGAGACCAAACTGCATGTCGCATTCCTCCAAGATGGCCGGCGGGCGCCCAACGTCCCAATGGCAATCATAGACGTTTCTGGAGGGATGCAAGCGCCGTCCGCGAGATCCTGCCCTAGCCGGCTGCGGCGAGCCTTGCGTCAGGCGGCGCGTTGGTGAACTCCGTGCGCATGCGCGGCAGGGCGGAAGGATAGCGCTGCTGGATAAAGTCGATCATCTGTTCGCGGATCTCGCAGCGCAGGTCGAACGTGCGGCCGGAATTCGACGCGCTGACGAGCATGCGGACCTCCATGGTGTTCTCCCGAAAGTCCGTCACCTGCAGGTTGACGACCTTGCCATCCCAGAGGCTGGATCTTTTCACCGTCTCCTCGAGCCGCCGCCGAAGTTCGCCGACCGGCACGGTGAAATCGACGTAGAGCATCACACTGCCGATCAGCGCCGCGCCTTCGCGCGTCCAGTTCTGAAACGGCTTTTCGATGAAATGGCTGAGCGGCACGATCATGCGCCGCCAGTCCCACAGGCGCACCACGACGTAGCTCGAGGTGATTTCCTCGACATTGCCCCACTCGTTCTCAACCAGAAGAGCATCGTCGATGCGGATCGGCTGGGTGATGGCGAGCTGGATGCCCGCGATGAGGTTCTTGAGCATCGGCTGCAGCGCGAGGCCGATCACGATGCCGGCTGCGCCAGCGGACGCCAGCAGGCTGACGCCGTATTGCCGAACGCCGTCGAACGTCATCAGGGCGGCCGACAAGGTGAGAACCACAATGCCAGTTTCGGCCACGCGCTGCAGGATGCGCGACTGCGTCACGTGCTTGCGGGCGAGAAGATTGTCTTCCGAATCCAGCTTGAACCGGCGCAGGTGCAGGACCAGCCAGATGTGCAGAGCCGTGATGGCCAGCCAGCCGATCAGGATGATCAGACCCACGATCATGAAATGGCGCAGGCCTTCGGCCTGGCCGGCGCTGAGCGGCGCCACGCTGGCGGCATAGGCGGCCGACAGGATGACGAGCGCCAGCCGCGTCGGACTTCTCGTGCGACCGACCAAGGAGCGGCGGAAGAGGTTTTGATCGCTGACGAGCCGCAGCAAGCCGCGGAACATCAGCGCATGGACCCACCAGGCGAACATGACCGCCAAAGCCACGATGGCGAGGCTCACGGCCCATTCGGGGATCCAGGACAATTGCTCGTCGAGGCGCTGCAGAAATGGGGAATTGACGTCCATCCGGACCTCCGCTTGCCTGGGGGTGAGCGACCCACCCCTGATTGTGCGGTGCACGCGGGGCGAACGGCTGCGGGCGCGCGGTGGTTCCGGACGCTCGCGTCAGTCCCGGTTTTTGCGGACGTAGAGTTCGAGCTTGTGACGCACGATTTCATAGCCGAGTTCAGACGCGACCCGGG
>JAQGJH010000111.1 GCA_028290705.1 Hyphomicrobiales bacterium
AAAGAACTGGGTTGTTACAGTAGGTGAAGGCTGATCCCATGACATCCGGCCGTAAACAGAAGGATATGTATGGCCGGACGCCCGTCGATGGCAGTCAGCTTTCAGATTTTCAGGCCAATCTCGCCAAGTACCGGCTGGCTGACTGCACTTAATTCTTTGAAGATTCTTTGGCGTCAGTACCCGTGCGGCATGCATGTGATCATGGCTATCTATCTCACCAGCGCAAATCGGGCGCAGGTAACCGATTGCGTCACGTACCGTCAATTTGCCTGGGACCGGTTTCGGAAGTTGTATCGAGCCTAACTTAGAAGCGAGCAAGACGAGTCGCTTACGGCTCTGTGGAATGCCGAAATCAGCTGCATCGAGAACATCCCAGACCACCTCATAATGAGCCCGTCTGAGCCCGCTTACGAAGTGCTCCCACAAATCTAAGTGAGCCAGCCTTGGCACATTTTCCAAAGTAATCACTGACGGATTAACTTGATTAACTAGTCGCTGGAACTCAAGCAATAGTCGCCACCGTTGGTCGACTTTGCGGCGTTTAGTCGTATATCCGGAGAACGGCTGACAAGGCGCGCAACCAGCAAGCACGCGTATTGCGCCCGGCGAAAAGTGCTCAACAAGTGAGCATCCGTCAAGCTCCTCAACGTTTCGCTCTATAAAACAAGCGCCTATGTTCCTTTCGAATGGTGCCCTGCAAGCTG
Source organism: Hyphomicrobiales bacterium (assembly GCA_028290705.1). Classification (GTDB taxonomy): domain Bacteria; phylum Pseudomonadota; class Alphaproteobacteria; order Rhizobiales; family Beijerinckiaceae; genus Terripilifer. The sequence continues at coordinate 705 of JAQGJH010000111.1, forward strand.
GGTCAACATCAATACCTGCCCTGACATCGATACCGCTGGCTTGCAAACCCAGTGATAAACCGCCTAGTCCGCAGAATACGTCTACAGCTTCGATGTTGGCCGCGTTGTGCATATCTCGCCTACCACCTGCGCCATCGTGCGATGTGGAAAGTAAAAACGGGTCAAGAACCGCGGAGTATGACGCCCCTGAGTCCTCTGCCTGTCATTTCACAAGAGCACAAGCTTTGGCGAGGGTGAATATTCAGAACTCCCAGTTAACAGACGCCACTAAAAAAAGCCGCCCCACTTTCAGGGGGCGGCTTTTTCAATCCGTGCCTGCCACTCAGTTGAAGTGATAGGCCACGCCGACGCGGAAGAGGTCTGCGTTGCGCTTCTGGTCCAGGATGACGCCGTTGAGGAAGACGTCGACGTTCTTCATCGTGCGCTGGTGCTGGTATTCGACGCGCGCCGAGAGATTGTCGGCGATCATGTAGTCGACGCCGGCGCCCAGCGTCCAGGCTTCGGTCGGGATGCGACCGCGCTGCGAACCCGTCGCGCGGTCGATCTGCTCGCTGCGGCCCCAGGCGACGCCGCCCGCCACGAAGGGCAGGAAGCGGCCGAAGGAATAGCCGAGGCGGCCGCGCACGTCGGCCTCGATGTAGTTGCGGTAGTTTTGGGCGTTGAGCGTGCCCGGCACCGTGCCGGAGCCTTCCCAATCGGTCAGCGAGGTCGAGCCTTCGAAGCCGACCACGAGATTGCCGAAGGCGAAGTTGCGGCCGGCATAGATGCCGCCCATCGCGCCGTCGGACGTCAGGCTTTCGGTGACGATTCCGTCGCTGGTGCGGGCGCGCGCGCGGCCGTATCCGGCGATCACGCCCGCGTAGGGTCCGCGCCAGTCGACCGTCATGGCGTCCATCGGGGTGCGGCGGCCCTTCGGGTCGAGCGTGGTGATGAGGGCGGCGCGCAGGAAATGCGTGCCGGTCTTCATGCGGACCGAGGGCTGCAGCGCGTCATACGTGTAGGTGGCGGAGGGCATGCCCTCGTAGAGATATTCGCCGCGCAGGATGACCTGGCCGAAGAAGGGCGCGTCGAACTTCCAGTCGACGCCGGCGCCGGCGGTCCAGCCGTAGCGGCTCTTGACCGCGCCGCGGTCGCCCGCGAGGCCCGGCAGGCTGACGTAGGATTCGTTGTAGGCGAGACCGCCCGCCACGAAGGGCAGGAAGGCGCCGAGATCATAGCCGAGACGGCCGCGCAGATGCGCCGAATAGAGCGTGTCGACGTTGTGGGTGATCAGCCCGGCGGAGCCCGGGTTGCGGGTGCGGATCAGATGCAGGCCGAGATCGCCCTCGAGGCCGTACACGAAGGCGCCGGTCTGGAAGTTGAAGCCCGCCAGCGGGCCGCCGGTCTGGCCGGTTTTCGAGACGCTGCGGCTGTCGATCTGGCTCGAGGTGAATTTGGTGTGGCCGCCGCCGATGAACGTGCCGGCGTAAAAACCTTCCCAATTGGCGACCGGCCCGGCGGCGATGAAGCTCGGCACCGGCGCGGCGCGGGACGGAAGGTCCGCGGCCTGCGCGCCCGAGGACGCGGCGAAGGGCGCGGCGACGGCGAGAAGGGCCGAAAGAGCGGTCGAGGTTTTGATGATCTGCATTTCTGGGTCCTGTGCCAATGGCCGCATTCTACACAGGCAAGTTCCGCAGTGCACGCCGCCTTTGCCGTCCACAGGAGAATGCGCCGGGCTGTTGCCGAGGGGACGCAGGTTTGGGCCCAGCTGCCCGTAACCTGCCGGAAACCTCCGGGCGGCATGATGCCGGCTTCTCGCGACGGATCGCCATGCTTCGAGTTCTCACCCCGCCGGCCGCCGGTCGCGCCGATCTCGTCCGCACCGGGCCGTGGCTGACCTTCGCGGTGGCGCTCGCCTGCCTGCTGGCGCTCGATGGGCGGCTGATCTGGTCGGTCTGGCAGACCGGCGCGTTCGGCGACAGCGACGACGCCATGCGCATGGTGCAGGTGCGCGACTGGATGGCCGGACAGGCGTGGTTCGACCTGCACGCGCACCGGCTGGGCCTGCCGGGCGGCCGCGAGATGCACTGGTCGCGCGTCGTCGACGCGCCGGTCGCGGGATTGATCCGGCTGTTCGGCCTGGCCTTCGCGCCCGAACCGGCCGAGCGGCTCGCCCGGATCGCCTTTCCGCTGCTGCTGCAGATCGGGCTTTTGGGGGTCGTGCTGCGGACCGCGCTGCTGCTCGGCGGGCGCGCGGCGGCTGTTCCGGCGGTCGCGATCCTGCTGGCCTCGGGCTTCATGTTCAACCAGTTCATGCCCGGCCGCATCGACCATCACGCGCCCCAGATCCTGCTGCTGGCCTGCATCTGTTTCGCGACGCTTCGCGCGCTCGACGCCGGCGCGGGTTTTCGCTGGGGGCTGGCCTGCGGCGCGGCCATGAGCCTGTCGCTCGCGATCAGCATCGAGAACCTGCCGATGATCGCGGTTGCGGGCGGTTTCTTCGCCGCATGCTGGGCGGTGGACGGCGCGGCGCGGCGGCCTGCGCTGACGGGGCTCGCCGCAGGGCTTTTGGTCGGGCTCCCGCTCCTGTTCGCCGCCACCGTGCCGCCCGGCTCCTGGCTGCAGGCCAGTTGCGATGCGTTTTCCGGCGTTTATCTGGCGCTCGGCGTGGCTGCAGCCGCCGGATGCCTGGCGCTGACGCTGGCGACGCCGCGCGGGGCGGCGGTGCGCTGGCTGGCGCTGGTCGCGCTCGGCCTGGCGCTGGCGGCGCTGGTGCTGGCGGCCTTTCCGGACTGCGCGCGCGATCCTTACAGCGCGGTCGATCCCGTGGTCCGCCGGCTCTGGCTCGACGAGGTGATCGAGGCGCGGCCCCTGAGCCTCGCGATCCGGCAGTCGCCCGATCTGATGCTGGCTCTGCTTCCCTCCGCGCTGCTCGGGCTCGCCGGCTGCCTCGCGGCCGCACTGCGCGAGACCGGCGCGACGCAACGCAGGTGGGCGGCGCTGGCGCTGATCTCGGCGGCGGCCTTCGTGACGACCTGGTGGAAGGTGGCGGCGCTTTCAGGGTTTCTCGTCATCGCGGGATTGGGGCTGGTCTGGCCGCTCCTGCGATTGCGCGCCCGGCTGCTCGCGCATGGCGAGGTCGCGCCCCGCTGGATCCCCCTGCTGGTCGCCCTGGCGATCTCGCCGCTGGGCCTGACGGCGCTGCTCCCGTCGAGGCCGGGCGATGCCGACCGCGCCGTGGCGACGCCCCCCGCGTGTTTCGCGCCCGAGGCCTATGGCGCGCTGGACCGTCTGCCGGCAGGGCTCGTCTTCGGCCCGCTGGACCTGGGGGCGCATCTGCTCGCCCACACGCGGCATGGGGTCGTGGCGGCGCCCTATCATCGCAACAATGCGGGAAATCGCCTGGTGCTCGAAGCCTTCGCGGGCGATGCGGACGCCGCCCGCGACCGGGTGGTGGCGTCGGGCGCCGATTACGTGGTCGCCTGCGCCCGTGCGGAAGACCCGTCCCTGGCCGGCCGGCTCGCCCGGGGCGACGCGCCCGACTGGCTCACGCCGCTCGGTGAACCTGGAGTGATCCGGATCTACCGCGTTGCAAGATGAACAAAGTTTCATCCGCGCCGTCCAAGATGACCAAAGCTTAATTTGAAGATGTGCGGGCGCGGGATCATTGTGGCGTGACAGGTTTCACCACAGGAGACGCGTCATGACGCCCCGTACAGCCTTGCTTCTCGCCTTCACGACCTTGTCGGGAGCCGGCATGATCGTCGCCGGCGCCCAGGCGCAGCAGCCCGGCCCGCCGCCCGCGCCGGCCGAGAAATCCGCCCCGGC
>JAQGJH010000122.1 GCA_028290705.1 Hyphomicrobiales bacterium
CGTGCTGGGCCGGGAGGCCTCGGGCGCTCCCTTTGCGCTCCGCGACCGCTGTCCGCACCGGGGCATGGCGCTCTCGAAAGGGCGGTTCGACGGGGGCGAACTGACTTGCCCATTCCACGGCTGGCGCTTCGGCACGGATGGGCGCTGCCGCGACGTGCCGACGCTGTCGGCGTCCGACACCGCCGATTTCTCGCGCATCGCCGTCCAGCGCTTCCCCGTCCTCGAGAGCGCGGGCTTTGCCTGGGTCAATCCCTATCTCGGTGCACCGACGGGTTCGGAGCCGGCCGTCCTGCCCGAACTCGGCTTCGAGGCCGCGGGCCGCGTCGTCGTCGAACTCGTGGTCGAGGCGTCCTTCGATCTCACCACTTTGAGCCTCGTCGATCCGGGCCACGTCGCCTTCGTGCACGATTCCTGGTGGTTCCGGCCCTCGAAGGAACTGCGCGAGAAGGTGAAGACCTTCACGCCGACGCCGCACGGCTTCACCATGACGAGCCACGCCACCACCATAAGTTCACCGGTGTACCGGTTGCTCGGCGGCGCCCCCTCCGTGGAGATCGAGTTCCGCCTGCCCGGCGTGCGTCTGGAGCGGATCGAGGCCGGGCAGAAGCGGGTCGCGAACTACACCTTCGCCACGCCCATGACCCAGAACCGGACGCTGCTCACCAACGCGCTCTACTGGAACATGCCGGCCCTCAACCTCCTGAAACCCATCGCGCGGCCGCTGATGCGCCAGTTCCTGACGCAGGACCAGCAGGTGCTCCAGCACGCGCAGGCCGGCCTCGACCGCAAGCCCACCATGGTGCTGTTCGGCCAGGGCGACCTGCCCTCGCAATGGTACTTCCGCCTGAAGCGGGAGGCCTTGCAGGCCGCGCGGGAGGGTCGCCCCTTCGCCAATCCACTGGCGCAACAGGAACTCCGCTGGCGCTCGTGAAACGGCGGTGATGTGTCACCCCGCCGCTTGATCGAAGCCGCCGCGCCGCCATCTCGGGTCCATGAAGCGGCACAGTTTGATCACGGCGCTGAGCGCCGCCACGGTGATGACCCTCGGCGGCGTCGGCTATGCCGCCCACCGGCGAGGGCGCAACCCTTACTATCGCGGGCCGTCGAGCGACCATTTCGACGGCGTCCGCTTCCAGGGCCCGGACCAGCCCGCGGACAAGGACCTCGGCGACATCGCCCGCTGGCGCTCGCGGCGCGGGGTCGACAGCCCCCTGCGGCAGGCTTGGCCCACGTTCCATCCGAGCCCCTATGCGGATGTGCCGCCCGAGCGCTTCGACGGCCTCCGGGTGACGCTCATCGGCCATGCGAGCTACCTGTTCCAGGTGGCGGGCCGCAACATCCTGGTCGATCCGGTCTACGCCCGGCGGGCGAGCCCGGTGCGCTTCGCCGGCCCCAAGCGCGTCAACCCGCCGGGCATCGCCTATGCCGACCTGCCCCCCATCGACGCGGTGCTGATCACCCATAACCACTACGACCATCTCGACGGGCCGACCGTCGCGCGGCTCTGGCAGGCACAGCAGCCGTTGATCATCGCGCCCCTCGGCAACGAGGCGATCCTGCGCGCCTTCGACGACACCATGCACGTCGAGACGCGCGACTGGGGCGGATCGGTCGACCTCGGCGGTGGCCTGACGGTGCACCTCACCCCCGCCAACCATTGGTCGGCGCGAGGCCTCAACGACCGGCGCATGGCCCTGTGGGGCTCGTTCGTGCTGGCCACGCCGGTGGGCGTCCACTACCATTCGGGCGATACGGGCTTGCGCGACGGCGCCATCTTCCGCGAGGCGCGCGCGCGCTTCGGGCCGCCGCGCCTCGCCACCCTGCCGATCGGCGCCTACGAGCCGCGCTGGTTCATGAAGGACCAGCACATGAACCCGGCCGAGGCCGTCGAGGCCGGATTGCTGCTCGGGGCCGACCAGATGCTCGGTCACCATTGGGGCACCTTCCAGCTCACCGACGAGGGCATCGAGCAGCCGGCCGAGGCGCTGATGCAAGCCTGCGCCGAGGCCGGGATCGCGCCCGAGCGCTTCATCGCCATGCGGCCGGGCCAGGTCTGGCAGGCCTGAGCCGGCCTGCGATGCGGTTTGTCTCTGCACCGTCATTCGCGACGGCGAACGTTGTCGGCTCGTCGAAAAATAACAAATGAGTGAAATCCGACAGTACACGTGTGTCTTAAGGGCTTCGTAAGCGCAATCCGCCAGGTTTCGACGAGACGTTGAAATCGATTTCAGGCTGATTGCACTATGGTTCATCTCAGAACGCTGACCGCAAAGGTGATTTTGCTGGCGGCTGGCGCGATTTTGCTGGTGTCGACGGCGCTTCTGCTCGTGACCAGCCACGAAATCGGGTCGCAGCTCGAAGCCAAGCAGCGGCAGGACGGCGAGCGGCACCTGCGCGCCCTGAGCCTGGTCTACGGCGACCGTTTGCCGGCCGCCGAGATCGCGTTCGATGGTGACCGCGTCGCCGAAGTCCGAACGCCGGACCTCGGCACTCTGAGCGACGACGCCATCGTGGACCGGACGGTGGCGTATGTCGGCGGGACCGCGACGGTATTCGCCTTCGATGCCACAGGCGACCGCTTCGTGCGGCGCGTCACCACGGTGAAGACCGAGCGCGGCGACCGGGCCGTCGGTACGGCGCTCGCGCCCGACCATCCGGCCCAGGCCTCGATCCGGGCCGGCAAAGCCTATAGCGGGCCCGCGACCCTCTTCGGCCGGTCCTTCCTGACCGTCTATCAGCCGACCCACGATGCGGCCGGACGGGTCAACGGCATCCTCTACGTCGACGTGCCCCTGGAGGCCTACGAGGCCGTCTACGCGCAGACGATGAACGCCATGCGCTGGACGATCCTGTCCGTGGCCGCCCTGGCCTGCCTGCTGGTGGGGTTCGCGGCCTTCCGGCTGTTCCGTCCCATCCGGGTGATCGCCGAGCGGACATCGGGCTTGGTCGCCGGGGATTTCGAGGGCGCCATTCCTTATCGCGATGCCCGGGACGAGGTCGGGGCGGTCGCGCGGGCGCTCGAGGCCTTGCGCGACACCAGCATGCGGGCGCGGGGCCTCGAGGCCGACCGCTCGGCCTCGATCCGGACCGCGCAGGATCGCCGCGCGCATCTCGATGCCGAGATCGAGCGCTTCCGGGCGCAGGTCGCCCGGGCCGTCGAGGCGGTCGGCGCGCAGACCGGGGATCTGCGCATCCGCTCGGCCGCCATGTCGAGCGCGTCCGCCGAGGCGTCGCGCGCCGTCGAGGGGGCGTCCACCGGCTCGCGCGAGACCTCGGCGCATGTCCAATCCGTGGCGAGCGCCGCCGAGGAACTCTCCGCCTCGATCGTCGAGATCAGCGGCCGCCTCGATACCGCCAAGGGCGAGGTCGACGCCGCCTTCGGCGAGGCGTCGACCACCAACCGGCAGATCGGCGACCTCGCGGGCTCCGCCCGGCGGATCGGCGACGTCGTCGGCCTGATCCGGGCCATCGCCGACCAGACCAACCTGCTGGCGCTCAACGCCACCATCG
>JAQGJH010000145.1 GCA_028290705.1 Hyphomicrobiales bacterium
TCGCTGTGGTTCGGCCGCAACGAGGAATGCGGCCTGCGCTGCCCCTACCATGGCTGGAAGTTCGACACGACCGGCCAGTGCGTCGAGGTGCCGTCGGAGCCCGCCGAGTCCGGCTACGCCAAGAAGATCAAGCTGAAGTCCTATCCGCTGATCGAGAAGGGCGGCATGCTCTGGACCTACATGGGTCCGCCGGAAGACCAGCCGTCGCTGCCCGAGTGGGAATTCACCAACGTTCCGCTCGAGAACATTTTCGTGTCCAAGCGCCTCCAGGAGAACAACTGGCTGCAGGCGATGGAAGGCGGCATCGACTCGAGCCACGTCTCGTTCCTGCATCGCGGCGATCTGAACAACGATCCGCTGTTCAAGGGCGCGGCCGGCAACAAGTACAATCTGGCGGACTCGAAGCCCGTCTTCGAAGTCGTCGAGCATCCGGGCGGTCTCTACATCGGCGCCCGCCGCAACGCCGAGGAAGGCCGCTATTACTGGCGCATCACCCCGTGGGTCATGCCGTCCTTCACGCTCGTTCCTCCGCGTGGCGATCATCCGATCCACGGCCACTTCTGGGTTCCGATCGACGACGAGAACTGCATCGCCTGGAGCTTCGACTATCATCCCGTCCGCGCGCTCCACGAAGAAGAGCGCACCGCGATGCAGAACGGCAAGGGCATTCACGTGAGATACGTGCCCGGCACCTATCGTCCGCTCGCCAACAAGGACAACGACTACCTGATCGATCGCGCAGCCCAGAAGGCCGGCAAGACGTTCAGTGGCGTCGAAGGCATCGGCATGCAGGATGCGTCCCTACAGGAGTCGATGGGGCCGATCTGTGATCGCACCAAGGAAAACCTCGTCGGCACCGACAACGGCATCATCATGGCGCGTCACCGCCTGATGCGCGCCGCCAAGGCGCTCGCCGAGAAGGGCACGCTGCCGCCGGGCCGCGATGCCGAGCATCAGAAGATCCGCTCGGCTGCCGTGATCCTGCCGCCGGATCAGCCCTACAAGGACGCCGCCAAAGAGGCGCTCATCGCCAAGCCGGGCGTTGCCCAGGCCAGCGTCTGATCCAACATCCCGACGCGGCGGCTTCTTCGGAAGCCGCCGCGCATCAACGACAACAACTCGTGGAGGCACGACATGCTGCTGAGTGAATCGGCCCGGATGACCACCGCCCACGAGGCGAAGTATCGCGTTCAATATCCAAATTCCAAGCCACGCGCCGTCAAGGTCATCGCACTCGACGAAGGCAGCGCGAAACTCGTGGACGACATTTCCAAGCAGGGCTGGCACGGGGCCGCCTTCTTTACGTCGCTGTCGTTCGACGCGGGCGCGGCGCCCGGAGCGGAAGGCAAGACCCTCAAGGCCTGGCTGAACGATCTCGCAGGCCGGACGCTCGATCTTGTCAGCGAAGTTGCGGCTTCGGATTGCGTCGTCGTGGTCGCCACGGCCGGCAAGGACGTGCAGTCGACCGCCATGATCGCCGAAGTCTGCGGCATGCATCACAAGACGCTCATCGCGCTCGTGGTGCCGGACGAGGACGCGCCGGATGAGTCGATCGACGTCTCGCTGCGCGCTTTGCGTCCCTACGCCAAGATGCTCGTCATTGCACACGGCCGGGACTACATCGAAGCCATGCTGACGGCCCTGAGGGCCTGACGCGCTTCCATCGATCCAGGCATAAAAAAACGCCGGCGTTTCCGCCGGCGTTTTCTTTTGTCGAGGCCGGGAGCCTCAGGCCATGCCGGCCTTCAGGCGGTCCGGCGTGAACGGCGCCTGACGCATGCGCACGCCGGTGGCGTCGTAGATCGCATTGGCGATCGCAGCCGCAACCGGGCGCATGGAGCCTTCGCCCGCACCTGTGGGCGGCAGGTTCTGGCGATTGATCAGCACGACGTCGACTTCGACGGGGCGCTCGGTGAAGTCGAGAATCGGATAGGTCTCCCAATCGACGCTGGTGACGTTCTCCTTCGAGAACTTCACCTCTTCGTGCGTGGCGCGGCTGAGCGCCTGGCAGACGTTGCCCTCGATACCCTGCGTCAGCAGGCGCGGATTGATCACGACGCCGCAATCATGCGAGACCGTGAACTTCTTGCCCCGCACCTTTCCGGTCTTCATGTCGACCTCGACCTCCGCAATCACCGCGACACGCGTGCCGTTGCGCTGAGAATAGGCGATGCCCTGGCCGATCGCGAGATCGCCGTTGCGCTGCTTGCGGGCTTCCGTGCGGCGCTGCCATCCGGCCTTGTCGGCCGCGGCCTTGATCAGGTCGCGGTCGCGCGGATCGCCCACCAGGGCCAGGCGCATTTCCACCGGGTCCTTGCCGGTCGCGAACGCCACTTCGTCGATGAAGCTTTCATTGGCGAAGTGAATTTCCGGTCCCAGCGGATCGCGCAGATGCGACGAGCGCAGCGGCGAGACGGCGTCGAGCAGCGGAGCGATGGTTTCCCACGTCTGCTGCTTCACCGGAAACACGTAGGATTCGGCCGGCGTGCCATACACGTTGCCGGGCTTCGGCGTGGCGCCCAGCATCTGGCCGCCGAGCAGATCTTCCGGCTTGCTTTCGTTGGACGACACGTTCAGCCGGTCGAAGCTCTTCGAATGGAAGTGCCACGCGATGATGTTGTTGTCCTTGTCGAGGCCAGCCCGCACCTTGTGGACGGAGGCTGGCGCCTTCGGACCCCAGCCCGTGCCTTCGTTGCGCATTCCCTGATAACGCACCGGCTTGCCGGTGGCTTTCGAGAAGATGGCCGCATAGGCCGCCGCGTCGCCCGCGTCGTTGCGTCCGTACGAACCCGGACCCGCAACCCAGATCGCATGCACGCTTTCGGGTTTGATTCCCAGGATCGTCGCCACGCCATCTCCGGCGAAATGCGGCTTCTGCGAACCGGTCCAGAGCGTCGTGGTGCCGTTCGGCTGGTAATCCACGACCGCGCAGGCCGGACCCATGCTGGCATGCGTCTGGAAAGGCCACTCGTAGGTGGCCTCGATGATTCGTGCCGCCTGCTTGAAGGCCTCCTCGACCTTTTCGGGCTCCTTGAGCATCTTGCCTTCGCCGCCGGACTTCACGACCTTGGCGTTGCGGATGTGATCGTAGATGTCCTTCTGCTCGGGGAACGGAGGCTTGACCTCCGACCACGTGACCTGCAGCTGGCGCATCGCCTTGATGGCGTCCCACTCCTTCGGCGCGACGACGCCCAGGAAAGCCTTCTCCCAGACGACTTTTGCGCCCGGAATGTCCTTGATGGACGCCTCGTCGACGGCGGTCGGCACGGAGCCTGCGACCGGCGGCATGATCATGCGGGCGTGCAGCATGCCCGGCACCTTGATGTCGGTGACGAAGTCGCCCGTACCCATCAGCTTGTAGGCGACGTCGCGACGCGGCGCGGAAGTTCCATAGACCTTGTAGTCCTTCGGGTCCTTCAGCTTGGCGCGGGTCTTCATCGACAGGTTGTTGCCGATCTGCCCGTTCCACTCGACTTCCGTGTCGAACCAGCGGCCGCCGATCAACTCGCCATACGAGACTTTCTTGGCGGGCGTGCTCTTCGACGAGATCACGCCATTGGCGGTCGTCAGGTCTTCCACCGGCACGCCGAGCTGCTTGGACGCCATTTCGAGCATCACGAAGCGGGCTTCGGCAGCCGCGTTGCGCAGCGTCGCGCCGCCGTGAGACACGCCGGTCGAGCCCGATGCGCCACCCTGGTTGAGGCTGGTGCCGGAATCGCCCGCGAGCACGAGGACGCGTTCCGCCGGGAGATCGAGTTCTTCGGCGACCATCTGGGCGACGCCGACGTCGGTGCCCTGGCCCATGTCCATCTTGCCGAAATAAGCCACGGCGGAACCGTCGGCCTGGATCGACACGTAGGAAGCTAGTTTTCGGGGATCGAGCGGCGGACGCTTTTCGAGGCCGTTGGTGGCCGCTTGAGCGACGTGGCCCGGCATCAGCACCGAAACCGTGAGCGCGCCCGCGCCACCGAGGAAATGACGGCGATTGGGATGAGTGTTCATGCTGGCCTCCCTCACGCCATTGCGGCGCGCTTGACGGCGCGCATGATGGAAACATGTGTCGCACAACGGCATTTCAGACCCGTCAGGGCCTCTTCGATCTGCGCGTCGGTCGGCTTGGGGGTGGTCTCGAGCAGGGAAACGGTGGTCATCACCCAGCCGTTCATGCAATAGCCGCATTGCGGCACCTGCTCTTCGATGAAGGCGGCGAGCACCTTGTGCGGCTGGCCGTCCTTCACGAGGCCGCCCATTGTGGTGATCTTGCCGGCGCCCAGCGAATCGACGGGCGTCACGCAGGAGCGCACGGGCTGGCCATCGACCAGAACCGTGCAGGCGCCACACTGGGCGAGGCCGCAGCCGAATTTGGGGTTCTTGAGCCCGAGATCGTCGCGCAGGGCATAGAGCAGCGGCATGTCCGGATCTGCGTCTATGCTGTGCGCCTTCCCATCGACGTTGAGTTCGATGCGTTTGGCCACGTTGTCCTCCTTGGATTTCTTCGGGATCATACATCCCGTTGGCGCGGCATTCTGTCAGGTTTGGAGCGTTCGTAAAGTGCGTATCTCGCCGCCGGCGCCGAACCGCCTTAAATACGTGCATGCGGCATGGTCGCGCCGCAGCCGGAAAGGACCACGGCAGGATGACGGACTTCTATCGGCAGGCCGGGGACGAGGCCGCGCCGCTCATTCTCACGGCTTTGATGGAGGACGCGGCCGCGCAGCGCTTCGACCTCATGCGCCGCGCCTATTTTCCGCCCGAGCGCAACAAGATCGCCGCGCATCTCACGATGTTTCACGCGCTTCCCGGCAGCGCGCTCGGAGATCTGGAGGACGAGCTTGCCGAGCGCTGCTGGCGGATGGAGGCGATCGAAGCGCGCGCGGCCGAACTGCGGTTCACGGGACACGGCGTCGCCATCGGCATCGATGCGCCGCCGCTCGAGGCCCTGCGCATCGGCATCGCGCAATCCTGGCTCGACCGTCTCACGGCGCAGGACCGGCAGCGTTATCGCCCGCACGTGACCGTCCAGAACAAGGTGTCGCCCGAGCGCGCCCGCAAAACCTTCGATGCGCTGCAGTCTGTGTTCGAGCCCTGGAGTTTTCTCATCGAAGGCGTCGAACTCTGGCATTATCGCGGCGGCCCCTGGGAGCGCGCCGCGACGTTCCCGTTCGGCGGAGCGCCCGCCTAGGATTTCAGCACGATGCAACTCCCGCCCTTGCCCCGGATCTGAGTGCACAAGGTGTCGGCTGCGGCGCGCGTCTGCGCCGGCACTCGCACGCGGTAGAACGCCCGTGTGCCGCGATGCCGGAGGCGCGTGCCGATGATCATCGGCTGGCGATCCGCAATCAATGTCGCGAGACTGCGTTGGGCGCGCTGATAGGACGCGAGCGCCAGGCTGCGCGAGAAGTTCCCCGCGAGTTGCACGCCCCAGGGGGCGAAAGGCGCGGAGGCGATCATCGGTCCCGATCCTGGCCGCCCGAGCCTCGCCACGACGGTCAGGCAAGAGGGCGGCTTCTCGGCGGTCAGATCGGCGTCGCTGCGCGCGCCTTCGGCCCAGTCTTCCGCCGGCGAACCCGTAATCGCCAGCACGTAGTCTCGCGTTTCGGCCGGCAGTCCGCCCCTGCTGGCCTGCCAGGCGGAAACGCGACCCGGACCGCCATTATAGGCTGCGGCTGCCAGGCCCAGGTTACCGAACCGCGTCCGCAGGTCCCGCAGCAGCCGCGCCGAGGCCGGGATGGCCTGTTCGGGATCGAACGGGTCGAGAAGCCCACGTTCCGCCGCCGTGCCCGGCATGAACTGCGCGATGCCTTGCGCGCCGGCCGGGCTGACGACATGCGGACGAAACGAACTCTCGCGAAAAATCAGGCGAGTGAAAAACTCGACCGGCAGATTTTCGTTTCTGGCGGAGGTTTCGATCAGCCGGCACATGGCTTCGCGCACCGTCTCGCCGCCGCCGCTCTGCTGCGCCGAGACTGGCGCGCGGCTTTCGTCGTCGCGTTCGGCGCGCGCGGGCGATGCACTCGCCACAAGGCCTGCAACGAGCGCCATCGCACATCTGAGCTGGAGAAATTTTGATGTCATGTGCAATAGCATACCGACCTTGTTCGCGACTTGATCCCGTTCACTCCGGGAGGCAAGCTCACTCTTGCTGGATTGGCTAAAATGTAGCGTAATTGAGAGAGCAGACTCCGCACTCGTCATAAAATCCACGCGTCCATGTGCCAGATCAAGGACGCTGCGATTCTGACGGCGGAACATGCTCACTGGGCATGCCGGCGCGACAAGCAGCACGACGAGAAGCTGCATGCGGGAGGCGGAAACATGCAATACCTGAGAACACGGCGCGCAACCAATGTTGGCGAGTTGGCAGCCGGCGCTCCAGCAGGGCACTTGCCTCGCACGACGCGCTCATCGGTGGTCTTCGGTCCCGATGAAATCCGCGTGATGCGGACGGCGCTCGATCGCTCCTGGGAAGCACTCTCCTTCGCGCGCTGGCAGGACGACATGGACAAGCGCCGCACGCGCGAGCGCTTGGCGCGCGCCATTCTCCATGAGGCAGCGCGCGGCGAGCGCAGCGTGGGCACGCTCACCGACAATGCACTGGGAAGTCTCGAGCCGCGATCGTCTTGATGAGAAAGGCGCCGACATGGCCACGTTCCAGATTCGCTTTCTGAAAGACGTCTGCAACGATACCGGTCATCTGCGCTGCATCCTGCAGCGCACGATCGTCGTTGAGGCCGTCGACGGGGACAGCGCGACCCGGGAGGCGAGGCGGCTCTTCTGCGCCAGGGAGCGCATCGGAAACTGGCGCGATCACGCCGACAGGCTGGAAGTCGAGCAGGTCACCTGGTGCGCCGAAGCGCCACCGACGACGTTTCGCTCTGTCTCGCGGAGCGACGCGGTGCGGGAGCGCAAGTCTGGAGCGGGCGATGAGAATCGAACTCACGACATACAGCTTGGGAAGCTGTCGTTCTACCACTGAACTACGCCCGCGGATCACCAAGGATCACGCCGCACCATAGACCGTTCGCGGCTCCGCTTTCAAGCGGCCTTAGCTCCTAACCGGTCGCATCGCCGCTGGAGCCAAGCAGGCATTCCATCGCTCAAAGCTCAGCCTTCGGAAGTGTTCATGGGTGGCGCCATCCGGAATTGAACATTCAACTGGCGTCAGGAAAATACGCAGCTTGGAACCGCTCCAGACAAGGTGAGTTACGTCCCTGCTTCAACGTCCGGGAAACTGGGCCTTACTTGCAAGCGGAGGATCAAGTCATGCGAAACACCTTATTGATGACGGTAGCGGCTGCCGCCCTGTCCTTGAACGTTGCCGCAGTAACCGCGCAGGAATCACAACGCTCCACTGGCGCATCTTCGCCCGGCTCGTCCAGTGAAGCGCCGCGCGGCAAGGGTGAGAACCAGTCCGAGAAGGCCAGCCCGCAGGCGTCCGACAAGGCGGGCGGCCAGCAGGGCCAGCGCGCTTCAGAGGGCCGTTCGCAGGGAGCTTCCGAGAGAGCGCAGGGCAGTTCCGAGACATCGAAGCCGGAAGGCCGCGGCGTCGGTTCGGCTCAGAGCGGGGATAAAGCGTCTTCGCCGTCTGCGTCCCAGCCGCGTTCGAGCGCCGCTGACGACAAGCAGAAGGGTTCGGCCACAGGTCAGAAGTCGACCGCCGAGACCGAAAAGCCGGACCGGAGCGGCACGCGCGGCACGACCGCGACCGGGGCGGACGGCAAGACCAAGACGAGTTCGGACTCCCGCCCGGAAAGCTCCGACACGAAGAACTCTGCCAGTGAGCGCAGTGGTGCGGAGCGGAGTGGCGCCACCGGCGCAGGCGGCGACCGCAAGGCGACCGATCGCAACGCCAACGAGCGCACCGGCTCCGATCGCACCCGGGATTCGGCTCAGGGTCCGGATCGCGATGGCGCGGCCTCGACGCGCACCACCGGCACGCAGACGGAGCGGTCAGGCTCTGGCGGCAGCGCCAACGTTCAGGTGCGTGGTGAACTCAACATCGAGCGCGAAGCCGCGACCCGCGTCCACGAGCGTCTCATCAGGGATCGCGGATCCAACACCGACGTCAACATCTCGGTGAACATCGGTGGGCGTCTTCCCGATCGTGTCCGGTCGCGTCCGGTCCCGCGTGAAATCGTCGAGATCTCGCCGCGCTTCCGCGACTATGAATATGTCGTGGTGCGCGACGAGATCGTCATCGTCGAGCCCAAGACCAAGAAGGTCGTGACGATCATCTCGAGCAGCGGCTCGGGTGGCGGCAAGGCCACGCGCCACAGCGTCACCCTCAGCTCAAGCCAGCGCGACGTGGTGAAGCGCGACATCCTGAAGACGCGCACCAGCTCTTCGCGAAACGCAGATCTCAACATCGAGCTGCGGGAAGGCGTGCGCCTCCCCGAGCGGGTCACGCTGCTGACGCTGCCCACGGAAGTCTGGCGGGAAGTGCCTGCCCTGAAGGAATATCGCTACGTGGTGATCGAGGACGAGGTCGTGCTCGTCGATCCCGACAGCCGCGAAGTGATCGAAATCATTCGCTGAGGCGGCAATCTGGAAGGCCGGGCAGTGTGCCCGGCCTTTTTTCTCAACCGCCATGGGTGCTTGACGAAAGTCATGGGCTGACACATTGCATCGGCATGACTGACCTCACATTGCCGAAGACGGGCGATTTCCGCATCATCAGCGTGATCGGAGCCGCGCATTTCACCAGCCACTTCTTTCAGCTCGTCCTGCCGCCGCTCTTCCCCATGATGCGCGAGACGCTCGGCGTGTCCTACACGGAGCTGGGCTTGCTCATGGCGGTGTTCTTCGCCGCCTCCGGGCTGTTTCAGGTCGGTGCGGGTTTCGTGGTGGACCGGTTCGGCGCGCATATCGTTCTGCCGGCCGGCATGGCTCTTCTGGCCGGCTCCATCATGGCCATGGGTCTTGTTCCGTCCACCTGGATGCTGTTCGTCTTCGCGGCGCTCGCGGGTGCGGGCAACAGCGTTTATCACCCCGCAGATTATTCCGTCCTCACGGCGCGCGTCACGCCGAGCCGCATGGCGCGCGCCTATTCGGTTCATTCGGTAACCGGGACGCTGGGCTGGGCGGCTGCGCCCGTCACCGTGCTGTTTCTGTCGGGCCTGTTCGACTGGCGCGCCGCGCTGGCGATCACGGGCGCGGTGGGTCTCGTCGGCGCCTTTCTGATCCTGCTCGATCGGGACGACCTCATCGTTCCCGAGCATCGGGGCAGGGGCGCGGGTCCTCATGGCGACGGCAGGGTTGCGGGCCTTGGCGCGGGCAAGGGAGCGGGTCTGTTCCTGTCGCCCGCCATCATGATGGCGTTCCTGTATTTCATGTTCCTGTCGATCTCCTTCACGGGACTGCAGAACTACCTCACCATCCTGCTGCCCAAGGTGCAGGGCGTCAGCATCGTCTTCGCCACGACGCTGACGACGATGTATCTGACGAGCTATGCCTGCGGCTCTCTCGCGGGTGGCTATGTGGCGGACCGAACCACCAACCACGATCGCATCATCGCCGGAGGACTGCTGGCGGTCGCGGTCTTGTCCTTGGGCATGGGCTTTCTGTCGATCCCCGGCTTCATCCTCATGCCGATGGCCATGGCGACGGGCTTCCTCGGCGGCATGACGATTCCGTCTCGCGACATGCTGGTGCGTTCGGCGACGCCGCATGGCGCCACCGGCAAGGTGTTCGGCTTCGTCTATTCCGGGCTCGATCTCGGCGCCCTCATCGCGCCGCCGGTCATCGGATACATGCTGGACCACGGCGCCAATCGCGCGCCCTTCGTGCTCATCGCCTGCATCCTGTGCCTCACGCTCGTGCCGGCCTTCGCGGTCAAGCGCAGCCGGGGCTGATGCGTCGCCAAGCCACGTGCATTCCACTCCTGCAGGGCTTATAAAGACTGCGGGAGCGCGCCATGTCCGATCGTACGGAACAGCCTGAATTCGTCGAAAGCGATCCGGAGATCGCCCGCCTGGTGTGGCAGATCGCCGGCATCGGAGCGGCGCTGCTCGGCGGCTCGGCCCTGCTGCTCTGGTGGCACTACGGGCCGATCATTTTCTTCGACTCGCTCGCTGCCCTGCAAAACTGTTTTTGACGGATGATGCCTGCCCGATGAATGCCCAGCAGAAGCGCCTTCTCCTTCCCATCGCCATTCTGGCCGTGGGGCTCATCGCCTTGATCGGCACGGCCTTGTTCCTCGTCGGCGGCAGTCAGGGTGGACGCGCCTCCGCGGTCGGCGGGCCCTTCAGCCTGGTCGACCAGACCGGCGCGCGCGTCACCGAGGCGTCCTACAAGGGTGCGCCCTCGCTGGTCTTTTTCGGCTTCACGCATTGCCCGGACGTTTGCCCCACCACGCTGTTCGAAATGTCCGAAATCCTTCGCAAACTTCCCAAGGATGCGAAAATCTCGGCCTTGTTCGTGACGGTCGATCCGGAGCGCGACACGCCCGACGCGCTCAAGTCCTACCTGTCGAGTTTCGATCCGCGCATCTCCGGCCTGTCCGGCACGCGCGAGGAAGTCGACGCGATGCTCAAGGCTTATCGGGTCTATGCCAAGAAGATCCCGACCGAAAACGGTCAATACACGATGGATCACACCGCCATCGTATACATGATGGACAAGCAGGGTCGCTTCGTGAACGCGCTGAACATCCAGCAGCCGCCCGAGGCTGCGGCCCGCGAGATCCAGAAACTCATGTGAGTTTCAGAAGAATCCGATCGGAAAGAACTTGAGATAGAGCTCGGCATAGAGTCCGCGCTCGTAGACGCGCCGCAGTCCCCAGTCGAGCGCGCGCCGCAGGTCGCCATTGCCCTTGCGGACGGCAATTCCGACGCCGTCTCCGAAGAAACGGCTTTCCGTATAGGGTCCGCCTGCAAAGACGCAGCAATTCGCCGCGTCCGTCCCGTTGAGCCAGAGCGACAGCGATACGCCGTCGCCGAAGATGAGCTTCACGTCACCGGACTTCAGAGCCTCCTGGGCTTCCGTGCGCGACGCGAATGCCCTGATGTCGGCCTGAGGGAAGAACGCCCGCAGAAATGCCTCGTGCGCCGTCCGGGCCTCGACTGCGACGGCCCATCCGGCCAGCGTCTCCGGCGAAAGCAGGGCAGGCGCGGCATCGGGGCCGTTGCGCCGCGAGACGAAGCGTGCCGGCGTCCTGTAGTAGGGCGCGGTGAAATCCAGTTGCGCGCGATTGGCGGCATTCATGGCCAGCGAGGCGATCGCGGCATCAGCCCGGTTTTCCGTGATGGCGGGGATCAGCGTGTCCCAGCGGCGCGGCTGGATCGTGCAGGCGATCTTCAGTTCTTCGCAAACCGCCCGCGCGAGCTCGACGTTGAATCCCGTCAGCGAACCGTCCGGCAGCGCGAAGTTGAAAGGCGGATAATCGTCCTCGGTGACGAAGCGGATGAGCCGGATGGCGCCGGTGTCCGGCCGCTCGGCGCGATATTGCGGGTCCCAGAAGCTCGGCACCGGCAGTTCCTGCGCCGCCACGGGCGCAAGCCCGCCGAGCAGCAGGAGACCGACAGCCAAAGCTTTGCCTTGGAGTTCTGCCGCCCACCGGCTTATGGTCCGGCTCGGAGTTCCGCGGAGCGTTTTCGTGATCATTTCGCCCACCGACAGCTCGATCGCACCAGCGCGCTCGTCGCACGCCGGGCGAACGCTGGCAAGTGGCCCCGGGAGCAGCCCGGGAATTCGTTCCGAAACAGCGCTTTGGGCGCTCGGTCGTTCGGCCGGCCTGCCACCGGAGCTCGCCATTTTCTCAGGCGAGATCGATGACGCCATCCTGCACGAATCGGCTCTCCGCGCCGGGACGCTCGGGGTGGGTGGCGAGGCGGTGCTGATCGGCCAAGGCCATGTCTCGGAGGAGGCCTATTACGAGCGGCTGGCCGAAGCGCTCGGCGTGCGGCTCGCGGCCCGAGAGGAAGACTTCGCCGTCACGCTCGACTGGCGCGCCGCCTTACGGACCGGGGTGGCGCCATTGCAGGGCGCCGCATGGCTGTTCGCGCCTCGAGGCGAAGCCTTGCGATTGCTGATCGAAAGAATGCCGCTGCCAAGACATTCGCACCGTGCCGCCATTGCGTCGCCCTCGGGGTTCCGCGACTTGATGAACGCGGCCTCCGGAGCCGCCATGGTGCGCGAGGCCAGCCAGGGCCTGGCTCTCGTGTCGCCGGATCTTTCAGCCCACGATGGATCGACTCGCACCCAGAGAGTCGTGTTGGCGATCCTCGTCGGAGCCTTCACTGTCGGCACGCTGTTTGGCGGAGCGATCTGGTCCGCCGTCTGCGCGGCCTTTGGCGTCTGCGCCATGGTGGCCGTGTCGCTCCGGCTGCTGGCGTTCTGGTGCGGTTGGAGCTTCAAACCCAAGCCGATGCCGCTTCTGCCGGATGCCGATCTTCCGTCCTACACGATCCTCATTGCACTCTATCGCGAGGCTGCCGTGGCGCCGCGTCTCGTCGCCGCGCTGGACGCGCTGGATTACCCGGCCGAGAAGCTCGACGTCCTTTTCGCCGTGGAAGAGTCCGATCATGAAACCGCCGCCGCTCTGGTCCACCAGTCGTCCCGGTTGCGCCGCTACATCGTGCGCGTCCCGGAAGGCCGGCCGCGGACCAAGCCCCGCGCGCTCAACTTCGCGCTCGCAATGGCGCAGGGAACGTTCACCGTCATCTTCGATGCCGAAGACCAGCCCGAGCCGGATCAGTTGCGCCGCGCCGCCACTGTCTTCGCGCGCGAGGACGATCGCGTGGCCTGCCTGCAGGCTGCGCTCGCCATCGACAATCATCGCGACGGTTGGCTCACGAGGCTGTTTGCGATCGACTATGCGGGACTGTTCGACGTGTTCAACCTGGGCCTGGCCCGGCTCGGCGTCCCGCTGCCGCTCGGCGGCACGTCCAATCATTTTCGCACGAAAGTCCTGCGCCAGGTCGGCGGGTGGGACGCCTGGAACGTCACCGAGGACGCCGACCTCGGCGTTCGCCTGGCGCGCCTCGGCTATTCCACGAAATCCCTGGAGTCGACCACTTGGGAGGAAGCGCCCGCCGGCCTGAAGAACTGGTTCGCACAGCGCCGCCGCTGGATGAAAGGCTGGATGCAGACGCTCCTGACGCACACGCGCCATCCTCGTCAGCTCGTGGCTGAACTCGGGCCGGCGCGCGCCGCCTCCGTCATCGCACTTCTGGCTGCCAACACGCTCGGACCGCTGATCGGGTCCGCCTTCATGGCCTATGTCCTCTACGACATGGCCGCAGGTGACTTGCTGGCCCCGAGACCGTTCGCGCACGTGCTGTCGGATCTGTTCTGGATCGTTCTCGCGCTCAGTGGTCTCGCGTCGATTTTCCTGATCAGTTTCGCGGGAATGACACGCCGCGGCCTGTGGCGCAGCGCGCCCTATCTGCTGCTGCGGCCGGTCCACATGCTGCTGATGACGCTCGCCGCCTGGGCGGCTTTGATCGAACTGTTCCATCGCCCGTTTCACTGGGCCAAGACGGAGCATGGATTGGCGCGTTCCTCGCTCAGGTCAGCTCGCGCGAAAGAGCCTTCATGAAGTCGAGCGCCGCGTGGATCTGCGCCTCCGCGATATATTCGTCCGGCTGGTGCGCCTGATCGATCGAGCCGGGACCGCACACGATGGTCGGCAGCCCGGCCGCCTGGAAGCGCCCGCCTTCCGTCGCGAAAGGAACGGCGAGCCTCTGGTTCGAACGCGTCAATTTGAGCGCGAGCGTTTCTGCCGGCGAGCCCGTCTCGGGTGACAGCCCTGGCACTTCGATCTCGGTCGTGGTGACGACGTCCGCATCGGGCGCGGTGCCGCGCAGGCGCGGCAGCAGCACGTCGCGCGCGTAGGCGTCGAGTTCACGTCGCGCGAGATCCGGCGCTACACCGGGCAGGCCACGAAACTCCCAGTGAAACGTACATTCGCGCGCCAGGATGTTGCGTGCCGTGCCGCCCTGGATGGTGCCGACGTGGACGGTCGACGCAGGCGGATCGAAGCGCCCGCTCGGGTCGCCCGCCGCCGCCAATGTTCTGCCGATCCTGTAGAGTTCGCCCACGAGTTCGCAGGCGCCCTCGACGGCATTCGCGCCGAGCGCCGGCTTCGACGAATGCGCCTCGTGGCCGATGACGGTGGTGCGATAGGTCGCGACGCTCTTGTGCGCATCCACGACCGCCATCATCGTCGGCTCCCCGATGATGATCGCGCGCGGACGCGGCAGGTCCGCGCCGAAACGCGCGATCGTGTCCACGGGCCCCAGACACGTGGTTTCTTCGTCATACGAGATCAGGATGTGGATCGGCGACGCCAGCGGCAGATGGCGCCATTCCGCCGCCATGGCGAGCGCCACCGCGCAGAAGCCCTTCATGTCGCAGGCGCCGCGTCCGTAAAGCCGGCCATCCTCACGGCGCAGCGCGAATGGATCGCTGCTCCAGATCTGACCTTCGACCGGCACCACGTCGGAATGACCCGACAGCACGATGCCGCCGTCGCGCATCGGCCCGATCGTCGCGAAGATCGCGGCCTTCTCGCCGGTGACGTCCGGCACGCGCACGAACGGGACGTCGAGCCCGCCCAGATAGGACTCGACCCAGTCGATCAACGGCAGATTGGATTTCGAGCTTTCCGTATCGAAGCGGACGAGCGCCTGCAGGATCGCGGCCACGTCCTGGAAACCGGCTGCACATGCAGACTCTGGCGCGTTCATCGAAAGTCCGATCGGCCTGCGCTCAATTGAGCGTGCGCGAAGAAAATGGGCAATCCAGCGAAAAGGCCGGAATTTCGACGTCGAAGCCTTCGCCTGCTTCGTCGACCATGCGGTAGCTGCCCATCATGATGCCGGACGGCGTCGTCAGGGGACAGCCCGACGTGTAGCGGAAGCTCTCCCCCGGAGGGATGACCGGCTGCTCGCCGACGACGCCGGGCCCGTGCACTTCCTCGACGAGGCCGTTGGCGTCGGTGATGCGCCAATGGCGCGCCGTCAATTGCACGGTCTCCCGGCCGAGATTGGTGACCTCGATCGTATAGGCCCAGAAGAAGCGGCTCTCATCCGGCTCCGAACGCTCGGCCACATATTGCGGCAGGACGGTCACCTGGATTTCACGTGTCACGGCGGTATACATGACGCTAGTGTGCCCAAACCCCGCCGCGCCGTCGAGCCCTCTCGCGGCCGTCCGGGCATGATTTCAACCAACCGGAGGATCGCTAAGGCATGATGCAGTCGGGACAGGGCAGGATCGAGACTCGTGAGGCGCAAGCCGCCGATACGGCGGCGGCCTGCGAACTGGTGCGCCGTTCCATCGCAGAGCTGTGCGTGCAGGACCATCAGAACATGCAGGCCATCGTCGGCGGCATGCTGATCAACAAGACGCCGGCCAACATGCAGGCCTGGATCGAGGCCCCGGGGAGCTTCATTCTGATCGCCGAGATCGACGGTGTCATGGCGGGGGTCGGCGGCCTCACGGGCGACGGTGAAATCACCCTGTTGTATGTCGCGCCGCCATTTCGCTTCCAGGGCGTCAGCAAGACCCTGCTGGCGCAACTGGAAAATCGAGCCCGCTCGCTCGGCCTGCCCAATTGCGCCCTGGTGACCACCGACACCGCCAGCGCCTTCTTCGCCGCCGCTGGCTACGTCGGCTACGATCCCCAGGAAGACGATTTCGGCATGGATTCCTCATCCATGACCAAGGAGCTCTAGAGCGCCGCCAGGCCGGCGTTCAGATCGTCGATCAGATCCTCGACGTCCTCGAGCCCGACCGACAGGCGCAACATGCCCTCGCCGATGCCGCTTTCGGCGCGCATCTGTGGGGTGAGACGCTGATGCGTCGTCGTCGCGGGATGCGTGATCAGGCTCTTGGCGTCGCCGAGATTGTTGGAAATCTTGACGATCTGCAGCGCATTGGCGAACCGGAAGGCCGCCTCCTTGCCGCCCGCGAGATCGAACGCGATGACGGTTCCGCCCCCGCTCATCTGCCGCATGGCGAGTTCGTGCTGCGGATGATCCTTGCGGCTCGGGTAGAGCACGCGCGACACACCGGCATGGGCCGCCAGATGATCCGCCAGCGCGGTCGCGGAACGCATCTGTTGGGCCACGCGCAAAGGCAGCGTCTCCAGCCCCTTGAGCAGCACCCAGGCGTTGAACGGCGACAGGGCGGGGCCGGTCTGGCGCAGCAGGTTGTGGATATGCGCCTGGATGAACTCCTCGGACGCCAGAATGACGCCCCCGAGACATCGGCCCTGGCCGTCGATGTGCTTTGTCGCCGAATAGACCACGCAATCGGCGCCCAGTTCGAACGGGCTTTGCAGCAGCGGCGTGGCGAAGACGTTGTCGACCGTGAGTTTCGCGCCGCCGTCATGCGCGATTTTGGCCACCGCCGCGATGTCGATGATTTCGAGCTGCGGATTGGTCGGGCTCTCGAGGAACAGCACCTTGGTCTCGGGCCGCATGGCGGCGCGCCACTGGTCCAGATCCGTGCCATCCACCAGGGTCGCGGGCACGCCGAAGCGCGGCAGCAGTTCCTCGACCACGTAGCGGCACGATCCGAACAGCGCCTTGGCGGCCACGATGTGATCGCCGGCCTTGAGCTGTCCCATCAGCGCGGCGGTCACGGCCGCCATGCCGCTGCCGGTGGCGCGCGCCGATTCAGACCCTTCCAGCAGCGCCATGCGCCGCTCGAACATCGCCACGGTCGGGTTGGAAAAGCGCGAATAGAGGAAGCCCGGGGCCTCGCCCTTGAAGCGGGCCTCTGCGGCTTCCATGCTCTCGTAGACGTACCCCTGCGTCAGGAAAAGCGCTTCCGACGTCTCGCCGAACTGGGAGCGGGTGGTGCCGCCATGCACCAGCCGCGTGGCGGGGCGGAGTGTCTTCAGACTCTGCGGAGGAGTGTTCGCGCTCATCAATGCCTCGACTGTCTGCGCCGGAGGCATCCTCCGGCGGGCAGGAGCTGAAAAAGCGAAGCCGACGGGCGAGCTCCGGCCTTTTAGCCCCTTGTTTTACGTGGCGGCAAGCCGACCGGCTCAAAGTACCACGGGAGCCCTCGGGTACACCCGACGATGGTGAGCGTCAATCGTTGAGGCGTGGCAAAGTCGAGCGCACTTTCCTCAGCAGACGTGATCGGCTAGGACCAGCGCAGGTGTTTCCGGGAGCGCGCAGTGGCGTCGACAGCAGATCAGAACCCCGGCCGGGGCATTCTCGCGGCCCATCAGATCGACGCGCTGGCGCGGTCAGGCGGCATCGTCTCGGCGCTGCCGTTCGCGCCCGGCCAGATCCAGCCCGCGAGCCTCGACCTGCGGCTCGGCACGCGCGCCTGGCGCATGCGGGCGAGCTTTCTGCCCGGCCTCGGCCGCAAGGTCGAGCAATCGATCGAGCGCCTCGCCCTGCACGAGATCGACCTGACGGTCGGGGCCGTGCTCGAGACCGGCTGCGTCTATGTCGCCGAACTGATGGAAAGCCTGGCGCTCCCGGGCGACATCGCGGCCGCCGCCAACCCGAAGAGCTCCACCGGGCGTATCGACGTCTTCACCCGTGTCATCACGGATTTCTCGCGCGAATTCGACCTGATCGAGACCGGTTACGAAGGCCGGCTCTACGCGGAAATCTCGCCCCGCACCTTTCCCATTCTGGCGCGCGCCGGCTCGCGCCTGTCGCAGGTGCGCTTCCGCAACGGGCAGGCCCGACTGGACGATGCCGGACACCTGGCGCTCCACCAGCGAGAGAAGCTCGTCACCACGGCCGAGCCGTCGATTCAAGGTGGCGTGGCGGTCTCGGTCGACCTGTCGGGCTTCGACGGCACGCGCCTCATCGGCTACCGCGCCAAGCGCCACACCGGATTGATCGACGTTGACAAGCTCGCGGCCCATGACGTGCTGGATTTCTGGGAGCCGGTCTATGCCGGCAGCCGCGGCGATCTCGTCCTCGATCCGGGCGAGTTCTACATCCTGGCCTCCAAGGAAGCCGTTCGCGTGCCGCCCGACCACGCCGCCGAGATGACGCCCTTCGACCCGCTGGTCGGCGAATTCCGCGTGCATTACGCCGGCTTCTTCGATCCGGGGTTTGGCGCCGCGGAGGCTGGCGGCGAGGGCTCGCGCGCCGTGCTGGAGGTGCGCTCGCATGACGTGCCCTTCATCGTCGAGGACGGGCAGATCGTCGGCCGCCTCGTCTACGAGCGCATGGCTGAGTTGCCGCGCAGCCTTTACGGCGCGGGCCTCGGCTCGAACTATCAGGCGCAGGGCCTCAAGCTTTCGAAACATTTCAAACCGTCGGCGCCCTGAGGCGCCAAGCCCCGCATTTGACGCCAGAAGCACGCTTTCCTAGTGTGCCGCCCCTGTAGCGCGCCGCCACGGCCGTGCGCCGACCAATCCTCGAGGATCGAACATGTCTTCCGCCGATCACACGGCCGCAGCCTCCCCGTCCGACGACGCCGCCGCCCTTCTGGACGCAGCGACCCGCTCCGCCGCCTGGCCCTTCGAAGAGGCCCGCAAGCTCGTCGATCGCGTCAAGCGCACCGGCCAGACGGAAGTGCTGTTCGAGACCGGCTACGGCCCCTCGGGACTGCCGCACATCGGAACCTTCGGCGAAGTGGCGCGCACCACCATGGTGCGGCACGCCTTCCGCATTCTGACGGAAGACCGGATTTCGACGCGCCTTCTCGCCTTCTCGGACGACATGGACGGGCTCCGAAAGGTGCCCGACAACGTGCCGAACCGCGACATGCTGCAGGGCCATCTCGGCAAGCCGCTGACGCAGGTGCCCGACCCGTTCGGCAAGTTTGAGAGTTTCGCGCATCACAACAACGCCACGCTGCGCACCTTCCTCGACCGCTTCGGTTTCGACTACGAATTCGCGTCCTCGACCGATTATTACCGCTCCGGCCGCTTCGATGCGGCGCTGCTGCACATGCTGGCGCGGCTCGACGACGTGCAGGCCATCATGCTGCCGTCGCTGCGCCAGGAACGCGCCTCCACCTATTCGCCGTTCCTGCCGATCCATCCCGTGAGCGGCATCGTCATGCAGGTGCCGCTCGAAGCCCATGATGCCAAGGCCGGCACGATCACGTGGCGCGATCCGGACTCCGGGCAAGTGCACGAAACGCCTGTCACGGGCGGACATGTGAAGCTGCAATGGAAGCCCGACTGGGCGATGCGCTGGTATGCCCTGAACGTCGATTACGAAATGGCCGGCAAGGATCTGATCGACTCCGTCAAGCTGTCGAGCAACATCGTGCGGGCGCTCGGCGGCACGCCGCCCGAGGGCTTCAACTACGAATTGTTCCTCGACGACAAGGGCCAGAAGATCTCGAAGTCCAAGGGCAACGGTCTGACGATCGACGAATGGCTCACCTATGCGAGCCCCGAGAGCCTGTCGCTCTTCATGTACCAGAAGCCCCGCGAGGCGAAGCGGCTGCACTTCGACGTCATTCCGCGCACGGTCGACGAATATCTGCAGTTCCTCGCCGGCTATCCGCGGCAGGACGTGAAGAACCGTCTCGGCAATCCGGTCTGGCACATCCATTCCGGGCAGCCACCCGCGGCTGAACTGCTGCAGCACCCGGGTGAGAACGGTCCCGGCACGGCGATCTCGTTTGCGATGCTGCTCAATCTCGCGGCCGTGGCGAACAGCGAGGATCCGCAGGTTCTATGGGCCTTTCTGCGCCGCTATGCGCCCGGCGTCTCGCCGCAGACGCACCCGCGCCTCGATGCGCTGGTCGGCTATGCGGTCGCGTATTTCCGCGATTTCGTGCGGCCCGCCAAGACCTACCGGCTCCCCGACGAGGTCGAGCGCGACGCATTGCAGAAACTCGACGCCATGCTGGCGGCCTTGCCCGCCGGCGCCAGCGCCGAAGAAATCCAGACCGCGCTCTACGACGTCGCGCGCCCGATCCCGCGCTATCAGGATCTCAAGGCCAAGAATGCGACGCCCGAACGTCCAGGCGTGTCGAACGAATGGTTCAACATGCTCTACCAGGTGCTGCTCGGCGAAAATCGCGGCCCCCGCTTCGGCTCCTTCGCGGCGCTCTACGGCATCGCCGAAACCCGCGCGCTGGTGGCTGATGCGCTCTCGGGCGAACTGGCGAAAAAGCACGAGGCGTTTCTGGCGTCGCGGCAGAAGAGCGGCTGAGCCTCGTCTTTGCGAGGAGCGAAGCGACGCGGCAATCCAACACCGTGCGCGCGTCGCCCGGCCGCATTCACTGGATTGCTTCGCTCCGCTCGCAATGACGGCGCGAAGCAAATCTCGCAGTACGAGAACCGTCTTTGCGAGGAGCGAAGCGACGCGGCAATCCAGCGCCGTGCGCACATCGCCCGGCCGTGTTCACTGGATGGCTTCGCTCCGCTCGCAATGACGGCGGGTAACAAATCCGGCAGAACGAAAGCCGTCTTTGCGAGGAGCGAAGCGACGCGGCAATCCAATGCCGTGTGCGCATCGCCCGGCCGTGCATTGCCTTTACTGGCTCGACCACATGATGCGCGCCACCCAGGCGACCTTGTCCATCGGCAGCACGCGGTCGGGGTGCTCGGGATTGTGCGAGCGCAACTCGATGGTCTTTTCGGTGCGGCGCTTCAATTCCTTGGCCAGCACCTCGCCCTCCAGCGTCTTGACGACGACGCGGTCGCCGCGCCGCACATTGGCGCCGGGCGACACGATCACGATGTCGCCGTCGCGATAGAGCGGCTGCATGGAATCGCCGGAAATCTCCAGCGCATAGGCCTGCGGATCGCCGAGATTGGGAAACGCCACCTCGTCCCAGCCGGCCCCGACCGGAAAGCCGGCATCGTCGAAGAATCCGCCGACGCCCGCCTGCGCCAGTCCGATGAGCGGGATCGTGCGTTTGGCGCCGCTCCGGTCGCGACTTTCGAGGAAGCTCATGAATTCGTCGAGGGACGCGCCGGTGGCGTCGAGAATCTTCGCCAGGGACTCGGTCGAGGGCCAGCGGAGCCGGCCGTCCGGCGTCTGCCGCTTGGACTTGTTGAAGGTCGTGGCGTCGAGCCCGGCTTTCCGGGCGAGCCCCGAGGCCGTCAGGCCGTAGCGCTTGGCCAAGGTGTCGATGGCGGCCCAGACCTGAGCATGAGACAACATGGCGACCTCGCACGCGCTGGTGAAGACGTTCCTATCCGGGGTTTATAAACCTGTTTCACGGACGGCGGCAACCTGTTTCACGCCGGCCAGCCTGTGAAAGCCGTTCGGTCACCCTATCTCCAACCGGCATGTCTCTGTCGGATCTTCTCACCCTCACGCCCGCCGGTCTGTACTGCCCGGAGGCAGACGTCCACATCGATCCCGTCCGGCCGGTTCCCCGGGCGCTGATCACGCATGGGCATTCGGACCACGCCCGGGCGGGCCACGGCGCCGTCATGGCGACGCCCCAGACGCTCGCCATCATGGCGCTGCGTTACGGCGAGGATTTCTGCACCACGCGGCAGCCGGCCGACTATGGCGAGATTGTTCGGGTGGGTTCGATCGACGTGAGTTTCCATCCCGCCGGCCACGTGCTCGGCTCCGCGCAAATCCGCCTGAAGAGTTCAAAAATCTGCGCCGTCGTGTCGGGCGATTACAAATGCGCGCGCGATCCCACCTGTGCGCCGTTCGAACTGCAGCGCTGCGACGCCTTCGTGACGGAAGCCACCTTTGGCCTGCCGGTCTTCCGTCATCCCGACGCCGCGCACGAAGTCGCGCGGCTGATGGAATCCTGCCGGCTGTTTCCCGATCGCGCCCATCTGGTCGGAGCCTATTCGCTCGGCAAGGCGCAGCGCGTGATGAAACTTCTGCGCGAGGCCGGCTGGGATCGCCCGATCTGGATCCATGGCGCGATGGAGAAGATCACCGACTTCTACCAGCAGCAGGGCGTCGACCTGGGCGAAATCCGCAAGGTCACGGCGGCGGATCGCCCCAAACTCGCGGGCGACGTCATCGTCTGTCCGCCGGGGCAGCTCACCGATCTCTGGTCGCGAAAATTTCCCGATCCCGTCGCGGCTTTCGCGTCGGGCTGGATGCGCGTGCGCGCCCGCGCCCGCCAGCGCGGGGTGGAACTGCCGCTCGTCGTGTCCGACCATGTGGATTGGGACGATCTTTGCGCCAGCGTCGTGGCGACCGGCGCATCGGAAATCTGGGTCACGCATGGCGCGGAAGACGCCATCGTGCATTGGTGCCGCATGCGTGGCCTCGACGCACAGCCGCTGCACATGATCGGCTATGGCGACGAAGACGTGGAAAACATGGCCGCCGGCGAGGCGAACGAATGAACCGCTTCGCCGAACTGCTGGACCGTCTCGCCTACGAGTCTTCGCGCAACAACAAGCTGCGCATGATGACCGATTACTTCCGCCGCGTCGAAGATCCGGAGCGCGGCTACGCGCTGGCCGCCATGACGGGCGCGCTGTCGTTCACGCATGCCAAGCCCGGAGTGGTGCGCGCACTCATCGCCGAGCGCACCGACCCGGTCCTGTTCGACATGTCCTACGATTACGTCGGCGATCTGTCCGAAACCGTCGCGCTCATGTGGCCGACGCCGCAGCGCGCACATCAGGATCGGCGCAACGCCGCGCCGCCGACGCTCAGCGAAGTGGTGCACGCGCTCGAACAGGCCGGCAAGACCGACATTCCGCGCCTGCTCGCCGACTGGCTGGACGATCTCGACGAGACCGGCCGCTGGGCGCTGCTGAAACTCATCACCGGCTCGCTGCGCATCGGCGTCTCGGCGCGGCTCGCCAAGACCGCGGTGGCGGCGCTCGGAGACCTGCAGCCCAACGAAATCGAGGAAGTCTGGCACGGACTCGAGCCGCCCTATATCGATCTTTTCGCCTGGGTGGAGGGCCGCGAGCCCAAACCCGATGCGCGCGATCCCGCACCGTTCCGGACGCCCATGTTGTCGCACGCGCTCGAGGAAACGGATTTCCGCAATCTCGAGCCCGAGGACTTCGTCGCCGAATGGAAGTGGGACGGCATTCGGGTCCAGGCCGTCACGGGCGTCGACGCAACGGGGCGGCGCGTGCAGCGTTTGTATTCGCGCACCGGCGAAGACATTTCCAACAGCTTTCCCGATCTCGTCGAAGCCTTTTCGGGGGAGGCCTTCGGCGAACTCACCATCGACGGCGAATTGCTGATTTTGCGCGACGGCCTCGTGGAGCCGTTTTCGATTTTGCAGCAGCGGCTCAACCGCAAGACCGTGTCGACCAAGCTGATGACGCAATATCCCGCCCACATCCGCGCCTACGATCTTCTGGCCGAAAATGGCGAGGATCTGCGGCCCCTGACCTTCGTCGAGCGCCGTGAGCGCCTGGAAAAGCTCGTGTCGCGTCTCGCACACGATAGGCTTGATCTGTCGCCGCGCGTCACCTTCGCGGATTGGGAGGCGCTGGCGGCGGCGCGGCGCGATCCGGCCAGCGCCGGGGCAGGGGCGGATGCGGAAGCCATCGAGGGCGTGATGCTGAAGCGGCGCGACAGCATTTACGTGCCCGGACGGCCCAAGGGCCTTTGGTACAAGTGGAAGCGCGATCCCTACAACGTCGACGCCGTGCTCATGTATGCGCAGCGCGGCCACGGCAAGCGGTCGTCGTTCTATTCGGATTTCACTTTCGGCGTGTGGCGCGGCGAGGAGCTCGTGCCGGTGGGAAAAGCCTATTTCGGCTTCACCGATCAGGAACTGCTGCAACTCGACAAATATGTCCGCAACCACACGCGCAACCGCTTCGGTCCGGTGCGCGAGATGGATTTCAGCCGCGACGAGGGGCTGGTTCTCGAGATCGCCTTCGAAGGCCTGAACCGCTCCACACGCCACAAGTCGGGTGTCGCCATGCGCTTTCCCCGTGTGTCTCGCATCCGCTGGGACAAGCCCGCGCGTGAGGCGGATGAGATCGGCGCGCTGGAAGCCTTGCTGAAGGTCACGGCCTAGCTGCGCCGCACTGCGGTAATTTCGCCACCCAAGCCGGAAAATTGTGGGACAGCAGAAGCTTGACCCAATTTCGCGGATGCGCTTCGAACAACTCGTTGTAACCTCGTTGGTGCGGGAAGGTTCCGCCGTCCCGCAGAACTTTTTTTGACCAGGAGAGAGCCCGGCGATCGTGCCGGTCTCGTGTCGCGACCGACCATTTCGGGGGCTACCCGTGAACTCGATCACCGTGATTCATCTTGTGCTTGTTCTGCTTGGCGCCGATGGCCAAACCAACACCCAGATACGCGAATTCCCGAGCGTGACCGCCTGCAAGGCGGCCGAGACCGCGGCGCACGATGCCGCCAAGCTCGCGGGAGACATCACGGACGTGGGCACGATCTGCGTCAAATCCGAGTTCGATTCCGCCGTCAAACCTCGCGCCTGAACCGAAGTCTCACGCACCGCGTTCGGCCGACAGGCTGTCCTCGTGACCGTGCAGCAGCGTGTCGAGAAAAGCCGTGCCGGGAGCCGCAGCCGCGCCCGGCCGCAAACTCGCCAGGATCCCAACCGCCAATGCGGCTGCGGCGCCCGCGAGTGAGGCCTGGCCCAGGGCGGACACCGGCAGGGCGCTCGTCGGCCCGGCCGTCAGCAGGAGCGCGCAGGCCGTTCCCACGCCGGCCGCCATGGCCAGGAAGGCCTCCGGGCTTCCGGCGCGGGGCCAGAGCGTCAGGAGCAACAGTGGGGCGATTCCTGCCGCCGAAAGCGTCAGCGCCAGGCCGGTCAGCAGCCGCGGATCCGGACTGGTCTGGGCCAAAGTGGCTCCGGCCGCGACCGTGCAGCCGAGCAGCAGCAACCGCGTCGTCGCCAGCCGCCGGCTCGTGATGGCGAATCGATCCCGCACCCGATAGGCGAGATCATGGCCCAGGGCCGTGGCGGCGCCTTGCAATCCGGCCGCCGCCAGCGCCAGGCAGGCCACGAACCATCCCGCGCTCGCGAGACCACGATATGCGCCGCCCAGTTCGCGGAGATCCGCCAGGCCGAACAGGAGATAGCCGGGCGAGACGGTGAAATCCGTCGGACGCAGCACCGCGGCGAAATCCGGCAGCGCCGCGCAGGCCGCGCGGGCCGGAGCCGGTCCGTCGGCGATGCGGCCGCAAATGTTCAGCCAGCCCTCGGCGCTGGCCCTGTAGATCGTGTCGGCGAGCCGGTCCGGCCTTTGTCCCAGCAGCGCCACTTCGAGCGACAAGGCCGTGGCCGCCATGATCACCATGACGGCCGCGCCGATCACCAGCAGCCAGATCAACATGGCGAGTTGCGTGCGCTGGGCTCCCGAACGATTGCGCGACGCGACCGCAAAGGACAGGAGCGGCGCGAAACCCGCCATTCCCAGGGCGATCGGCATGGCCAGCCATGTCGCGCCTTCCACACCGGCCCCGACGTTCGTCCACTCCGCCACCCGTTGCGAGGCATGCGCCCAGACGTCCTGGCCGCCGAAGAAAGGCAGGGGCAGTTCGGAGCCGCGCGTCGCCAGCACGAGCAGAGGCAGCAGCATGGTCGCCACCAGAATGCCGCCCGCCGCAGCCGCCGACCAGGCGAGCCCCGCAAGACCGCCGGGCGCCACCGCCAGAATGAGGATGGCGGCGATCAGCACGCTGGCCGCCACGCGTCCCATGCCGAGTTCCGTCGCCAGCAGGCGGATCGCCTGTTCGAACCCCGCAAGCGCGGTCAGCCCGCAAATGGCCGCGATGACGAGAATCGCGACGAGGCGAAACGCCAGCGCGGGGAATCGCAGCGCCAGAAGGTCCGCCATCGAGAACGCCCCGCTCTTGCGGATGATCGGCGCGCTTACCAGCGTGAGAATCGCAACGCCTGCCGCGAGCCCCAGGGCGATGGCCGTCAGCGTGAGACCATCGGGCAGGGGCGGTAAAAAGATCATGGCGACTCCCGCGATGCAGGCCGCGGCCGCCAGCCCGCCATAGGTCGCCGGAATGCTGCGGCCGGCGGCGTAGAAGGTCGAGATCTTCACCGAACGGACGAACAGCCCGACCGCGCAGAGTGTCGCGACCGCGAGCACAAAGCCTGCCAGCAC
Source organism: Hyphomicrobiales bacterium (assembly GCA_028290705.1). GTDB lineage: Bacteria > Pseudomonadota > Alphaproteobacteria > Rhizobiales > Beijerinckiaceae > Terripilifer. The sequence goes on from JAQGJH010000145.1 coordinate 25,934, forward strand.
CGCAATATTCTGCGGAAGTCCGACGCGATCGAGCAGAACCAGAAGGCCGGCTCCGAGGCCGAAGGCCGCCGTCGTGAAGGTGATCCTGCCGTCGAGGGTGGCGCGGTCCCGCCGCTCGTCGTCGGTAACCTGATTTGTCAAAGGGGGCGCTCCGAAGGCGAATCAGCCGGTAGGTGGACTTGCAAGAGGCCCACGGCCCATGAAAGATAGAATCCGTGACCTTGCGTGGCTACCTGCATTCGATGGCCGGATGGGACCACGGCGTGCAGACGGCGCTCTCCGGGGGAATTGTTCGGGCAGTTCGACTTGGATCAATGCCGGTCTGGCCTGATCGTCACATAAGACCGCCGTATCGGCCGTCATATCGGGGAGCAAACGCGTGGATCAGGCAAGTACGCGCATCTTCATTGCAGACGATCATCCCCTCGTGCGCGGCGCGCTGCGTCAGGCCGTGGCGGGCGCGGTGGCTGGGTCGGACATCGTCGAATGCGGCGATCTCGAATCCCTCAGCGCGGAACTCGAGAAGGACTCGGAAGCAGATCTGATCATGCTCGATCTGACCATGCCGGGCGTCCGAGGCTTTTCGGGCCTGATGTACCTGCGGGCGCAATACCCCGGCGTCCCCGTGGTGGTCGTCTCGGCCAACGAGGACCGGGGCGTCATCCGCCGCTGCATCGACTTCGGCGCATCCGGTTTCATCCCCAAGACCACCGACATCGAGGCGATGCGCCAGGCGATCCGCGCCATTCTGGCGGGCCAGACCTGGACGCCCGCGGACGTCGATCTCGCCGGCCCGGCCGACAAGGAAACGGCCGACACCGTGCGGCGACTGTCGTCGCTGACGCCCCAGCAGGTGCGCGTGCTGATGATGTTGTCCGAAGGGCTTCTCAACAAGCAGATCGCGTATGAGCTTTCGGTGTCGGAGGCGACCGTGAAGGCGCATGTGTCGGCGATCCTGCAGAAACTCGGCGTCGAAAGCCGCACCCAGGCGGTCATCGCCGCCTCCAAGATCGAAGCCGGGCAGTGGCAGAGCCCGAACGCGGAACTCTGAAGACGGGCGCGCGCCCCGCTTTCGCCGTGACTTCGCGCTAATTGGCGCGTTGTCGAGGTGAGGAGAGCAGCCATGCTTCAAAAGATCAAAATCCATCGATCGATTCGGGCAGCCTCGAGCCTCGCGACGCTTGCGCTGGCGGCCGCTCTGTCGCTCGGCCCGGCCGCGGCGCAGGACACCATCACGTCGACAGAGAACGGGCGCTATACGATGACTCCGTCGGACGGAGGCTTTCTGCGCCTGGACACCCGCACCGGGCAGGTTTCGCACTGTTCAGCCAACCGCGAGGGCGCCCAATGCCGTTCGGCTCCCGACGAGCGCAGCGCGCTCGAACAGGAGATCGCGCGTCTTGCAAAGGAAAATGCGGAGCTTAAATCCAGGCTTGCGGGTGGGCCGGCAGCCCGTCCGTCGATCCCCTTGCCCAACAAGGACGACATGGACCGGGCCCTGACCTTCGCCGAGGAATTCATGCGCCGCATGATGCGTCTCATGCGCGAAGAGCCGGCTCCGGATCGCACCTGACCGCCAGAGCGCGCCACAGCGCAGGAGCCACGACATGGTACAGCCGGGTTTCGATCCACCGCCCGTGAGGGGGCCGGCCGCCGCCGGACAGCAGCCCGGCGACGGCCCGCGCTGGGCGCATCCCGACGAACGCCGCGACGCGCCGCGCGACAGCGCCATCACACGGTTCATGGGCGGATCGCCCCTGGCGGTTCTGGTGCGGTTGATCGTCGTGTCGTTGATCGTCGGCGCGCTGCTGATGTGGCTCGACATCCGGCCGGCCGACATCATCTACGGCGTTCAGCGCTTCTTCCAGAGACTTTGGTATCTCGGCTTCGACGCCATCGGCGACGTGCTGCAATACATCGTCGCCGGCGCCGTGATCGTGGTGCCGATCTGGCTGGTCATGCGCCTCATGTCGGTGCGCGGCCGCTAGAACCCGGCGGAGAAATGGGCGGCGCGGGAGCCGACGAGATCGGGCAGGCCCCGCCCGCTCAACCGGATGGCTTCCGCCAATCCATCATGGATTTCCTTGATGAGGCCTGGCCCTTCGAAAACCAGCACGGAATAGATCTGGAGCAGGCTCGCGCCCGCTTCGATCTTGGCGAAGGCCGTGTCCGGGCCATCGATGCCGCCGACGCCGATGAGCGGGAACTGTCCCTCCACCCGCAGGTAGGTGGCGGCCAGCATCTTGGTGGAGAGTTCGAACAGGGGCCGTCCCGACAAGCCTCCGGCTTCGCGGGCCTCCGGGCTTTGCAGCGTCGGCGGGCGCTCGATGGTCGTGTTGCCGATGATCATTCCATCTACCGCCCGCGCACGCGCCACCCGGACCACGTCGTCGAGATCCTCGGCCGTCAGGTCCGGGGCGATCTTCAGCAGCAGCGGTTTGCGTCCATGCAGGGCCGACAACTCGTCGCGAGCCTCCGTCACCCGCGCGAGGAGATCGTCGAGCGCCGCCGCCTGTTGCAGGTCGCGCAGGCCGGGCGTGTTAGGCGAGGAAATGTTGATCGTGAAATAGCTGGCCACGTCGGCAAAGGCGCGAATCCCCGAGACGTAGTCGCCCGCGCGGTCCGCCGAGGTCTTGTTGGCCCCGACATTGACGCCGACGATGCCGCCGCGGTCCGCCCGCGCGGCAAGGCGCGCATGCGCGACTGCATGCCCCTCGCTGTTGAAGCCCAGGCGATTGATGACGCCGTAGTCGTCCGTCAACCGGAAGACGCGCGGCTTGGGATTGCCCTCCTGCGGCAGCGGTGTGATCGTTCCAACTTCGACGTAGCCGAAACCCAGGCGCAGCAGGGCGTCGGGCACTTCGCCACCCTTGTCGAAGCCCGGAGCCATCCCGAGCGGGGCGGGGAAGCGCAGCCCGAAGGCCTCGATCGCGAGTGATGGGTCCGGATCGGGCGCGGCCGGGATTGGCAGGAACTTCAGGGCCGCGATCGTCGCGCGATGCGCCTGTTCGGCCTCCAGCGCGAAAAGCAGGGGCCTTGCGACCTTGTTGACGAAGCCGCTCATGAAAAAATTCCTGAAAAGTCGTGCTGCCCGTCGCGCCCGACCGGCAGTCGGGACACTTTTTCGACTTCGCGTATCTCCAGCGGCCTGTAGAGGTGCGGAAACAAGGCGCCGCCCCGGGACGGCTCCCACTTCAGGGCTTCGCCGAGCCGCTCGGACGACACGGCCGCGATCACCAGATCCGTCTGCCCCGCAAAATGCTTGGCGGCGGTCTCGCGGGCTTGATCGGCTGTCGAGAAATGGATGTAGCCGTCGGCGAGATCGACTGGCGCTCCGGTGAAGACACCGGCTTCTTCCGCCTCCCGCCAGAGTTCGACAGGGGCGATCTTGTAGATGACGGGCACGGCGGCGGGGCTCCTCTATGCCCGAGAAGCTATCCGGGCGGGGAGGCCGGCACAAGGTGGCGGCGGAGTTTCGCTGCGGATGACCCGGGGCCGTGCCTCAATCCGCGCAGACGAGCTCGCGTGTGGTCTTCAGAGTGCCGTTGGGCAGTCGCACCTTGTGGGTCGCGAAAACGCAATCCTCGTCGTCGGGCCCGAAGGCGCGCACCACCTGCGTCGAGCGGCCGATGGTCAGCGGCCGCATGGCGGGGTTGGCTTCGGCATCAGGCGCCATCGTCATCGCAGCGCCGGCCACGCCGGCGCCCAGCACCGTGATGGCGAACACGGTGGCGGCCACGCGAAACCCGTCGCTCGCGCCGATCTTGCTGATGATGCTGGCCATAGCGGTTCCCCTCTGCTGCGGGACGAACTCGACTTGCCCCGGGTTCGCCTTCCGACGAACCCAATGTGCCAAACCCGCGCCAGGGCGGACGTGCTCTGGCGCACACGACTGTTCAACGAAGCTGGGCCGTGAAAGTTGCCTCGGTCTGGGCAGCGTCTCGCGATCGTGACGCTCAGTCGCAGACGCGAATGCGGCGATGGCCGAGAAACCGGCCGCGATCGTTGTAAACCGGCCGGCGTTCGATCCAGCAGTCGGAGTAGACGACCGGGCGCGACGACGTCGCCATGGCGCCGAGCGCCAGCCCACCGATCACCCCGGCCGCCACCGGGGCGCCCCAGCCCATGCCGCGATGATGATGCCAGGCAGCGGCCTGCGTCGAGGTTGCCGCAACGCCAAGGGCCAGCGTCGAGGCGGCCGTCAGGCCGAGGATGATCTTGTGTGCGCGTGAGGAAAGCGAGATGGCGTGCATGACACGCTCCGTCGAAAAGAAACACGGCGCGACGCCGCGGCTCCCGATCGCGTTCCGGATAATCCGACCCGATCGACGAGACGTAGTTCACCGGTAACGTCATCGTGAATCTGTGTTCAAAGGCACAGCTCAGTCATCCGCCGGTGACGTCCCGGAGGGGACATGCAGGGACAGGCACGGTCTTCGGGGGACTTGGCGGCTGATCGTCGATATGATTACGCCTGCAGCTCCGCCCGCGATGGCGAGTTCGCCGTTGCTGAAAATCTCCTTGTGCAGGCGCTGGAAATCGCCCCCGAATGGCCGGCTGCCTGGTTCGCTCTCGGCGAAGCGCGCGAAAGTCTGAGCGACGTTCCCGGAGCCATCGAGGCCTACGAGCAGGCGGCCGCGTATGATCCCGACGGCGCGTTCGGCGCCGCCCTGAACCTCGCCCGGCTCGGTGCGCGCGAGGCGCCTGCAAGTCCACCGGCGGCCTACGTGCGTGGTCTGTTTGATCAATATGCCGGTCATTTCGAACGGCATCTCGTGCAGCAGCTGTCTTATCGTGGTCCCGCCATCCTGGTCGCGGCGATCACGCGAGCCTGCGAGGTGTGGTCACGTCCCTGCACGTTCCCGACGGCTCTCGATCTGGGCTGCGGCACCGGCCTCATGGCAGCCGAGATGCAGAGCATGTGCGGCGCGATCGACGGCGTCGACATCGCGCCAGCCATGGCGGCGAGATCCCGTGCGTCGGGCCGCTATCGCCGCGTGGTGGAGGGCGATCTGAACGGATTTCTCGAATCCTATCCAGCGTCCGGCATCGATCTCGTCACCGCCGCCGACGTCTTCGTCTATGTCGGCGATCTGGAGGACGTCTTCGCCCGCACGAGACGCGTCATGGCGCGCGATGCCTTGTTCGCCTTCACGGTGCAGGTCGACGGCAGCCAGGGCTTCGGGCTCGGCGCCGACCTTCGGTACGTCCATTCGCGCTCCTATCTCGAGCAACTGGCCGATCGATACGGCCTGGCTGTGGTCGCCTGTGACGATGCCTCGATCCGGCGCGACCGCGGCCTGCCGGTGCCCGGACTGGCGCTGGTGATGGTCGCGCCCTAAATTCAGCGTGTGCCCAGCGCTCCCGCCCTCCCTGCAAAACCCCGCCGTTCCGCGAAGCGATCCCGTCAACCGGAGGCCTCCGGGCTGTTGCCGGTTGAGTTCGTGGACTGGTTCGCGACGCGCGGGTGGTCGCCGCGCGAACATCAGCTCGCTCTGCTGGCGCGCGCGCAGGCCGGCGAAAGCGCGTTGCTGGTCGCCCCCACGGGCGCGGGCAAGACGCTGGCGGGCTTTCTCCCGAGCCTCGTCGAACTCGCCGCCATGGCGGCCGGCCCGCGCAATGCGCCGGGCGGGCCGGGCCTGCACACGCTCTACATCTCGCCCCTGAAAGCGCTGGCGGTCGACGTCGCCCGCAACCTCGAGATTCCCGCAGCCGAGATGAACCTGCGCCTCCGCATCGAAACGCGCACGGGCGACACCTCGGCCTCGAAGCGACAGCGCCAACGGCGCGATCCGCCGCAAATTCTTCTGACCACGCCCGAACAGCTCGCGCTGCTGCTGGCGAGCCCGGACTCCCACACGCTGTTCGCCACGCTGCGCCGCGTGGTGCTCGACGAGTTGCACGCCACGGTGACCTCGAAGCGCGGCGATCTGCTGGCGCTGGATCTGGCCCGGCTGCGCGCCATCGCGCCCGGCATGACGAGCGTCGGACTCTCCGCCACCGTGCGCGATCCCGATGAGTTGCGCCGTTACCTCGTCGGACAGCATGGCGGCAAACCCCATATGGCCGCGCTCGTCACCGCACCGCCGGGCGCGGCCGCGGATCTGTCGATGCTCGACACAAGTGAGCGTCTGCCGTGGGCCGGGCATGGCGCGGGTCACGCCATCGGGGAAATTTACGAACGCATCAAGGCGGCCCGGACCGCCCTGGTTTTCGTCAACACGCGCGCGCAGGCGGAAGCCATCTTTCAGCAGCTCTGGCGCATCAACGACGACAATCTCGCCATCGCGCTGCATCACGGCTCGCTCGACGCGAGCCAGCGCCGCCGCGTGGAAGAGGCCATGGCGCAAGGACTTCTGAAAGCCGTGGTCTGCACCTCCACGCTGGATCTCGGCATCGACTGGGGCGCGGTCGATCTCGTCATCAACGTTGGCGCGCCCAAAGGCGCGAGCCGTCTGCTGCAGCGGATCGGTCGCGCCAATCATCGCCTCGACGAACCCTCGCGCGCGGTTCTCATTCCATCGAACCGTTTCGAGGTGCTGGAATGCCGCGCGGCCATCGACGCGGCGAACGAGGGCGCGCAGGATTCGCCGCTTGCGCGCGCCGGTGCGCTGGATGTGATGTGCCAGCACATTCTCGGCATGGCCTGCGCTTCCCCCTTCGACGCCGATGCGCTCTACGAGGAAGTCCGTAGCGCCGAGCCTTATGCGGCGACGCCCCGCGAGACGTTCGACGCGGCGCTCGATTTCGTCGCCACGGGCGGCTATGCGCTGCGCACGTACGATCGGTTCGCCAAGATCCGCCGCAATGCGGACGGCCTCTGGCGCATCGCCAATCCCGCTGTCGCGCAGGCCTATCGGATGAACGTCGGGACCATCGTGGAGTCCGACGTTCTCAAGGTGCGCCTCGTGCGCGGTCGTGTCGAAGCGCGTCCCGCGGCCGTGCCCGCCGCCCCGACGCGCTTCGGCACGCTTTACGCGCCGACGCGCCTGGCCGGAGGCCGGGAACCAGGCAAGGCCTACACCGGCCCGTTGTCGCGCGGCGGCCGCGTGCTGGGCGAGATCGAGGAATATTTCCTCGAGACGCTCGCGCCCGGCGATACGTTTCTGTTCGGCGGAGAGATCCTGGCGCTGCGCGGCATCGTCGAGAACGAGGCGCTGGTCTCGCGCGCCCGCAGCGACACGCCGAAAGTGCCGTCCTACGCCGGCGGCAAGTTTCCGCTCTCGACCTATCTGGCGGCGCGCGTGCGCAGGATCCTGTCCGATCCCGAACTGTGGAAGAAACTGCCCACGCAGGTGGCCGAATGGCTCGATCTGCAGACGCACCGCTCGCTTCTGCCCCGCGCCGGCGATCTTCTGGTCGAGACCTTTCCGCGCGGCGGCCGGCATTATCTGGTCGCTTACCCGTTCGAAGGGCGGCTGGCGCATCAGACTCTCGGCATGCTGCTCACCCGCCGCATGGAGCGGCTCGGGCTGAAGCCCATGGGCTTCGTCGCCAATGAATATGCGCTCGCGGTCTGGAGCGTTTCGGACGTGGGTGCGCGCGCAGCCAAGGGGCTCGTCTCGATGGACGAACTTTTCGCCGTCGACATGCTCGGCGATGATCTCGAGGAATGGCTGCAGGAGTCGGCCTTGATGAAGCGGACGTTCCGGCAATGCGCCGTCATCTCCGGCTTGATCGAGCGGCGCTTTCCCGGCAAGGAGAAGAGCGGCCGGCAGGTCACGATGTCGACCGATCTCGTCTACGACGTGCTGCGCCGCCACCAGCCCGATCACATCCTGTTGCAGGCCGCGCGCGACGATGCGGCGACGGGTCTCCTCGATCTTGCCCGATTGAGCGATATGCTGGCGCGCGTTCAGGGGCGAATCATCCACAGGGATCTCGACCGTGTGTCGCCGCTCGCCGTTCCGGTCATGCTGGAAATCGGGCGTGAGCCGGTCTATGGGCAGGCTCAGGACGAGATTCTGGCGGATGCGGCCGAGATTTTGGTCGAGGAAGCCTCATGAGGATGTTTGAGCGGCATGAGCAGCACATCGACCGCGACCCTGAGGGCCGACACGATCGCGGTCCCGCACGAGATCATCGTCGCGGGGGTCGGGCTGGTGGCGGATCCCGCCGGCGCCTTGTTCCTCGAGGCCGAGGCCCTGCTGGTGCTGGCCGATCTTCATCTGGAAAAAGGATCGAGCTACGCAGCGCGCCGGGTCTTCCTGCCACCCTACGACACGGCCGCCACGCTGGCCCGGGTGACCCGGCTGGTCGCGCATTACGCGCCGCGCGCCGTGATCGCCCTCGGGGACAGCTTTCATGATCGCCGGGCGGCCGAGCGCATCCATGGCGCCGACGTCGAATCGCTGAGGGCGCTGCAGGCCGGGCGGCAGTGGATCTGGATCGCCGGCAATCACGATCCCGATCCGCCGGCAGGTCTGGGTGGTGAAGCCTGCGGGGAGTTCCGCAGCGGCCCGCTGGTGTTTCGTCACGAGCCGTGCGAGGGCGCATCGCCCGGGGAAATCGCCGGCCATCTTCATCCCGTCGCGCGCGTCGTCACGGCGCGGGGGAGCCTGCGCCGCAGATGTTTCGCCAGCGATGGCGAGCGATGCGTGATGCCGGCCTTCGGGGCTTTCGCGGGCGGGCTGAACCTGCGCGACGTGGCATTCTCGCGCTTGTTCGGTTCGCGCGTGCCAAACGCCCACGTGCTCGGGCGCGACCGGGTCTATCCGGTGGCTGCGCGCCATTGCTTCGGAGACTGAGCTAGAGCGACAGGCCGGCGCTTCCCGACAGCGCGGGACGCCACAGCCACATCACCGTGAGCGCCAGCAACACGACGAGCGTCAGGCCCAGCCTCAGACTCGCGAACCAACGCGGCGCGCGTCCGCTTTTCGAGAGATGCACGTCCCAAGCGCCCTGCAACGCGAAGGCAATGCCCAGCATGCCCAGCGAGAAGCCGAGATATTGCACGTTGACGAAGGCCGCCGCCCAGGCGACCAGCGCCGGCACGACGCTCACGCCAAAGGCGAGCCCCCGATGCACCGGGTCGCGTTCCCCCATCGCCACGCCCCAGCCGATACCGCCCAGGAACGACAGGATCGAAGCCGCATAGAAGATGAAGGCCGCCAAGGCCCGCTCACGCATCAGGTCGTCGACCGCGAGGATCTGCCAGACAGGCAGGCCAAGGAACGGGATGAGACCGCCGAGACCGAGCAGCAGAGCCGAGATCGGAATTCTGGATTGGCCGATCGGCTCGTTCGACATGATGGTCATGCGGCGGGGTCCCCGTTTCGTGCTCCGCACCATATGGCGCGCGAAGCCGCCCGCGCCATACGCCTGTTCCTAAAGCGCCGAAACGCGCGCCGTCGTCTTGGAGGAACTGCTCGGGCCCGGCACGTTGCGGGGCGCCGGAGCCACGTCCGCCCGCGGCGCATTCAGCAATTGCTCGATAGAGGCGGTGTCGTTCGCCGCGGCGCTGGGTTTGCGGATCTCGAACGTATCCGCCGCCACCTTGGCCTCGGCGAGTTTGCGCGGATCCAGACGCGCGGCGATCTCGTCCCGCTTCTTGCCCGCATCCACGTCGCCCTGCGTCGCCGCAAGGGCAAACCACAGATAGGATTTCGTCATGTCCTGCTCGACGCCCAGGCCGCGGGCGAACAGAATTGCAAGATTGTACTGGCTGTCGCGCACTCCATGTTCGGCCGCATTGCGGAACCAGGCCGCGGCCTGGCCGTAGTCCGGCTTGCCGTCGATGCCGTCGGCGATCAGAACCGCGAGATTGTGCATGGCCCGCACGTTCCCGTTGTTCGCCGCCTTGCGATACCATTGTGCGGCCTCGGTCGCGGATTTCGTGACGCCCAGACCTTTTTCGTAAAGTGCGCCCAGCCGGTACTGCGAGGGCGCATGATTCTTGTCGGCCGCCTTGCGGAACCAGGTGGCCGCAAGCGCCGGATCGCGCTTGGCCTCGCGGCCGTCGGCAAGGCGCGACGCCAGTTCGAATTGCGCCACAACGTTTCCGGCATTCGCCAGGCTCGTGAGGCTCGCGACCGAAGGCTGCTGCACCGGGATGGCGCTGACCGTCATCCCGTCGACCCCGGGGCTCCCGAGGGCACTCGCAACGGTTGGCGCGGCTACGGTGGCGGGCTCGCGTTTCTCGGGCTCGGGCGTTGCGACCGCTGCAACGTCTGCCGGCGCAGGGGTGACGACTTGCGCCTGCTTGTCGACGGGGCTCGGAGCAGCGCCCGAAAGCTTCGGCAGCGCCTCGACCTGCTCGTTCTCGGTCGGCGACACGTCCGTCACGCTGCGGGCGATCTGCAGGGCGCCCAGCAGCAGGACCAATCCCGCGAGGCTGAGCAGGATCGGCCGCGTCTTGCCCTTGAACAGGCCGCCGGTTCCGCCGTCCTTGGTCTTCTGCCGATCGAAGGAAGCGGCTGCGGCGCGGGCGCGGGAGCGGGCTTCGGACAGCGCGCTCTCCACGGACGCGGACATGCGCTCGGAGACGGGTCCGAATTCCGGCGCATCGCTTGGCGCAGTGGTCTGGGCGGCGCGTCGGGCTGCCGCGATGAAACTCGCCTGCGCGGCGCGCGGCTCGTCGCCCATCGCCAGCGAGGCGTCCTGATGGGCGGTCGTCGCACCGGATGACGCCGGAGCTTCGGCGCGGTCGCCGCCGCGACGCGGCGCAAAACCCGAGCCGGGCTCGATCAGCACGTCGGGCGCCTCTGCGCGCGGTTCGCTCGCGGCAACGTCCGACTCGCGCAGGCCGGCATGGCCAGCCGCGATCAGCGGCATGGTGGCGGGCGGCAGGCGATCTGCGACGGGGCGCGGCATGTCTGCCTCGCGCGGCAGCTCAGGAAGTTCTTCTCTCTCTGCGACGGGACGGGCGCGTTCGAACACCGGCGGCGCACCGGCGGCCATCGGTTCGTCCTGCGCGGCCTCGAGGCTGCGCATTTCGCCGAGATCGTCTTCGAGAAGCGCGAGGCGATCGACGACTTTCTCGAGCGTTTCGTGGACGGCGGTCAGCGTCGAATGCGTGCGCCTGTCGGATTCGTCCTGAAGTGTGCGAAGTTCGGAAATCTCGCGGACGATCAAATCGGGCGCGAGACTCGTGGCGCCCGTGCCGCCTGAGACGCGAACGGCCTCGCGCGCAGCCGCTTCCGCAGCGTCCACGGCGGCATGCCGCGTCTCTTCGAGCTGCGCGAACAGATCCGTCATGGCGCGTTCGAGCGCGCCGATGGAATCGGCCGTCTCGCCAGAGCGGTCGAGCCGCTCGGACAGCCGCATGATCTGGTTTTCAAGCGCCTGCAGCGCGCGGGTGTCGCCCTGGCCGCTGCTGATGCGATCGATCCGTTCGGCGAGTTGCGCCACCATGTCCTGCAGGCGGTCGTCCGGAACGGCCGGCTGCGACAGGCTTTCGCTCTGTCGCACGACGGCGCGGTGAACGTCGTCGATGCGGTGGCTGAGGTCGGCGATCTTGCCCTCGACCAGGGGATTGGCGGACTGTGACGCCGTCATGTCCAGCCGCTGGATCAGGGCATCGTGCAGGTCCGAAATGCGGCTGTAGATTTTTTGCGACTCGGTCGCGGTCGCGGTCTCGGCCGATGCCGTGCGCGGCGTCGCGATGGCGCCGTCGATCTTGCGGGCAAGGTCCGCCACCTGCGCTTCGATGGAGCGCAGGCCCGGCTGCTCCGACATGCGCTCGATCGACACGCGCATCTGGTCGAGCGTGTCGGCCAGTTGTTCGGCAAGTCCGGTGTCGTTCGCCGGCAGAGCGCCGAGGCCTGTCTGCAGAGCGCTGACTCCCGCATTGGCCGCCATGCGGTCGATCGAGGTGCGGATGTCATGCAGTGTGTCTACGAGGTGATCGGGCAGCGAGAAGGAGCGCGCCGAGAGCTGCGCGACCTGCGCTTCGATGGCGCGCAGCGCGGGATTGCCCGACATTTTCTCGATGGAATGCTGGAGTTCGGCCAGCATGTCGATGAGTTGCGGCGGCAGATCGCCGGAGCGCGAGGCGATGTCCGTCACCTGCTTCTGCACCGCGCGCAGCGCCGGGTTGGCCGCCACGCTGTCGATCGAGCGGCGCATGTCCTCGAGCATGTCGACCAGATAGGGCGGCAGGTCGCCGGAGCGGTTCGCCAGATCCGAGACGCGGGCTTCGACGTCGCGCAGCGTCGGGTTGGAATCCAGGCGGTCGATGGAGGCGCGGATCGAGTCGAGCGTTTCGACGAGATAGGGAGACACGCTGTCGGCCCGCGCCGCGAGATCCTCGACGCGATCGGTCAGCATCGCGACCTGGCGCTCGAGACCTTCGATCGGGATCGGCCGCGCGAGGACCTGCGCGAGAACATGCGCGATGTCGTCGGTCTTGCGCTTCAGGGCCTCGAAGGAATGGCGGTCGAATCCGTGCGCCGCCATGGCGTCGATCTTCACGTGCAGGCGGCTGAGCTCCGCCTGGACGTCGTCGACGATGCGCGCCGGGCCTGACTGCTCGACCGATGTCCGAATTTCGGCGAGGATCTGTTCGATCGGCTGCAGCGATTGGTTGTCGACGCCGATGCGGCGCGACTCGTCGATGCGATGCGCGAGATCCTGGATGGCGCGTTCGAGCGCATCCGAAGACCCGCGCTGCGCGAGGCTGCGGATTGCCTCGGAAATTTCGTTCAGCTGCAGACGCAGGAAGGTGATGTCGGGATGCGACGGCATCTCGGTGCGCCGGCGGTCTTCACTCTCGCGGCTCTCGCGGCGCAGGCGATCGACCTTGTCGGCCAGGCTCGAAATACCGCTCTGCAGCGCCACTTGAAAATCGTCGCGCCCGCTCCGCTGCGGGGCGCTCGCATAGATCGGCGTCGTCAGGGCGTCACCGGCGGCGGGAAGCCGTCCGCGACGGCCGATCTCCGCAAGCCCGCCATCGAGCGCACGCTGGCGGCGAACGATTTCGGAAACCGCTTCCGCGGTTGCTCCCGAGGGAGTCGGGCGTCCCGCCGGAAACACGACTTCGCTGGGCGCCTCCAGCGATGAGAGCAGGCGGTTGAGCTTGTCTTCGATGCGGCGCATGTGCTCGCCGCCTTCGGAAGCTTGTGGCTTGGCTGCCTCGCTCGGCAGACGCTCTGCCAGACGTGCGAGTTGCCCCTCGATGTCTTCGAGAGCCTGATCGACTTTGCCGGACTTGTCCTTGCTGCGCGCCAGATGCTCGACGCGCGCTTCGAGGCTTTCCATCGCCAGCCGCAGGCCGCGCGCATGTTCGGGCTCGTCGCGGCTCGAGATGTGACTTTCGATTTCGGCGAGACGGCTGGCGACCTTGCCGAGCGCCTGGTCGGTACGCAGCGCATGGTCGCGATGGCGGCGCTCGAATATCTGCACCGCATGGTCGAGCAGGTCGTCCGAGGGCGCTTCGGCCGCGCGGGAGCGCTGAGCCCGGCCGCGCGGAGCGGAGTCCTCGCTTTCGGCTTCATGGGCCCGGCGCACGTCCACGCGTCTGCGGCGGACCGGCGGCTCGTCGCGATCGTCGAACTCCTGCTCCGCCTCTTCGAAGCGGGCCTCACGCGCCGGAGCGCGGCGGGCGGAACGAACGGGCCGGCGCGGGGTGCGTTGCTCCCCCTCGGACAGGCGCGCGAGACGCGCCGTCACGGCTTCGATCTGCTCTTCCGCGTCGATGTCCTCGTAGTCCAGCCCGGTTTCCCGGGCGCGCTCGGCGATGACGCTGTGCAGCCATTCCCCGACCGACATGCCGGAACGACGCGCTGCGTCTTTGGCGGCTTCGCGGGCATCGAATCCGACGCCCTTGATGCTCCAGGGAACAGACTTGTTCATCGTCACGCCCACAGGCCCGGCATCCTTCATTCCAAAGACATGGAGCGCGTCGTGAACGCCTTGCCGATTCGACCGCCCCAGAGGGACTGTCGTGCAGTCTTGGTAAACACGGCGTTAAGGCTGACTTCTTTTGGCACAGGTGCAGCCAGCTCAGGGACTTTGCCGGTCTGCCCGCAACCGTACGCTGCTGCAATCTCAGGTTGCAAAGATCAGCGACTCACCTTCTACTCGCTTACGTTGTATATGGCGGGGTTACTCGCGTTTTAGTTGCAATTCATTTCACTCCTTTGATTGACGAGGCGACGATGCTCACTCAAGACCTTGCAGCGCGCATTCCCGCTGCTTTCGAAAAACGCGTTGGGTCGGAAGCGGTTACATCCTCAGCGGGCACCCAGCACGACGCTCCCGAATCCGATTTCTTCACCATCGGCGACATCGCCCGCACCTACGGCGTCAGCCTCAGGGCGCTGCGCTTCTACGAAGAGCGGCAACTGCTGCAGCCCGAGCGGCGCGGCATGGTTCGCCTGTATGACGCAGAGGCGCGCGCGCGCCTCGAAGTCATCCTGAAGGGCAAGCAGCTCGGATTCACCCTGACGGAAATCCGCGACATGCTCGAGGCTGACGGCCATCAGGGCGGGCTGTCGCTCGCTCCCGGCCAGGTGGTCGACCAGATCGCCATGCTGGAGCGCCAAAGAGGCGACATCGACAAGGCCATAGAGGAACTTCGAGCGACCCAGCACCGCCTGGAAGCGGCGTGCCGGAGCGACGGTCCGGTGGCGCAGGTCGCCTGACTGGATCGAAAGCATCCGCTCTTGCGCGAGCGGGGATGAGCCGCATTCCCCTTGAACTCGGTCGCGATTTGGTTTACATATAAACTAAATCGCGATCACTCGGGAGGTCGGCATGCCCACCTACAAGGCGCCTGTAGCGGATGTGAAATTCCTTCTGAACGACGTGTTCGGCTGGGAGAAATACAGCAATCTCCCGGGCTTTTCGGATGCGACGCCCGACGTCGTCGAGGCCATTCTGGAAGAGGGCGCAAAGCTCTGCGAAGAGGTCCTGCAGCCGCTCAACGCCACCGGCGATCGCGAGGGCTGCCACCGCGCGGCCGATGGATCGGTCAGCACGCCGAAGGGTTTCAAGCAGGCCTATGAGGCCTTCACGCAGGGCGGCTGGGTCGGCCTGTCGGCGGATCCTGAATTCGGCGGACAGGGCCTGCCCTACACGATCGCGGCCGTGATGAACGAGTTCGCCTCCGCGGCCAACATGGCTTTCTCCATGTACCCGGGCCTGACGCAGGGCGCGCTCGCGGCGCTTCTCGTGCATGGAAGCGACGAGCAGAAGCAGCTTTACGCTCCCAAAATGATCTCGGGCGCCTGGTCGGGCACCATGAACCTCACCGAGCCCCATTGCGGCACCGATCTCGGCCTGCTGAAGAGCAAGGCCGTGCCAAATGGCGATGGTTCCTATGCGATCACCGGCCAGAAGATCTTCATATCCGCGGGCGAACACGATCTGGCGGACAACATCGTGCATCTCGTGCTCGCCCGGATCGAAGGCGCGCCGGCCGGCACCAAAGGAATCTCGCTCTTCATCGTGCCGAAATTCGTGCCGGACGCGAGCGGCGCACCGGGCGAGCGAAACCCGCTGTCCTGCGGCTCGATCGAGCACAAGATGGGCATTCACGGCAATTCGACCTGCGTGATGAATTACGACGGCGCGAAGGGCTGGCTGCTGGGCCAGGAGAACCGCGGCCTCAACGCCATGTTCGTGATGATGAACGAAGCCCGTCTCGGAGTCGCCATCCAGGGGTTGGCCCAATCGGAAGTCGCCTACCAGAACGCCGCCGCCTACGCCAAGGAACGTCTGCAGAGCCGCTCTCTCTCCGGGCCGAAAAATCCGGAAAAGCCTGCCGACCCGATCATCGTTCATCCCGACGTGCGGCGCATGCTGCTCGAGATCCGGGCGTTCAACGAAGCCGCGCGCGCGCTCGTGCTGTGGACGGCGCTGAAGAGCGACGTGGCCCATCGCTCCGGCGACGAGGCGACGATCCGCGCCGCCGACGACATGCTCGGACTGATGACGCCGGTGCTCAAGGGCGTGCTGACGGACGTCGGCTTCGCCAACACCGTCAAGGCCCAGCAGGTGTTCGGCGGACACGGCTACGTCGGCGAATGGGGCATGGAGCAATTCGTCCGCGATGCCCGCATCGCCATGATCTACGAGGGCGCGAACGGCATCCAGGCGCTGGATCTCGTCGGCCGCAAGCTGCCCAAGGACGGCGGCCGCGCGGTCATGACCTTCTTCAACGAAGTCGGTTCGTGGCTGAAGACCAATGACGGCGAGGAAGCCCTGAAGCCCTTCGTCAAGGGTCTCAAGGCGGGTCTGGACGATCTGCAGAAAGCCACCATGTGGTTCATGCAGAACGCCATGGCCAAGCCCGACAATGCCGGGGCTGGATCGACCGACTACATGCATCTGTTCGGCCTCGTGGCGCTCGGCTTCATGTGGGCCCAGATCGCCGCCGTGGCGGTCGCCAAGAAGGCGGCCGAGCCCGACAGCCTTGCTGCCATGGACGCCAAATTGCTGACAGGAAAATTCTTCATGGAGCGTATGATGCCCGAAACGGCCGTGCATCTGGCGCGGATCAGCACGGGCGCCGAGACCATGATGGCGTTGCCCGCCGAGGCTTTCTGAGCATCGGCCGCCACGACGCAACGAGGAGACGACGAGGATGACCGACGCTTTCATCTACGACCACGTGCGCACGCCGCGTGGGCGCGGCAAGCCCGACGGTGCGCTGCATGAAGTCTCCACCCTCGGTCTCGCCACCAGCGCGCTCAAGGCGCTCCAGGCGCGAAGCCAGCTCGACACCAATCTGGTGGATGACGTGGTGCTGGGCTGCGTTGATCCGGTGGGTGAGGCGGGCGGCGACATCGCCCGCGCGGCGGCGCTCGCCTCGGGCTTCGGCGACCACGTTCCGGGCATCCAGATCAACCGCTTCTGCGCTTCCGGACTCGATGCGGTGAATTTCGCCGCCGCGCAGGTCATGTCCGGCCAGCACGACATGGCGATCGGCGGCGGTGTGGAATCCATGAGCCGCGTCGGCATCGGCGCATCGGGCGGCGCCTGGCCGGTGGATCCCGCCATCGCCATCCCCTCCTATTTCATGCCCCAGGGCGTGTCCGCCGATCTCATCGCCACCAAATACGGATTCTCGCGCGATCAGGTCGACGCCTATGCGGTGGAGAGCCAGAAGCGCGCTGCGGCCGCCTGGAGCGAGGGGCGCTTCGACCGCTCCGTCGCGCCGGTCCGCGACGTCAACGGGCTGACCATCCTCGCCAAAGACGAGCACATGCGGCCCCAGACGGACATGCAGTCGCTCGGCCAGCTCAAGCCTTCCTTCGTCATGATGGCCGAGCAGGGCGGTTTCAACGCCGTCGCTATCCAGGCGCATCCCGAAATCGAAAAACTCAACCACGTGCATCATGCCGGCAACTCCTCCGGCATCGTCGACGGCGCGGCCGCCGTGCTGCTCGGTTCGGCCCAGGCGGGGGCGGCCGCCGGGCTGAAGCCGCGTGCGCGCATCCGCGCCTTCGCCAACGTCGGTTCGGAGCCCGCATTGATGCTCACCGGTCCGGTGGACGTGACCCGCAAGGTTTTGAAGCGTGCCGGCATGACCATCGGCGACATCGACCTGTTCGAGGTCAACGAGGCTTTCGCCGCCGTGGTGCTGCGCTTCATGCAGGCCTTTGATCTCGACGCCAGCCGCATCAACGTCAATGGCGGCGCCATCGCGCTCGGCCATCCGCTCGGCGCGACCGGCGCCATGCTGATCGGCACGGCCATCGACGAATTGGAGCGCAGCGGCAAATCGACGGCGCTGATCACGCTCTGCATCGGGGCCGGCATGGGCACCGCGACCATCATCGAGCGCGTTTGAGGGCGGGAGGACACGTCATGGACCTGAAGAATTTCCGCTTCGAAACGGACACCGACGGCATCGCGCTCCTCACCTGGGACATGCCGGGCCGCTCCATGAACGTCATCACCGAAGAGGTGATGAACGAACTCGAGAGCGTCATCGATCACGTCGCGGCAGACGCCGCCGTCAAGGGCTGCGTCATTGCGTCAGGCAAGGACACGTTTTCAGGCGGGGCCGATCTCGGCATGCTCGATGAGTCGAGCCGCCGCTATGTCGAAATGGTGGAAAGCCATGGCGCGGAAGCCGCCATGCAGGCGTTCTTCGACGGAACGCGTCGCCTGACGTTGCTCTATCGCAAGCTCGAAACGAGCGGCAAGCCGTGGGTCGCTGCCATCGACGGCACCTGCCTCGGCGGAGCCTTCGAGCTCGCGCTCGCCTGCCACTTCCGCGTCTTGTCCGATTCGCCGAAGACCCGCGTCGGGCTGCCGGAAATCAAGGTCGGGCTGTTCCCGGGAGCCGGTGGCACGCAGCGCGTCGCGCGTCTGATGCAGACCGGCGACGCCTTGCAGATGCTGTTCAAGGGCGAGCAGATCCGCGCGGCCGCCGCCAAGTCCATGGGCCTCGTGCATCTCGTCGTGCCCAGGGACGAGATGATCGCCAAGGCGAAGGAATGGATCGCCGCCGGCAACAAGGGCGTGGCGCCGTGGGACGATCCGAAATTCCGTCCGCCGTCCGGCAAGGTGTTCTCGCCCGCCGGCATGATGGTCTGGCCCGCCGCCAACGCCATTTATCGCCGCGAGACGATGGACAATTATCCGGCCGCCAAGGCCATCCTGCATGCCGTCTACGAAGGCCTGCAGTTGCCCATGGATCTCGCCCTGAAGGTCGAGAGCCGATGGTTCGCCAACATCCTGCGCTCGAAGGAGGCGCGCGCGATGATCCGCTCGCTCTTCGTCTCCATGGGCGAACTCAACAAGGGCGCGCGCCGTCCCGCCGCCGAACCGCCCGCGAAGATTTCGAAAGTTGGAATCATCGGCGCGGGCTTCATGGGCGCGAGCATCGCCTATGTGGCGGCGCTGAACGGCATCGAGGTGGTGCTGATCGATCGTGACGTCGAAGCGGCCGAGAAGGGCAAGGCGCATTCGCACAAGCTCATATCGGGCCAGATCGCCAAGGGTCGCGCCAAGACGGCGGAGCGCGACGCGCTGCTCGAAAAGATCACGCCCTCGGCCGATTATGCGAGCCTCGCGGGCTGCGATCTCGTGATCGAAGCCGTGTTCGAGGACCGCAACGTCAAGGCCGAGGCCATGAAGAAGGCCGACGCCGCAATGTCGCCCGGCACGATCTTCGCGTCCAACACCTCGACGCTTCCGATCACCTCGCTGGCGGAAAATGCGCAGCGGCCCGAGGATTTCATCGGCATCCACTTCTTCTCGCCGGTCGAGCGGATGATGCTCGTCGAGGTCATCGTCGGCAAGCGCACCGGCGATCGCGCGCTCGCGACGGCGCTCGATTTCGTCCGCATGATCCGCAAGACCCCGATCGTGGTGAACGACTCGCGCGGCTTCTATGCCAATCGCTGCGTCTTGAACTACGTGCGCGAAGGCCATCTGATGTTCGCCGAGGGCGTGCCGCCCGCCATGATCGAAAACGTCGCCCGCATGGCCGGCATGCCGGTCGGTCCGCTGTCGCTCAACGACGAAGTCGCGCTCGACCTCGCCTGGAAGATCCTCCAGGCCACCAAGGCCGACCTCGGCGCGGAGGCAGTCGATCCGCTGCAGGAGCGGCTGCTCGACGATCTGGTCAATCGCCACGGCCGTCTCGGCCGCAAGAACCTCAAGGGCTTCTACGATTATCCCGACAAGGGACCGAAGACGCTCTGGCCCGGTCTCGCGGACCTGCAGAGCGCAAAGGCCAATCCCGATCACCTGAACGTCGAGGACATGAAGCTGCGCTTTCTCGTCACGCAGGCGCTCGAGGCGGCGCGCACGGTGGAAGAAGGCGTCGTCACCGATCCGCGCGAGGCCGATGTCGGCTCGATCCTGGGCTTCGGCTTCGCGCCCTTCACGGGTGGAACGCTGAGCTACATCGACGGCATGGGCGTCGCCGAATTCGTCCTGCTCTGCGACCGGCTGGCCAAGACCTATGGCCCGCGCTTCACCCCGACCGATCTGCTGATCGACATGGCCAAGAAGCACGAGACCTTCTATGGCCGCTTCGGGCGCAAGAGCCGCGCGGCGGCCTGAGCCGCGCTCTCAGGCGCTGGCCCCGCTGGTGATGCGCCACTGGCTCAGCAGCGAGCGCAACGCCGCTGGCTTCAGCGGCTTGTTGAGCACGCTGATGGATTTCTCGGCCGCCCGGTCGCGCACCTCGGGCGTCCGGTCGGCCGTCACCAGCAGGGCTGGAATGCGCGAGCCGAGTTTCCAGCGCAGCGCCATGATGGCCTCGATGCCGTCCGCCTCGTCGAGGTGGTAATCCGCCACGATCGCCGCCGGAGTGATGCCTTGCGCCGCAATGGCAGCCTCGGCGTCCTGCTGTGATCCTGCGGCGATGACGCGACAGCCCCAGCCGCTCAACAGCGCCTGCATGCCTTCGAGAATGCGCGGCTCGTTGTCGATGGCCAGCACGACCATGCCGGCCAGCGGCTGGTGCCGGGGCGCAGGCGCGGTGGGCGCATCGGGAACCGGCGGAATCGATGGCACGACCGGCATTTCCACGCCGAACACGGAACCCACCCCCGGCTTCGACCGCAACGTGATGCGATGGCGCAGGACCTTGCTCAATCGTTCCACGATCGAAAGGCCGAGACCGAGGCCCGGCGCCGTCTTGGCGGCCGGCGCGAGCCGCTCGAATTCCTTGAAGACGCTCTTCTGCTTGGATTGCGGAATGCCGAGGCCCGTGTCCCAGATCTCGACCCGCACGCGTCCGTTGACGCGCCGGCAGCCGACAAGAACGCGGCCCTTGGGCGTGTATTTGATCGCGTTCGACACGAGGTTCTGCAGCAGCCTGCGCAGCAGCCGGCGGTCTGATCGCACCGAGACCGAACTCGGCACGAAGGTGAGCGTCAGGCCCCGCTCGCGCGCCGTCGGCTCGAACTCGATGCGAAGCTGTCGCAGGATCTCGTCGAGCCGGAAATGGCTGATCTCGGCTTTCATGGCCCCGGAATCGAGCCGCGAAATGTCGAGCAGCGCCGTCAGGATCTCCTCGACGGACTCGAGCGACATGTCGAGGTTGCGGGCGAGCTTCTGCTCGACGTCCGCGTCGTCCTCTGCTTCCGCTTCCTTCTCCATCCGCTCGAGCAGCGATGTCGCATAAAGGCGTGCGGCGTTCAGCGGTTGCAGGATGTCGTGGCTGGCAGCCGCGAGAAACCGCGTCTTCGAAAGATTCGCCTCGTCGGCCTCACCCTTGGCGCGCGCCAGCTCCTCGTTGAGCTGGACCAGTTCCTCGGTGCGTTGACGCACCCGCTGCTCGAGCGTTTCGTTGGTGCGTTCCAGCGCCTCTTCCGCCGCCACCTGTTCCGAGACGTCCGTGTAGGTCGTCACGATGCCGCCGTCCGGCAGGCGCGCGGAACGGATCTCGATGACGCCGCTCACCGGCGGTTGAAGCCGCAGCCGGAAGGGCTCGCTCTCGTGCACCAGAAGTTCGAGCCGCGTCGCGATGTAATCGTCCGCCGAGCCGGGCCCGTAGATGCCGCGCTCCGCATTGTACCGGACGATTTCCTCGAGCCCGAGCCCGGTGCGCAGCTTGTCGGGCGGAAGATCGAACAGCTCGCCGAATTCGCGATTCCAGCAGATCAGCCGCAGGTCGGGATCGCAGACCGTGATGCCCTGGCGGGCGAAATCCAGCGCATATTGCAGCATGTCGCGGTTCTGTTGCAGCGACGACGACGCCTCGTCGATGAGCTGCAGGGCCGCGCCGCGTGACAGATTGCGCCGCCGCAACAGGATCGACAGAACGAGACGCGACGACGCGGCTCCGATGGCGGAGGCCAGCATGTGTTCGGCGAATCTGAGAAGATGGACGTCGGCTTCGAGCGCGGGCGTGCGTGACATGCCGCGCGTCGCCATGAACGTCTCGAAAGCGCGCTTCGTATGTTCGGCGCCGAGGTAGCGTCCCACCGTGGCTTCCAGTTCCCGGGCCGTCACGCCGCCGCCCCAGAGCCGGAACGATGGCGAGATCGGCGTCGCCTGCGTCTGGGTGCCGACGAAGATCTGCGCCTGCAGCCGCTCGATGGGGCTGGGATGCCGCGTCAGCGAGAAGCCCACGAAAGCCAGCACGTTGAGCGACAGGCTCCACATCACGCCATGCACGAGCGGCTTGAGTTCGAGCCCGAAGAGCGCGGTCGGCTTCAGGTAGCCGATCCCCATCGGGCCATTGACCACGAGCGAATCGAGCGCCAGCGAGGCCGTGTCGAGCGAAGGAATCAGCAGCGTGTAGGCCCAGAAGGCAATGCCCACCATCAGCCCCGCAATGGCGCCGCGCGCATTGGCGCGCCGCCACACGAGGCCGCCGATGAACGCGGGGGCGATCTGCGCAATGGCCGCGAAGGAGAGCAGCCCGATGGATGCGAGTTGCGCCTCGCCGGCGAAGCGGAAGTAGAGGAAGCCCATCATCAACAGAAGGATGATCGAAAGGCGGCGGATCACGAGGATGAGGGAGCCGAGATCCCGGCGGTCGATCCAGGCGCGCAGCCGTTGGTTGCGCAGCAGCGCCGGCATGACGAGATCGTTGGAAATCATGATCGACAAGGCGACGCTGGACACCACCACCATGGCGGTCGCAGCCGAGAGCCCGCCGACCAGCGCGATCAACGCCACGACGCTCGCCTGGTCCAGCAGCGGCAGCGCCAGAACCGTCATGTCGCGATTGATGGCGCCCTCGGGAAACAGCAGCCGGCCCGCGATCGCGATCGGAATGACGAAGACGTTGATGGCGATGAGGTAGAGCGGAAACAGCCAGGCGGTGGTCACTACGTCGCGCTCGTTGCGGTTCTCCACCACGGTGACGTGAAACTGGCGCGGCAGCAGGACGATGCAGCAGGCGGAGATCAGGATGGTGGCGACCCAGAACGACGGGTCGGGCAATTCCGACAGCATCGTGTTGATCGAGACGTTCGCGGTGGCGCGTTCCGCGAGATCCGTGAACCCGTTGAACATGAACCAGGTGACGTAGATGCCCACGCACAGGAACGCCACCAGCTTCACGACCGACTCGGCCGCCACCGCGAGCATCAGCCCGTCCTGGTGCTCCGTCGCATCGATGTGGCGCGTGCCGAACGCCATGGCGAAACCGGCCAGCAGCACCGTCACCAGCATCGACAGCGCGCCGGCGCCCGGCGACAGCACGACCATGTGCTTCAGGTCCAGCGACGACAGAACCGTGGTCAGCGAAACCGCGATGGCTTTCAGCTGCAGCGCAATGTAAGGCACCGCGCCCAGCACGGCGATCAGCGCCACCATGCCGGCGACATGCTGCGACTTGCCGAAACGCGCCGCGACGAAATCGGCCACCGACGTGATGTTCTGCGACTTCGAGAGCCGGATGATGCGGATGACGA
Organism: Hyphomicrobiales bacterium; assembly: GCA_028290705.1. GTDB lineage: Bacteria > Pseudomonadota > Alphaproteobacteria > Rhizobiales > Beijerinckiaceae > Terripilifer. The sequence continues at coordinate 49,207 of JAQGJH010000145.1, forward strand.
ACTTGTAGCCGAGCCCGATGACCAGCGCCGGGCCGATGTAGATCGGCAGGAACTCGAGCCCTTTCTCCGAAGCGAGCCCGACCGAGCCGAAGAAGGTCCAGGACGTGCAATAGATGCCCAGCGTCATCGCATAGATGAAGGGCCGCATGCGCTCGCCGATGAACCGGCGTCCGCTGGTGTCGCCGTAATGCGCGACGGCGAAGAGGGCGCAAAGATAGACCAGGGAGGTCAAGACGGCGGCCCAACCGGCGATCATGGGAACTCCAGCTCAATGTCGGCACAGCTTAGCACCCGCCGCAGACGATGGCGAAGCGGCGCGGCTTTCCTGTAGGCACCGCAGGCTCTACCATGACCCAAGTTGAAACGAATCGGATTGGGATTGCGGGATGCTGAAAGAATTCAAGGAATTTGCGCTACGGGGCAATGTGGTCGATCTCGCCATAGGCGTCATCATCGGTGGCGCCTTCGGCCGGATCGTCGACTCGCTCGTCAAAGACATCATCATGCCGATCATCGGCGCGATCACGGGAGGGCTCGATTTCACCAATTATTTCATTGGCCTGTCGAGCGCCGTCACGGCCACCAACCTGGCCGATGCCCAGAAGCAGGGGGCCGTGCTCGCCTGGGGCAGCTTCCTGACCATCATGGTCAACTTCATCATCATCGCCTTCATCCTCTTCATGGTGGTGCGCGCCATGAACACGCTGAAGCGTTCCGAGCCGCCGCCGCCGGTCGCCCCGGAGGCGCCCTCGCGCAGCGAACTTCTGCTGGAAGAGATCCGGAATCTGCTGGCGACCAAGTCCTGATCGCTCGCCTGTAAAGCTCACGCCCGGTCGATGCAGCGCGCATCGGTCGGGCGCGAGCCATGTTGCAGCGCAGGATCGGGAGTGGTTAAACGGGTCGATGGGGCACGTCAGGCGACTTGCGCCCGCAAGGCCTTAGCCACCCGCAGGAGCCCATGCCAGACAGCCGCCGGCCAGACGACCACACGGCTCCCGGCGACGAGCGCCCGAGCAAGACACCGACGCCCTGGACCTACAAATCGGGCCCGAGCGGCGAAGCCGTCACCATGGCGGTGGCGCTGCTGGGCGGCATGGGGTTCTTCTATGCGGGCGTGCCCGGCGGAGCCATTTCGGGCTCGGTTCTCTCGGTCGCGTTGATGAGCTATTTCGGTGCCGCGACGCCGATCGGGAATTTGATGCGGCTCGTCGCCATGGCGATCACGGGCGTGTCCATCGGCTCCGCGATCGAGCCCGCGATGCTGCGCAACGTCGCCGCCTATCCGGTCAGCATCGGCATCATGGTCGTCTGCGTGATCTGCGTCACGCTGGCCTCCATGGCGGTCTCGGTGCTGATTTCCCGCTGGTCGAAGCCGACCGCTCTGCTCGCGGCGGTGCCTGGCTCGATGGCATACATTCTCTCCGTCGCGCTGAGCATGAAGGCCGACCTGCCGCGCGTGGCCGTGGTGCAGATGTCGCGCGTGATCTTCCTGGTGGTGCTGCTGCCCATCGTGATCGTCATGGAATCGGGCGCTCATCTCGCCCCGCTTGGCGGCAAGGTGACTGACCCGCCGCTGGTGCTGGCGCTCACCACTGTGGCGGCCGTGGCGCTCGGTCTCGTCTTCGTGCGGCTGCGCATGGGTGGCGGCATGCTGTTTGGCGCGATGATCGCCTCCGGCATCATTCACGCCACCGGGCTCGCGCCGGGCCGCGTCCCCATGCCCATCATGCTGGTGGGCCAGATCATGATCGGCGCCTGGGCGGGCTCGCGCTTCGCCGGCTTCGACTGGAATCTGTTCGGCCGTACGATTCTGTCGTCGACACTCGCCATCGGCGCTTCGATGATCGTGTCCTTCGTCTTTGCGGCCTTTGCCGCCGGCCTGCTCGACATGCCGTTCGGCGCGACGCTGATCGCCTATGCGCCCGGCGGACTTGAAGCCATGATGGTGCTGGCGCTGGGCCTCGGGATCGACCCGCTCTTCGTCAGCGCGCATCATTTCTCGCGCTACTTCCTGATCAATTTCACCCTGCCGCTCATCATCGGCTGGCTGATGAAGCGCGAAAACGCAAAAGCGCCCGGTATCGAGTGATCGCCGGGCGCTTTTGCGGAGATTTTTGCGGGCGCGCCGCGGATTCTATTCCGCAGCCACCGCCTTGTACCCCGGGAACGGTCCCACGATGACGTTGCCGGTTGATTCGGGCATGGCCCCGAAGGGCAGGCCGAGCCGCCGCCACACATCCTGCAGGGCGGCCACGAGCTCGGAAATATGCACATCCGTGTGATACGGCGTCGGCGTGATCCGCAGCCGCTCGGTGCCGCGCGCGACGGTCGGGTAGTTGATCGGCTGAATGTAGATGCCGTGCCGCTCCAGCAGGATGTCGCTGGCGGTCTTGCACAATTCCGCATCGCCGACGAACACCGGCACGATGTGCGACGGGTTGGGCATGACCGGAATGCCGGCCGCTTCGAGCGCCGATTTGGTCTGCGCCACCTGTCGCTGATGCAGGTCGCGCTCTTCGCTCGAAGCCTTGAGCTGGCGAACTGCCGCTCCGGCCGCGGCCGCGACCGCCGGGGGCAGCGCCGTGGTGAAGATGAACGACGGCGCATAGCTGCGCACGGCATCGATGATGATCTCGTCCGCCGCGATGTAACCGCCCAGCGTCCCAAAACCCTTCGCCAGCGTGCCTTCGATGACGTCGATCTGCGACATGACGCCGTCGCGCTCGCAGATGCCGCCGCCGCGCGGTCCGTACAGGCCGACGGCATGCACTTCGTCCACATAGGTCATCGCGCCGTAACGCTTGGCCAGAGCCGCGACTTCGCCCACCGGCGCGATGTCGCCGTCCATGGAATAGAGGCTTTCGAAGACGATCAGCTTGGCCCGCTCCGGCCCGGCCGCGATCAGCAGCTCTTCGAGATGCGCCATGTCGTTGTGGCGGAAGATCTGTTTCTCGCAGCCCGAACGGCGCACGCCTTCGATCATCGAGTTATGGTTGAGCGCATCGGAAATGATGAGGCAGTTGGGCAGCAGCTCGGCGATCGTCGAAATGGCTGCGAGGTTCGACACCCAGCCGGACGTGAAGGCGAGCGCGCCTTCCTTGCCGTGCAGATCCGCCAGTTCCGCTTCGAGTTGCACCAGCGGATGGTTGGTGCCCGAGATGTTGCGCGTGCCGCCGGCTCCTGCGCCATAGCGCTGCGCCGCCGACGACATGGCGTCGATGACGGACGGGTGCCGGCCCATGCCGAGATAATCGTTCGAGCACCAGATGACGACGTCGCGAGGCGCGCTGACGCCGCCGTCGGAATGCCAGGTCGCCAGCGGAAACCGCGCGGCGTCACGCTCCAGATCCGCGAAGACTCGGTAACGACGTTCCGTCTTGAGACGGTCGATCGCTTGGCCGAAGAAACGGCGATAATCCATCACGGATCTTCCCTGTCCTGTGGCTTCCCCGAAGGAGAACCCGGCGTCCGGCCCGTCCCCGGTACGCTGTCTGTCATATTTCACCACATAAACGGTCGCCAGTCGATGCGCGACAGGACCGATGGTCTCACCCTATGGCTCTGCTGCCCCCGAAACATTGCGCCAGATCATGAATCCGGGTCGTCCTCAGCAAAAAGAGCGGCCCTGAGGCCGCTCTCCCGATCAATCGAAGCCCCTCGGAGCCCTAAACCTCACGGGACGACTTGCCCGCGAAAGCGTCCGCCGCTGGGCGCGCGGCACGAGCAGCCGATGCCGACCTGCGCCGGCTGGTAGAGCTGACACACCTTCTGGGGCGTGGAGCAATGGTTGCCCAGTGCCGCCGAATATCGGCGAGGCGCCGGATAGACCGGAACGGGGGCGGGGACATAGGTCTCCTCGACCGGGTAGTCATAGCCCTCGTCATAGCCGTTGCCCCAGTCGTAATAGGGCTGATCGTAGTAGGGGCCATATCCGCCGAGCCAGAGCGGCGCGGTCGCCAGTCCGATGCCGGGTCCGTACCAGCCGCGGCCGCGCCAGCGCCGACCATTCCAGTCGCCGCGATCGCCGTAGCGGCGCACATACTCCTGACGCCGCTCATAACGCGCGCCGGGCGAGACCGTCAGGGTCCGGGCTCCTGCATTCGGATAGCCCGCGCCATATCGTTGGACGCCGACGGCCCGCTGCTGCATCGAGGGTCCGCCGCCATAGCGCATGCCACCGCCGCCGCCAGCCGGCGCGCCATAGCGCTGGGCAGCCACCGCCCCGCGCGAGAAACCGCCGCCTCCGCCGCTGAACCCGCCACCGCCGCCGCCGCCGCCGCCTTCAACCACACCGGTCCCGCGCTGCTGCGCCTGGACGGGCGCGGCCGTGAAAGCCAGCCCGGCTGCCATCAGGCCGCCGACAAACGCCAGGGCCGAAATCTTCTTGATGCGACTCATGCCACGCTCCTGCTGTCCCTCGGGCGGCCGCCATGGGCAGCTTTTCCAGAGGGTCGCGCGGTTGCGACACTTCGGATCCCGATGCGTGGGAACGTCATCCCGGCTTCCTAAGTTCCGGCTGCGTAACCAAAGGGTTAAGAAACCCAGTCCTTGAGAAAGGTCAGCCCGAGGGCGCCCGGTCCCAGCGTCACGCCCGCCCACAGGAAGGCCGACGTCCAATTGGCGATCTGAAAGGGAATCATGGGCATCTGGCAGGCCCCGGCGGTCAGCGGCACGACGGCGCGTAGCGGTCCGATGAAGCGCCCGAGGAACACGCCAGGCCAGCCCCACTTGTCGAAGAAGGCGCGGCCGCGCGGCAGCAGGGCCGGATATCGCGACAGAGGCCACATGCGGGCGATCTGGTCATGGTAATGGTAGCCCAGCCAGTAGGACACCCAGTCGCCCAGGGCCGCGCCCAACGCCGCCGCGAAATAAAGCGGCCAGAACGCCAGTCCCGACGCCCCGATCACCGCGCCGACGCCCCACAGGATGAAGGTGGCGGGCAGCAGCAGCGCGAACAGCGCCAGCGATTCTCCGAAGGCCAGCAGAAAGACGATCGGGATCGCCCACCCCTGGTTCAAGCGTATGAACTCGATGGTCTGGTGGGCGAAATCCTGAACTGTCATCTGGTTTTGTCCGGTCGCTGGCCTGGCGAATGACCCGTCACGATCACATCACGACCGTGATGCGCTCGGCCGCGCGCGTGAGGCCGGTATAGAGCCAGCGATAACGATGCTCCCTGAAGGAAGGCGACTCGTCGAAGATCACGATCTCGTTCCATTGCGAGCCCTGCGCCTTGTGGACCGTCAGCGCATATCCGAAGTCGAACTCGTCGGAATCCCTGCGCAGCGCATACGGGATTTCCTCGTCGCTCTCGAAGAATTGCGGCAGAACCCGCACCCGCAGCGGCTTGCGGATCGGATCGTCCTCCGGCACCAGGCTCATGCGCAACTTGCCGGCGCGCTCGGGCAACAGGGTCTTGACCGTCCAGATGCCGCCATTCAGCAGGCCTTTCTTGCGGTCGTTCTTCAGGCACACCAGCCGATCGCCGGCTTCCGGCATGGTCCCGGAAAATCCAAAAAGTTCGCGCAAGCGCTTGTTGTAGAGGCGGCGCGTGCGATTGAGGCCGACCAGCACCTGGTCGGCGCGCGTGACCGTGATGGCGTCGATCTCGTCGCGGCCGATGACGCGGCTGTCGCCGAAGGTCCCGCGCTCCAGCCGTCCGCCCTCGCGAACGATCATCGACATGCGCACGATGGGATTGTCGGCCGCCTGGCGGTGAACCTCGGTCAGCATCAGGTCCGGCTCCGCCTCGGTGAAGAACCCCCCGCCCTTGACGGGGGGTAGTTGCGCCGGGTCGCCCAGCACGAGGATGGGCCGGCCGAAGGACATCAGGTCCCGCCCGAGATCCTCGTCCACCATGGAGCATTCGTCGATGATGATGAGGCTGGCGGTGGCCGCGGGGCTCTGTTCGTTGAGCACGAAAGAGGGCACTTCTGAATCGAGATCCTGCGGCCGGTAGATCAGGCTGTGGATCGTCCGTGCGTCCTCGCAGCCCTTGGACCGCAGCACGAGGGCCGCCTTGCCCGTATAGGCGGCGAACACGACCTCTCCATCGATCCCCTCGGCGATGTGCCGAGCCAGGGTGGTCTTGCCCGTGCCAGCATAACCGAACAATCGGAAAATCTGCGGTTTGCCCTGCTTGAGCCAGGCCGCGATGTCTTTCAGGGCACGGTCCTGTTGCGGCGACCAGCTTCGGCTCAACCCTCGTCCTCCGGGCATTGGGGCGAACGGCGGCCGAGAAAGAGTTCGGCGCCGTTGCGTCCACGCCAGATGAGCGTTCCGGCCCTGCTTTGCAAGTTGGAAAATGCCGGACGGCCGCTATGCGGCGCGGCGCGCCTCCACCAGCCAGCACGCCACCCGGGTGACTTCGAGGCTGCAGTCGCGCGTCCGCATCGGAGAACTCTGGAAACGGCTGCTGATGACGTGCATGAGTTCGGCCACCACCTCGGCGTCGATCTCGCGCACGACGCTTTCGTCGATCTTGAACCGGTTGACGACCCGCACCAGCTCGCGTCGAGCCGTGTCGGCCAGCGGATGATCGACGATGACATGCCGCCAGAGGAGCACATGAAAGCGCGCCACGATGGCGCCCGCGCCCGCAACGGTGGCGCAGCGGTCGTAAGCCTCGTTGACGATGTCGGAGATCAGCGGCTCGCTCCAACGGGCGAGGTCTAGACGCAATTGATCGGCGCTGGAATGGCGCATGTACGAACGATCCTCAAATGACGAATTGCAAAAACTCGAGATGAAAAGCTGCAAACCGAAAGAAACAATCCTGTGCGACGCAGGACAGGGCCGAAACATCGAAACTCACGTCTCCGCGCGTGGCGTTGGCAAGGCTTTTGCTCATGCAGGCAAGCAGGCGCCCAAACGCGCCCCTGCGATCTGCTCGGACTTGTCATCGCTTCAGCGAGCCCGGATAGTGGGCCTTGAGACGCTAGGTCCGAAGTCTTGCGTGAAGCTGGAACGGAGAAGACAATGAAATTGCGCCTGTTGCTGGGAGCCGCCGCCGTATGCGGCCTCGTTTTCAGCCAAACCACAGCCTTTGCACTCGACACCCTGACGATGGGCACGACCGGTCGCGGATCGGCGCAGCAATGGCCGATCTTCATTGCCGACAAGAAGGGCTTTTTCGCCGAAAACAACGTCAAGATGGATCTCGTGGCGGCGCCTTCGTCGGCCGGCGTGATCCAGCAGCTCGCCGCGGGCTCCATCAGCATCGGGTCGGGCGGTCTCGCCGATCCGTTGCGCGCCATCGACAAAGGCGCGCCCATCACCATGCTGCGCATCGAGACGCAGGTGCCGCCCTACACGATCTGGGGCAAACCCGAACTGAAATCGCTGAAAGAGCTGAAAGGCAAGCTGATCTCCATCGGCGGCATCAAGGACATCACGCGCATCTACACGGAGCGCATGCTGACCCCGAATGGCGTCCCGCCCGGATCCTACGACATGGTCTATGCCGGCACGACGGCCGCGCGCTTCGCGGCGCTGTCGGGCGGCGCCGTCGACGCCGCCATTCTGCTGCCGCCGTTCTCGTTCCGCGCGCAGGGAGCGGGCCTGTCCAATCTCGGGCAGCTCAGCGACTACGTTACCGACATGCCGTTCACCGGCTATGCCGTCAACACCGCATGGGCGAAGAAGAACAAGCCTGCGCTCGTGGGCTTTCTGAAAGGCGTCGCGCGCGGCATCGACTGGTTCAACGACGACGCCAATCGCACCGAGGCGATCGACATCCTCGTCAAGGAATCGGGCGCATCGCGCGCCGACATCGAGGCGAGCTATGACTATTATCGCCAGATCAAGATTTTCGATCGCGTCGGCCAGATTGCCTCGAGCCAGATCTCCACTCTGGTGGAAGCCATGAAGAGCATCGGCGACCTCGAAGGCTCGACGGACGTCGCCCGCTTCACCGATCCGGAAATCGTCGAGCTGGCCAAGCAGGTCAAGTGAGCCGGTCTCCCTCCCAACGTCGTTTCAAGAGGAGCAAATCATGAAAGAATGGATGAAGACGATCCCCGAGTCCGAACTCGCGACCTACAAGAGCGCGGGCTTCATGACGGACATGAAGGTCGGCAGGCGCGTGGGACTGATCGTGGTGGACGTGACCTATGGATTCACCGGCCGCAAGGGGCAGACGCTGGCGGAATCCATCGAAGAGTTTCGCTCCGCCTGCGGCCCGGTCTCCTGGGAAGCCGTGCCCAGGATCGCCAAGCTGATCGAGATGTTCCGCGAACGCGGCCTGCCGATCGTCTTCACCCGAAGCGACACCGCCAACGTGCCCTACACCGGCAAGGCTACGAAATCCAAGGGTACCAAGGCACAGGCCGCTCTGCACAACGACTTCCCCGACGAAGTCATGCCCCGGGAGGGTGAATGGGTGTTGGGCAAGACCCGCGCCAGCGCGTTCTTCCAGACGCCGCTCATGGCCTATCTCGTGCAGCAGGGCGTCGACACCTTGGTCTTCTGCGGCGTCTCCACCTCGGGCTGCGTTCGCGCCTCGGTGGTCGATGGCTTCTCGAACGGCTTTTCGACCTTCGTGGTCGACGAATGCTGCTTCGACCGCTCGGAGTTCGCCCATGCGGCCAATCTCTTCGACATGGATGCGAAATACGCCTCCGTGGTGTCGCTCGACGAAATCGCCAAGCTGATGCCGGCCGTCAGGAAAGACAGCGTCAAGGCCGCCTGACACCCGTCGAATGCGCGTGAAAACATCAGGCAGCGCGGCGCTCTTCCCGGGCGTCGCGCGTTTCCACTTTCGGACCCTGCGGATCTTCAGGAGATTTTGATGACCGGCTCCGGCACGCCTTTGCCGCTCGCACGTTTCAGGGTCGAGCGTCACGATGAAGGCTACCGCCTCGAGATAGAAGACGAGGCGGGAGGCCGGCTCGAGTTGATCGCCAGCGCGGAACAGATCGACGTCATCGTCGAGGCTCTCGACGATGTTCTCGCCGAGGACGATGCGCTGGCCGACGAGGATGACGAAGCCGACGAGGACCCGGATGAAGAAGATGCCGACGATGACGATGACGAGGATGACGACGACGACGACGACGACTGAATGCGGGAAGGGCACGCCATGACCGCCGCCGAGAACGCCGGCGCGGAGCCGGCCATCGCCTCAGGCGATGTGAAGATACCGGCACGCGGCTTCGGCACGTGGCAATTGCGCGACGATGCCTGCCGCGAGGCCGTGAAGGCCGCGTTGGACATCGGCTATCGCCATGTCGACACGGCCGCCATGTACGGCAACGAGGTCGAAGTGGGTGACGGCATTCGCAACTCCGGCTTGGCTCGCCGCGACGTCTTTCTCACCACGAAGGTCTGGACGGACGACATCGAGGAAGAGGCGCTGTTGCGCTCCGCTCGCCAGAGTCTCTCGCGGCTGAAGCTCGACGACGTCGATCTGCTGCTGATTCACTGGCCCAACCGCGCCATCCCGCTTGAAAGTTCGATACGGGGCCTCTGCCGCGCGCGTCGGGAGGGCCTTGCACGGAATGTCGGCGTCGCCAACTTCCCGGTCGCGCTTCTCGAACAGGCGATCGACCTCGCCTCTCGCGACGGCGAGCGCATCGTCGCCAACCAGTGCGAATTCCACCCCTGGCTCGACCAGACGAAGCTGATCGAAGCCTGCAAGGCCAGCAATGTCGTGTTCACGTCCTATTCGCCGCTCGGTCGCGGCGATCTGATGGCTGACCCGACCGTTCAGGACATGGCCCGCAGGCTCGGACGCACCGCCTCGCAGGTGATCCTGCGCTGGCACCTGCAGCAAGGCATTGCCGCCATTCCCCGCTCGTCGACCCCCGACCACATTGCCGAAAACTTCGACATCTTGGGCTTTGAATTGTCCGGGGCGGACATGGACAAGCTCGCATCGTTGCGCAGGACGAACGGTCGGCTCGTCGATCCGGGTTTTGCTCCGCAGTGGGATTGCTGATCGCGTCAGCGCGCCAGGCGGCTCATGACTTGTGAGGCGCGCTGGATGCGGGGCAGTTTTTCGCGGGCGAAGGCCAGCAGCCCCGCATCGTCGCCCGAGCGGGCATAGGTGGCGAACAGCGCGAGATTTTCTTCCTGCACGCCGGCCTGCATGTCGACGTAAAGCCGCTCGAAGTCGCGGCCCGTCGCGCCCGCAAGTTGGGTCAGCATTTGTGCGCGTCGATCGTCCACATAGGGCTTGATCGGCGCATCGAGGCTGGGCGGCAGCGTCGTCGGGAGGCTTGTGAAAGGTGAAAGTCCGGCGGTCAGCCGCGCGAAGTCGGCACGAAAATCCTGCACCAGCGGAGTTGCGTAGTTGCGAATGGAATTGCGTTGCGCCTGCTCGATCGCGAGGCGGCTCGACTCGTAGTCGAAGAACGCGGCTATCAGCGCGAGCCGCCTGAATTCGCTGGTGCTGACGGACGTCTTGGGCGCGACCGCAGGCGCCTCGACGGGCGTCGTCTGGGCGAAAGCAAAGCCTCCGGCACTGAGGGACATCACCAGGGAAACAGCGGCCAGCATACGCATGAACATCGGCAACTCCACTTGAGGCGGCGCGGGTCGGACGCCCTGCCTTAACTAGTGCTGCCGCGAGGGCTGGGCAAGATCATGACGGAAGCCGGGAACGCGCCTGCGCTGCGCCCGGCTTGCAAAACGTCCCGGGACCGTTCAAGTCAATGCCCGTCGGCTCACTTGATCAAGGCGCCGATCTTCTCGACGACGGGCTTGGGCGTTGCATAGATGTCCCGTACGAGTTTCTCGAGATACTCGCCATTGTGCGGGTCCAGATCCAGCTTCTGCTTTTTGACTTCGGCGAGGAATTCGGGATCTTTCATGGTGGCGTCGAAGGCCTTGCGCAGCATTGCGAGACGCTCGGGCGCAAGGCCCGGAGGCGCCACGAAAGGCCGTCCGATTCCCTGGCCCGCGTAGAGGAATTTCAGCGATTGCCGTTCCTCCTCATTGCGAGCGAGATCGAGAATGAACGGCACGTCCTTCAACTCGGGATTGGGCTCGACGCCACCCTGGAAGATCACGTTGACCTTCTTGTCCGTGATCCAGTCTGGTTTCTTCCCGTGGACGCTGTCGAGGCTTTCGCAAATGCCGTCGACCTCGCCTCGCTCCATCGCCAGGAAAACGTTGGAGGACGAGGGGAAGCCCGAGATCAGCTTGAATTTCATGCCCAGCAATTCGTTCAGCGCTTTCGGGTAACTGCGCGTGCCGGTCCCCGCGCCCGTATCGCCGACGATCAGGGTTTTCTCCGTCAGATCCTTGACCGATTTCACCGGCGAATTGGCCATCGCGATGCAGACGTTGGTCTCGATCGTGGGCGTTCCGAGCCAGCTCATCTTCAGCGGGTCGAAGCGAGCGCCATCCGCGCCGGTCAGCGGACCAAGCGGCGCGTCGCGCGCGATGATCCCCATGACGGTGCCGTCCTTCGGGGCGATGGTGTAGATGTGCGCGGCCGCATTGTAGCTGCCGGCGCCCGGCATGTTTTGAGGCACGACGGTCGGATTGCCCGGCAGGTGCTTGCCGATATGGCGCGCCACGACGCGGCCCCATAGGTCGTACCCGCCGCCGGGCCCAAACCCGATGATCATGCTCACGGTCTTGCCGGCAAAGAACTCGCCTGACTGCGCCGCCGCCGGAACAGCACCCGCAACCAAAGAGAACGCGCAACTGGACAGGGCCAGCGCAGCAATGGCGCCCCGAATCTTTCCGGTGCCTGGCCGCGATTTCGAACGCATGAGAATCTCCTGATGTGACACGTCACGGTCCGCGAACCTTGCGAAGGCGGACGGCGTTTCCTCGTCGCCAGCTTTGTTGTTTGGGCGTTGTCGCGCCGTCTTCCGCTGGACGTCCGGCATGCTTAGTCAAAGGCTCCCGGCTGTCAACTTGGGTGGCAACTCAGGTCCCCTGCAGCTTTGCCGCAGTTTTACCATGCGTTCTGGAACAAGACGATCTGGCGCGGATTGCTTGCTCGAACGCACCGGTCGAGGCCGGTGCCAGCCGCCAGACGAAAGTGGAGACTCGGCATGAAAGCATTGCGGTGGCACGGCAAGCACGACATCCGCTGCGACAGCGTTCCGGATCCCGAGATTGAACATCCGCGCGACGCCATCATCAAGGTGACGAGTTGCGCGATCTGCGGGTCGGACCTCCATCTCTACGACGGCTTCATGCCGGGCATGAAGTCGGGCGACATCATCGGCCATGAATTCATGGGCGAGGTCATGGAGGTCGGCAGCGAGAACCGCAAACTCAAGGTCGGCGATCGCGTGGTCGTGCCGTTCACCATCATCTGTGGCGAGTGCGATCAGTGCCGGCGCAGCAATTTCTCGGTCTGCGAGCGGACGAACCGGAACAAGAAGATGGGCGATACCGCCTTCGGCCACACCACCGCCGGCCTGTTCGGTTACACCCATCTCACCGGCGGTTACCCCGGCGGGCAGGCCGAGTTCGTCCGCGTGCCCTATGCGGATGTGGCCCCCGTCAAGATTCCCAATGGGCTCACCGACGAGCAGGTGCTGTTCCTCGGCGACATTCTGCCGACCGGCTGGCAGGCTGCTGTTCAGTGCGACATCGAGCCGACCGACACGGTCGCGATCTGGGGCGCGGGGCCTGTCGGGCAATTTGCGATCCGCAGCGCCATCATGCTGGGCGCCCGCCAGGTCGTCGCCATCGACAACGTTCCGGAGCGGCTCTCCATGGCGGCGGCCTCGGGCGCCATCACCATCAACTTCGACGAAGAGAGCGTCATCGAGCGCCTGAACGAACTGACCGGCGGCAAGGGTCCGGAGAAATGCATCGACGCCGTCGGCATGGAGGCGCACGCGACCGCGACGCTCGATTCCATGTACGACCGCGCCAAGCAGGCGGTGATGCTGGAAACCGATCGACCGCATGTTCTGCGTGAGATCTTCTACGTCTGCCGACCGGCTGGGACCGTCTCGGTTCCCGGCGTCTATGGCGGACTTCTGGACAAGATGCCGTTCGGTATGGCGATGAACAAGGGCCTGACCATCCGCATGGGGCAGACGCATGTGAATCGCTGGACCGACGACCTGCTCGAGCGCATCCAGCAAGGCCAGATCGACCCTTCCTTCGTCATCACGCACACGGCGCGGCTCGAGGACGGTCCCGCCCTCTACGAGACGTTCAAACATAAGCATGACGGTTGCATCAAGGTCGTTCTCAAACCCTGAGGAATCATCGCATGCACGGTGTCGACATCCACACGCAGCGCGCCTATGAGCGCAAGGCGGCGCGCGCCAGATCGATGGCACGCGGTCTTGGGTACTTCTCGATAGGCCTGGGATTGGCGGAGCTTTTCGCCCCGCAGGTCTTCACGCGCTTTCTCGGCTTGCACGATCGCGAGACGCTCGTTCGCAGCTACGGACTGCGGGAAATCGGCACGGGACTGGGTGTCCTGTCGTCGGCGGATCCTTCGTCCTGGATCTGGGGACGCGTCGGCGGTGACGCGCTCGATTTGGCGACATTGTCGCTCGGCATGGATCACGACAATCCGCAGCGGGACAATGTCGTCTTGGCCGCCGTTGCGGTCGGCGGCATCACCGCGCTCGATCTTTACTGCGCCCAGGAACTCGACGCCTCACGTCGCGTCAGTCAGGCGCCCGACTACAGCCGTCGCACCGGCTTCCCGCGCGGCCTCGGCGCATCGCGGGGCGTGGCGGCCGAAATGGCGCATGTCATGCGCCCGCGTTTCGTCACCGATCCGCCGCGCGTAACGCCTCGCACACTCGCATCGGCTCGCTAACACGGAGGAACAGATGACAGGCCTCAAGACCATAGCACTCGCGGGCGCCCTCGCGCTCAGCCTCGGTGTCACGGCATTCGCTCAGTCGGGCGGCGGTGGCGGTGGAGGCGGCGGAGGGGGCGGCGGCGGTGGCGGTTCGGCAGGCTCGAGCGGCGGCGGCGCGGCGGGCTCGTCGTCGGGCGCAACGGGTGGATCGTCTCTCGGCACGTCCGCGCCTCCCGGCGCCGGCGCATCCAATCCCGCCGCCAATCCTCCTGCCACCGGCGGTGGCGCCACCACCGGGACGGGCAACAGCCCGACGCTGGGCACGACCAACGCACCTCCGGGCGCCGGCGGATCGAACCCAGCCGCCAACCCGCCAGCGGCCGGTGTCGCGCCTGCCAATCCGGCGACGCAGAGCGGGCAGGGGCAGAGCAACACCAACCTTCAGCGGGATACGGGCGCCAACGCGACCAGCGGCGGCTCCCCCGCGAACCTCCGTCCCTCCACCGGAACTCTGGGCAACAATCCCTCGGTGTCGGGGTCGCGCACCGATGCAGCCAACGCCGACCGCTGCCGGCAGGTACTGGCGGATCGTCAATCGCAGCCGAAGGACCTGGTCGCAACTTGCGAGCGCGACAGCATGAGGGACGCCGCAGCTGCGCGCGAGCGCAGTCTCAACAGCGCCAACGACAAAGCGGTGAACTCGATCTGCCGCGGCTGCTGAGCCTCGATCGTTAGCTGGCACATGGCTTGCTGGAACCTCCGGACATCACGCTCCGGAGGTTCCACATGCCACTCAACGCATCCACCGCGCGCGAAAGCGCAGCACGCCGACTGTGTCGTGCCCTCGTGGGCGGCAGCCTCGCGATCCTGGCGACATCGATGTCCGCGCAGGCCGATCCCGTCGCGGATTTCTACCGGGGCAAGGAAGTGTCCATCTACGTGGGTTCGTCCACCGGCGGCGGCTTCGATCTCTACGGCCGCCTCGTGTCGCGGCATCTGAGCCGCTACATTCCCGGCAATCCCACGGTCGTCGTTCGCAACATGCCGGGCGCGGGCGGCATCGCGCAGGTGAACTATCTGCTCAACGTCGCAGCCAAGGACGGCACCAACATAGGCATCATCACTCCGGTCATGGCGACCGCGCCGTTCCTGACGCCCGACGTCGCCAAATGGGACTCACGCAAATTCGTCTGGCTTGGCTCGGCCAACGAGGAAATATCGACCTGCGCCTTCTGGTCGGCGTCCAAAATCACGGACGTGAAAGCGCTGGCCGGTTCGGGCAAGGGGCTCATGGTGGCGGGCGTCGGCCCGTCGTCGGGATCGACGCTGGACGCGATCACGCTGAAAAGCATCATGGGATGGAAGTGGAACATCGTGACCGGCTATCCCGGTCTGTCGAACGCCATGAACGCCGCCGAAGCCGGCGAGGCGGACGGCATGTGCGGGCTCAACGTCACCACGCTCAAGGCGCGGCTCTGGGGGCCGATCGAGCGCGGCGAGGTCAAGGTGCTGCTGCAAACGTCGCTGCGCAACCATCCGGAATTGCCCGGGGTGGCCAACGCGTTCGATCTCGACGTGACGGCCGAGCAGAAGCAGATGATGGAATTGGTGTTCGGCCCCTGGATCTTCGGCCGTCCCTTCATCGCCACGCCCGACGTCCCGGCCGAACGTCTCGCGGCGCTGCGAAAAGCCTTCCAGGAGGTGCTGGCCGATCCGCAATTGCTGCAGGAAGCCGAGAAGACCAAGTCCGAAATCAAATATCTGCCGCCCGCGGACATCCAGCCCATCGTCGAGCGCTTTTACCAGACGCCGGCGGCCGTCCGCGAAAAGACACGCGTGATGCTCGACGGAAAGTCCTGAGCGGTCGAGTGTGGCAGACTTGTCGGAAGGTCTGCCACACGCGCCTGAAACTCATCACGATTCAAAGGGCCAAGCTTGCCGCCCAGGAGGATTTACTCTCCTATGACGGCTGCGACAGATCGTCGGAAAAGTTTCCCCGGAGGTTCGTTCTGGCCCGTCCCGACACCCGATTTCCGTGGCCTGCGTGCGCGTTTCGGAAGCATTCTGACAGGCCCGGAGCCCCGAGGGCCGGCTTTGCCATGCGGGCATGGGTGTTGGCCGGGGGGGTGGCTCTGTCGGCCAGTCTGACGGCGCCCGCTCACGCATTCGACTTTTTCGGCCTGTTCGGCTTCTCCGACAAGCCGCCGGACGTCGTGCCGGACGCAATTTCCTATGCGCTCGAAATCGAGACGACGGGTCAGGATCCGGTTGACAAGACGGATCTCAAGCAAGCCCTGCGGGATGCCTCCACGCTCTACAAATTGCGCCAGGATCGTCCCCTCGACGGCGAAGCGCTCTTCCGGCGCGCGCAGATCGACCTCAACCCGATGCTCGATGCGCTCTGGGCGCTCGGCTATTACGATGCGCGGCTGAGCGTCACCATCGCGGGCGCCCCCGTGGAAACCGGCGAGCAGGGTCTGCGCCGCGCCTCCGCGGCCGCCGAAGCCTATCGCAATCGCGCCGCGGTCCCGGTGCGCATCGTGGCCGAAACAGGCGCGCTGTTCCGTCTGCGACAGGTCGATCTGAACTATCCGCCCGCCGCCGCACCCGAGGGACTTCCTCGCCGCGCAGTCACGCTGAAGCCAGGCGATCCGGCGCGCTCGGCGGACGTCCGCGCCCAGCAGACCCTCATCGTCGACCACTTCCGTGCACAATCGCGTCCGCTCGCCAAGATCGGCGAACTCAGCGCCGTCGTGGATCACCGCATCGATGCGATGGACGTCGACATCCCGGTGCTTCCCGGGCCGGTCGCGGGCATCGGCCGCGTCACGATCGACGGCACGAAGGACGTCGATCCGCGCGTCGTGTCGAGCTACATTTATCTTCAGGAAGGCGAATCCTACTCGCCCACCAAGATTGCCGACACGCGCAAGTCCGTGGCGCGCATTCCGGCGCTCGGCTCGGTGCGCATTCGCGAGAGCGAAACCCTCGACGCCAACGGCAATCTGCCGCTGTTCGTCGACGTGACCGAGCGCCTGCCGCGTGTGGTCGGTTTCTCGGCCCGCTACTCCACCAAGGATGGTCCCGGACTGCGCGGCTATTGGGAGCACCGCAATCTGTTCGGCGGCGCCGAGCGCTTGCGGCTCGAGGGCGATCTGATGCTGGCGCCGCGTGTCGACGGCACACAGATCAAGAGCATCAAGGATTTCAAATTCAACGATCTCGGCAGCCGCATCGCTGCGAGCTTCGAGAAGCCGGCGCTGGGCGGCACGCGCAACGATCTGCTGATCGACGCCTTTGGTGTGCGCGAGCGCGTCGGCGACCGTCGCTTCGGCGGCTACACCAACCGCGCCGGCGGTGCCACGCTGGCGGTTCGACATCGCTTCACCGACACGTTCTCGATTCAGGGCGGCGTCACCGGTGAACGATCCAGTTCGTCCGATGCGCTGGGTCGCGTCGACGCTACGCTGATCGGCCTGACGGCGGGCGTGCGTTACGACTCGACCGACAATCTTCTCGATCCCAAGAAGGGCGTGCGCCTGACCGGAACGGTCACGGGCTACCCGACGGCGCTGGGCTCCACCGTCGGCCTGATCGAGGCCAAGGCGGTGGGCTCGGCCTATTATTCGCTGGATGAAGATTCGCGCTACGTGCTCGCGGGCCGACTTGGGCTCGGGACGATCGGCGGCGCGGATCTCGGCGACATTCCCTCGGGCCATCGCTTCTTTGCCGGCGGCGGCGGTTCGGTGCGCGGCTACACCTACCGCACGGTCAGCCCCATGGCCTTCGGCAGCATCGTGGGCGGCCGGAGTCTGTTCGAGGCGTCGGCGGAAGCGCGCATCAAGATCACCGACACGATCGGGATCGTGCCCTTCGTGGACGTCGGCGGAGCCTTCAGTTCCAGCCTTCCGGACTTCAAGGAATTCGTTGCTGTCGGCGCCGGCCTCGGACTTCGATATCTCACGCCCATCGGGCCGATCCGCCTCGACGTGGCGACCCCGGTGAACAAGCGCAGCGGCGACAGGCCCGTGGCGGTCTATGTCAGCATCGGCCAGGCTTTCTGAATGAAAAAGACGCGCCATCTCGTTCTTCTCTGCATCGCCTTCGTGGCGCTGGTCGGCTCCGTCACGCTCGCCTTCGTCGGGCAGGGGCGTGCGCAGGAAGACCAGTCCTATCTGGCGAGCCTGATCTCGCGCGCCTTGTCGACGCCGGCCACGCGCGTCACCATCGGTTCGGTCGAGGGTGCGCTGTCGTCCGACGCGACGGTGCGCAACATCGTCATCTCGGACCGTGATGGCGAATGGCTTCGCCTCGATCGCGCGCGTCTGGTCTGGCGGCGCACCGCGCTGTTGCTGCGCCGACTGGAAATCGACACGCTCGAGATCGGCAAGCTCGAAATCCTGCGCAGCCCTCTGCCTGCCGAGGAGCCCATCTCCGGCGAGGATCAGCCGATCCTTCCTGAACTGCCCGTCAAGGTGGAGGTGAAAGCCTTCAGCCTGCAGGAACTGGCGCTGGGTGAGCCGGTCTTCGGCACCAGTCTACGGGCTGGAGCCAATGGCAGCCTCTCGATCGGCAACCCTGCCGAGGGCCTGGCGCTGCGGCTCGACGCCAAGCGCCTCGATGCCGCCGGATCGTTGACGACGCGGCTCGACTTCGTGCCGCAGACGAACGTGCTCGACCTGAACGTTGCGCTCGATGAACCCGCGGGCGGATTCCTGTCGCGCGTCGCCGGCATTCCGAACGAACCTCCGGTGAAGCTCGATCTCGTCGGCAAAGGGACGCTCGACGATTTCCGCGCCGATCTCAACTTCGATGCCGGTCCGAGCGTAGGCGCCAAGGGCGCGGCGCAATTGCGCCGTGAAGGGCCCGTCCGTCGTCTCGGCCTCGATCTCGCGGCCCAGATCGCGGGCCTTCTGCCGGCCCCGGCCGCGCCCGTCTTTCCGGGAACCACGCAACTCACCGGCGACATGCGCTTTGGCGACGATGGCGGCTTTTCGCTCTCGAGCCTGAGCCTCGTGTCGCAGATCGCACGCCTCGACGCCAAGGGCGCCTATGGCGCAGATTCGACTCTGAACTTCGACGTTCAGGCCCGCGCCGTGCCGAGCCAGCAAGGCGTCACCCGCGCCGGCGAGGCTGAGATCCGCCGCCTGGTCTTCGACGGAACCGTCACCGGCACGGCCTCGCAGCCGCGGATCGCCGCCAAGCTCGATCTCGCCGACGCACGACTTCCGGAAGGCGTTCTGCAACGGCTGAACGCCACATTCACGGCCGACCCGACCGGCGCCGTCACCGAGGACGCGACGAAAATTCGGCTTGCCGCCGACGTGACCGCGAGCGGATTGGCGCTGAGCGATCCGGCGCTCGCCCGCGCCATTGGCGATCGAATCGACGTGACCCTGCGGGGCGAGACGGATCTGTCCGGCAACGGCCGCTACGAGACCATGCGGCTGCGCTCCCCCAGCATCGAAATCGCCTATGCGGGCGAACTGGGCCGCAATCGCATCGACGGCCGCGCCTCCGTCCGGGCGGCCGAACTCGCGCGCTTTGGCGAAATCGCCGGACTGGCATTGAGCGGACGTTCGGAAATCGACGTCGCGCTCGATGGATCGCCGCGCTACAGCCGCGTCACGGCGGTGGTGGATGCGCGCACGAACGAGCTCCGCACGGGAGTGCCGGCCGCCGACGCCTTGCTGGGTCGCACGCCGCGCATTGCGGGCACGATCCGCACGGCCCCGCGCGGGCGTTATGAGTTCGAGGCGCTGCAACTCACAGGCGCCAACATGCGGGCCAACGTCGCTGGCTTCGCCGAGCCCGCGGACGCGGACCTGACGGCGCGCATCGACGTGTCGGATCTGTCGCGCGCCGATTCACGTCTGGGTGGAACCGCCAGCCTGCGCGCGCGCCTCACCAATGGTCTCGATCGCCCCAACGTCATCCTGACGGCGGAATCGCCGCGCGCCACGGCCCTTGGCCGCCCCATCGAAAACCTCATCCTCGACGCCAACGTCACGGATCTGCGCGGGGCCTTCGCGGCCGACGCGAAACTTTCCGGTACGATCGACCGCAAGCCTGCGACCGGCGTGGGGCGCGTGGCGCAGCGCCCGGAGGGAGGCTACGTGCTTGACCAACTGGACGTGCGGATCGGCTCCGTCACGCTGCGGGGCTCGGGCCAGGTCGACGCGCAAAATCTCGCACGCGGCAGCATCGCGCTCGACGCGGCTGATCTCGACGATCTCTCGGCGCTTGTTCTCACCAAGCTCGACGGACGCATTTCCGCTGCGATCGACCTCGATGCGCCGGACGGCCGCCAGAATGCGCGCGTCAACGCCAATGGCGTGGGCCTGCGCGCCGGCGATGCGCGGATCCGGACCTTCTCGGCCAATGCCGACCTGCGGGACATTTACGCGCGCCCCGTCGTCGACGGAACCGTGACGGTGGACGAAGCCGTGGTGGCGGGCGAGACCTTCTCGGCCATTCGGCTTACCGCGCGCGGCGCTGCGGACGCCAGCGACATCGTGCTGGCCGCCAAGGCGCGCGGGTTCAATCTCGATGCAGCAGCGCGGCTCGTGCCGGGGGAGGCCACGCGCCTCGACGTGTCGCGCCTCGTGGCGCAACGCGGCAACAATCGCGTCGCGTTGAGCAACCCTGCGCAGATCACCTTCCGGGACGGCGGTGTGGACCTGCAGCGGGTCGTCGTCGCCATTCAGGGCGGACAGCTTGCGCTGCAGGGCAGGGCGGGCGACAGCCTCGACCTCACCATCGAGGCGCGCGCGATTCCGCTGTCGGCGGCGGATATCTTCGTGCCCGGCACCGGACTTTCCGGAACGCTCCAGGGCGAAGCGCGCATCACCGGAACCTCCGCGTCTCCGGCAGGAAGCTATCGCGTCGAAATTTCTCGCCTGGTCGCACCGCAATTGCGCAACTCCGGCGTGCCGCCGCTGGCCATCACGGCGCGCGGCAATCTCCAGAACCAGCGCGCCACGATCGACGCCGCGATCAATGCCGGTTCGGCCGGACGTTTGACACTCGAGGGCGCAATCCCCTTCGCGGCGGCGGCGCCGCTCGACCTGCGCGCGCAGGGACGCATCGACGCAGCCGTCGCAAATGCGACGCTCGGACCGCAAGGACGACGTCTCACCGGCAGCGTCGCAATCGACATGCGCGTGGCGGGTACGCGCGCAGCGCCACGGGTTTCGGGCAATGCCACCCTCGCCAACGGCACGTTCCGCGACACGCTTCAGGGCGTGCAGCTCGACGCCATCAATGCCCGGCTCCGCGCGGAAGGCGAAACTCTGATCATCGAGAGCGCCAGCGCCAGCACGCCGCGCGACGGTCGGATCACAGCGAGCGGTCGCGTCGACATCGATCCCGTGGCGGGTTTTCCGGGCAATATCTCGATCCGCGGCCAACGCGCCGCCCTGGTTTCCAACAGCCTGTTGAACGCCACCGCCGACCTCGCCCTCGACCTGACCGGTCCGCTGGCCCGCACGCCGCGCATCAGCGGCCGTGTGGACTTGACCCGTCTCGACGTCGCCGTCCCGGACCGGCTTCCGACTACGCTTCGTCCGATCGAAAAGACCCGCCACATCGCGCCGCCGCCGCAGGTGGCGCGCCGCCTCGCCGCCGAGCGCCGCGCTCGCGCCGCGCGCGGTGGCCGTGCCGCCATGTTCGTGGCGACGCTCGATTTGTCGATCACCGCGCCCAACCGCATCTTCGTGCGCGGTCGCGGCCTCGATGCCGTGCTGGGAGGGTCCCTGCGGCTCACCGGCACGACAAGCGAGCCGGTGGCGATCGGCGCCTTCGACCTCGCGCGCGGCCGCCTTGCAATCCTGGGACAACGGCTCGACTTCTCTCGCGGGCGTCTGGCCTTCACCGGCAGCCTTGTGCCAGATCTCGATTTTCTCGCCTCCACACAGGCTGGCGAAGTCACCGCCAACGTGGCGGTGACCGGGCCAGCCGACGAGCCGTCCTTCGCCTTCTCGTCGCAGCCGGATCTGCCGCAGGACGAAGTCCTGTCGCGCATTCTCTTCTCGCGCGCCTCGGGCGGCCTTTCGCCCTTCCAGGCGCTGCAACTCGCCCAGGCGGCCAGCCAGTTCTCGGGCGGCGGCGGGGACGATTCCTTCGAACGCCTGCGCAAGTCGCTCGGCGTCGACAGCCTCGACATCCAGGCCGGCGCGGGCGGGCCGTCGGTCGGCATTTCCCGCGCGATCAGCGACCGGGTGAGCATCGGCGTGAAGGCCGGGGCGACGGCGGAACAAAGCGGGCTTTCGGTCGACGTCGACGTGACGCGGCGTCTGCGGGTCCAGACGGAGGTCGGGGCCGGCGGCAGCACGTCGGTCGGAGTCGGCGCTGAGTGGGAATATTAAGCCAAGCGCCGCTCAAGATTCCTTTACCTTAAAGCTAGGCAGAAGCCTGGCCGCTGGTTTTATAAAGATATTGGCAGTCTTACGGGGTCAAATTGCTCACGGCTGACGTTGTGGCCGTCGAGAGTACCCTATGAGCGCACTCATCAAGATTTTGTCGGGTGACCAGTCCTACTTCGGAGGACCGGTCCTCGACATGGAAGATGCGGCGCGCGCCCGGGCCGACCAGATCAATGCCCTGTGCCGCTACACGCGTGGCATCATGGTGGTGAATATCGTCAGCACCATCGTGTTCGTCGCGGCCGGCCTGCAATCCGACAAGCCCGAGCTGTCGATCGCCTGGGGTTTCGCCATCATCGTCTATGCGTCCTACTTCTACCTTCGCGCGACGCGGCGTCGCGTGGCCGTGACGCAGATGTCCGCCCGCACCATCCGTCGGGCGGTGCTCAACGCCTTCATCCTCGGCGCGCTCTGGTCGCTGCTTCCCGTGCTGTTCTTCGAGACCGGCTCGCCCGCGATGCAGCTCCTCGTCATCTGCCTGTGTACGGGATATTTGTGCGGCGGCGCGTTCGTGCTGGCCAGCATTCCCGTCGCGGCCATCGCCTTTATGATGCCCATCGTGGGGTCCCTCGCCTCGATCTTTCTCGGCCGCGACGAACCGATGCATTATCTCATCGCTCTTCTGATGTTCATGTACCTCTTCGTGCTCGTGCGCGCCGTCGTCAGCCACGGGCAGGAGATGCTCGCCGGCCTGGTGGGCAAATATTCAGCGCAGCGCGAAGCCAAGGAGGATCCGCTAACGCGGCTTCCCAATCGCGCCGGGCTTCTCGACACGCTCGCCAGCGCGACCGCACGTCTCAATCGCTTCGGCGAGCCCTTCGCGGTGTTCTATCTGGACCTCGACAAGTTCAAGGAGGTCAACGACGAACTCGGCCATCTGGCGGGCGATCAATTGCTTCTGCAGGTCGCCGAGCGCCTGAACAGCAGCATCCGCGATTGCGACAGCGTCGCGCGACTAGGCGGCGACGAATTCGCGGTCGTGGGTCACAACATCGCCTCGCCGAAGGCCGCCGTCATTCTGGCCGAGCGCATCCTCAAGGCCTTCTCGGCTCCCTTCATCGTCGAAGGCGTTCGCCGCAACTGCTCGACGTCGATCGGCATCGCGCTGGCGCCATCGGACGGGCAGACACCCGAGACATTGCTGCGCAACGCCGACGGAGCGCTCTATCGGGCCAAGCGCGATGGACGCAGCCGCCACTGTTTCTTCGAAGATCAGGATGCCGCCGCCGTCGAGGAGCGTCGGGAGATCGAGCGCGATCTGCGCGCAGCCATCGGAACAGACCAGATCGGCGTCGAGTTTCAACCCTTCTATTCTCTCCGAAACGACGCCATCGCGGGGTTCGAAGCACTGGCCCGCTGGTCGCATCCGCGACTCGGGTCGATTCCTCCCACGACCTTCATCCCGATCGCGGAAGAAGCCGGCCTCATGCAGGAACTCGGCGAACAGATCTTCGCCGCAGCGTGCCGCGAGGCCTCGACCTGGCCGACACACTTGCGTCTGGCGGTGAACTTTTCGGTGGTGCAGTTTCGCAGCGAAGGAGTTGCGGAACGCATCGAAAGCAACCTCGAGGCCTTCGGGCTCGAGCCGCATCGCCTCGAGATCGAGATCACCGAATCCGTCTTCATGGCCAAGGCGGAACGCGCCGTCGCCATTCTGGAGCGTCTGAGCCTGCTCGGCGTGCAGATCTCGCTCGACGATTTCGGCACGGGCTATTCATCCCTGACGTCGTTGCGCAAACTGCCGCTGACGCGGGTCAAGATCGACCGTTCGTTCGTGGCCGACGTCGTCAGCGATCCCGAATGCGACTGGATCGTCTGCGCGGTGCTGGGGTTGGCCGCCAACATGCAGATCGCCGTGACGGCGGAAGGCGCCGAGACGCCTGAGCAGATCGAGTTCCTGCGTCAGCATGGATGCGACGAGGTGCAGGGCTTCATCGTGTCGCAAGCGCTGGCGCCGGCCGAGGCGCGCGAGCTCGCGCATGACCGCAGCCGCGTCGGCCTCGCCGCCTGATCGATCACCGCGTGACGTGATCGAAGAAGGCCTGGGCGGCGACGGTGCGGCGACTGCCGCGCCTGTACAGAACCACGAGCTGAAGCGACCCCATCTTCTCGCCGAGATCCAGCGCGTGAATGTCCGGGGCTTCGGCGCGCCGGACGCAACTCGTGTGCACGACCGCCGGACCGGAGCCGAGCCGCACCAGATCGATGGCGGTCTGGCACGTCGGGCATTCGAGCAGGCTCATCGGTTCTGCGGCGAAATCGAGTTTCCTCACCAATTGACGCATGGCCGTGCCGCGTGGCGCGACGATGAGCCTGTCCGTTACCAGATCGGCCGGCGTGGCAGGAGGCCCGGAATCCGCCTTTCGCGCAATCAGCGACAATGTCGTGCGCGCCACTACTTTGGCGGCGATGCCGGCCGGAAGCCGGGGATAGATGCCAAGGCAGAAATCGAGCTTGCCCGATTGCAGGCCCGCCAGCGCGTCGGACGACCGCGACACCCGCATGTGCACCTGGACCTTGGGAAATTCGCTGAGGAAGGCATTCAGCTTCGGGACGAAATAGGCCGTGTAGTCGCCTCCGATGGACAGCGACAGGCTGCCGGTCTCGTCCGCATGCGCACTCGATCCGGACTGCACGTTGGCCAGCGCCTGCTCGGCCTCCTGCAGCAGGGGCGTCACGTCACGCAGGAAGCGCTCGCCCGCCGGCGTCAGCACGAGTCCGTTGGGGAGCCGGCGAAAAAGCGCCACGCCCAAAACGTCGTCCAGCCGGCGCAGCTTCGCCGAAACCGCCGGAACCGTCAGCCGAAGGTGCGTCGCGGCGGCCGCGAGAGTGCCGTGAGTGGCGACGAGCTGGAACGCCCGAAGCTTGCTGAAGTCCAGGTCCTCGATCCGCATCGGCCGCCCCCATGCCTGCGTTTCACGCAGGCTCCCGAGGTTAAATCATTTTGTATCTGCATTTCAAAGCTTTCAATTTACCTTTGCTGCCGTCGATTCTAGGGTCAGCATCAAGGCGCGGCCCAAGACTGCGTCACGGGAGGCTTTTTGATGATTGACGTGATGTTCAGCTCGCTTGGCGCGCTGCTGACTTCGCCTCAGACGATGGGTCTGATGCTGATCGCCGTGCTGATCGGCTTGATCGTCGGGGCGACTCCCGGAATTGGTGGCCGGCTCTCGATCGCATTGGCGATCCCCTTCGTGTTCGGCATGGACATGACGCAGGGCGCGGTCTTCCTCCTCACCATGCATGCGGTCAACGGCACCAGCGGCCAGATTTCCAGCATCATGTTCGGCGTGCCCGGAGACGGCGACGACGCCGCCACCACGATCGACGGCTACCCGATGGCCAAGAAAGGCGAGGCCGGCCGCGCACTCGGCGCGAGCATCACGGCATCGGGCGTCGGCGGCATCATCGGCGCGGGCGTCTTCGCCATCATGATCCCGGTGCTCGAGCCGGTCATCCTGGCGTTCAGCCCGGCTGAATTCTTCCTTCTGGCCATTCTCGGCATCACCTTCATCGCCTTCCTGGCGGGCGGGCGAAACATCTTCAAGGGCATGATCGTCGGTCTGTTCGGCATGATGCTCGCCACGATCGGCATGGATCCGCAGACCGGCACCACGCGCTTTGCCGGCGACTACCTCTTCCTCTGGGACGGCGTCAGTCTCGTCACTTTGGTGCTGGCGCTTTTCGCCGTGCCGGAGATGATCACGCTGGCGGTCAAGGGAGGCTCGATCTCGTCGATCTCGATGGAGAACGTGAAATATTCCTACAAGCAGATCTTCGAAGGCGTGATGGAAGTGCCGCGCCATTGGTTCCTGGCGCTGCGCACGTCCATCATCGGAGCGATGATCGGCATGGTGCCGGGGCTCGGCGGTTCCGCCGCTGCCTGGCTCTGCTACGGACACGCCGTGCAGAGTTCCAAGACGCCGGAGCGGTTCGGCCACGGCGCGGTCGAGGGCGTGATCGCGCCCGAGACGGCGAGCAACGCCAAGGAGGGCGGCTCGCTGCTGCCGACGCTCTTCTTCGGCATTCCCGGATCGTCCGGCATGGCCGTGATGATGGGTGCGTTCCTTATTCTCGGCATCCAGCCGGGCCCGGCCATGCTGACCCAGCATCTCGATCTCGTCTGGACGCTGATCTGGGCGCTCGTCGTCGGCAACCTGATCGCCGTCACCTTCCTGCTCTTCATCACCCGCTGGGTGGCGGTGCTCACCTTCATCAACGCCTCCATGCTGGTGCCCTTCATCATCGTCATGGTGGCGATCGGCGCCTATGTGAATGAAGGCCAGTGGGAGAACCTCGTCATTCTCGTGATGATGAGCGCCGTCGGCTACGCCATGTTGAGGGCCGGCTGGCCACGCGCTCCCTTCGTCATCGGCCTGGTGCTCGGCCGGATCGCGGAGGAATCCCTCCACAAGGCGCTCGACCTCTGGGGCTACTCCTTCTTCGTCCGGCCGCTCTCGCTCGTGCTCATCGCCATGATCGTCGCGACCGTCGCGTTCGCCATCTACAAGAGCCGCCGCCCCTCGGCCATCGACCATCTGAAGGTGTCCCAATGAGCCTGTCGCGTCAGTCCATGACACTCTTCATGCTCGCGGTCTTCGTCCTGATGGTCGGTATCGCCATGACCTATCCGGCCGGCGCGCGCTTCATGCCGCTGACGGTCGGCATTCCGGGGATCGGCCTGTGCCTGTTGCAGATCTTTCTCGACAGCCGCAGCAAGCCCGATGCCGATGGCGAGCGGGATGAAATCCGGGAGGCGGAATTGAAAGCCGCGAGCGTCGTTGGCCACGAGGTGCACTTCGGCCACGCCGAAGTGATCGATGCGCCTGCCGACGAACGCGAAACCGTTCGCCGCGAAGTGATCGTCTGGGCCTATTTCCTGGCATTCATCGGCGCGATCCTGATCTTCGGCTTCTATCTGTCCATCCCGGTCTTCATCGTCGCCTTCCTGCGGGAGCGGGCGGGGCAGACCTGGAAGCGCGCACTGATGTTTGGCGGAACGGCTTCGCTTCTCTACTATCTCGTCTTCGCCAAGGGGCTCGGCGTCACGCTCTACAATGGAGTGCTGACGGGATGGATTCTGGATCGCCTCGCGGGCTGACGACGTTCGGCACGCGGGCAGCCGGACG